>DAIDGW010000210.1 GCA_027452245.1 Acidobacteriaceae bacterium
CCCTGGAGAGAGTGGCATCATGAACCCAAAGCTTCTACAATCGCTGGGCGAGGGAAGAGGCGCTGCCCCTTCCCTCGCGCTCCCATCCCCAAAACCAAAAGCTAAACTCGGTCGTTTACACAGAAGAATTGACAGACCTGACCAGCCTCATCCGTTACTTTCTTTTTGCGGACACTCGCGACGGCTTCGTCAATCATGTTATTGAGTGCGTTAGCGGGCAGGTCCACGAAGGCATCACGTACCTGACTGACAGTCCGGTCGAAGAGGCGCCATTTGACTGCATCTTCAACAAATTTCGAGAGGGCACCTTTCTTCAAGCCGTGGGTGCCGAGGTAGGAACGCAGAGCCAGGTCGGTGTCCTTGGACAAAACGATGGTGAGGCGAGTGAGTTCAGTGTCGGGCATCGTTCCTTCTTTTGAGGATAATCAGATATACGTATATCTGATTATCCGCGGAACGGCGAAATTTGGACGGTTGCGATGCAGCACCCGACAGAAGCGGGGAGGCGGGAGTTGAAAGAGAGAGTGCAGCTGCGTGAGCGAAAGGACAGCAGGTCCCTCGACTACGGAATCGCTTCATTGCATGAAGCAATTCCTGCGCTCGGGATGACAGTCTGATGAAGTTACAAGTCGCAATCGGGCTCCGCTGCGGCGGAGCCTTTTTGTTGGGAGAAATTGCTTAGAAGCAGGGCAAGGGTCAAAATTCCCACCCTGGCCGGAAAAGGCGCGGCCAGGATGCAGCACCCTCGAGAGTTCAGGCAGAGAAAAACATTATGAAAATTACAGAGGCGGTACGCGGCGCATTGCGCCGGATGGCGGGAGTGTCTTCGACAGAGGCTCTCGAAAAGAAACGGCGGACTTCGGCGCTGCCTTCGATCTTCAATTCGTACGGCACGATGACCGAGGCGCTGCCGAAGATTACGGCGTACAACTTGCGCAAGTTTTCCGAGACACCGGTGGCGCGGCGGGCGATCAACTGCATTAAGGACCGGATCGCGGGGATGAGATGGAGGATCCAGCCACGCCAGGGATATGGGCTGGAGCAGATTCCGAATGGAGAAGAACGGATTCGGATACTGACGCGAAATTTTGAGTGGCCGAATGCGGAGGACTCGTTCCGGTCGTTTGCGGAGCAGGTGATCGAGGATGTGATTGTGGGCGGGTATGGGGCGGTGGAGGTGCAGTTGAGTCCGGAGTGGGATAGCGAACATCCCCACTTCTCGCAAAGGCAGCGAGAAATGGGGCATCCCTCTTTGAACCAACCCACTCCGCTCCTGATGTGGCCGGTGGACGGGGCGTCGATACGGATCAATGCGGAGTGGGATGGATCGGCGCATTCGCCGAGGTATGTGCAGGTGAACGATCAGCCGGGGCTGGCGAAAAATGTGGAACTGGATGATGACGAACTGATGTATGTGCGGCTGAATCCGCGGACGCACACGCCGTTTGGGTTGGGGCGGCTGGAGGTGGCGTTCGAGACGGTGAATGCGTTTCTGGGAGCGCACCGGTATGCGGCGCGGCTGGCGTCGAACACGGTAGTGCAGTACGCGCTGTGGTTGCAGGATCTGACGCCGGAACATCATGAGCGGCTGATCCGGTGGTGGCAGGACGAGATTGAGGGCACGGGGAAGGTGCCCATCCTATCGGTCGAAAGCAAACCGGAGGTACTGAGGTTCGGTGGAGGCACCGATGCAGACTTACGACTGCAGTGGCAGGAATTCCTGCTGCGAGTCGTCGCCGATGCTTTTGACCTTCCTCCGTTTTACCTGGGAGTGGAGCGGGACGTAAACCGCTCCACCGCGGAGGAGTTGAATGACCTGGCGTTCCGGCAGGCGATTGTTCCGACGGCGCGGTTGTTTGCGGAACATTTGACGCGGGATGCGATCGGGAAAAAACTGGGATGGAACGATCTGGAATTTGTGTTCGCGGACCTGGAGACGACGGATCCGATGGAGGAGGCGCAGATTCAGCAGATGCTTATCCAATGCGGAGTGTTGACGGTGAATGAGGTGAGGAGGATGCGGGGGTTGGGAGAGATGGAGGGGCGGAACGTAACGGCTAATGGCTAGAAGACGGTAACTCGTTGCTGCCATCATTAACGAGAGCGCCATAGCAGCGTTGCAGTTCCTGTATCGAATGCGCCTGCTTGCATGTGTGTGGGAAAAACTTGTGCAAGCCGTCAAGGGCTGCATCTGTAATGTTGAGGCACGCAGCATCCAGCGCTCGCACCAAGTTGGGGGCGGCGGCACGGTAGTTACAACGGCTAAAAGCTTCGACAGTGGGTGCGAAGTAGATACAGCCCATCGGGAAGCTTTTGTCAAAGTTGACGCGACGATTTAAACGGGCGAGTGCGCGCTGGTCGCAGTGACGGGCCAAGTAGTCAAGAGGAAAAAAGACATCTTCGTTGTCTTGGCCGTCGGGCAGGTTTTCAAAAGCGATTGAGCGCATGAATTCACTAACTCTGGGCTTGTTGATCATTGAGAGAGCGCGAACAAGATAGTAGCGCTCGTCCTGATCAGCAGTTCTATATTCGGCGATCAGCGCATCTGGATGCTTTCTTTCCCCAAGCGTGCCGGCAATCCATTGTAAGTCGCGATCCTGAACTGGAATCGGACAGGTGGTTGGCTTGTTCCGCAAACAGTCAATGAGTTGCTTGTCGGTCATCTGCTGAAGGTGTTCATCGGAACCGGGGGTGTTTTGGCCTAATGCGAGCGTGACAAGAGCCAGGAGCACCAGCGCTGCCGAGAAGATCCACTTCATAGTTCGTAGTGAATGTAGCACAGCTTGGAACGGTGTGTTCCCACATCGCGCCCGCGGGACGTGGAGCACCCGTTTGCGCATGGTAGCAAGGAGATAAGGATGGTTGAACTGGAGAGCATGGCGGTGGAGATGCCGGAGGTGAAAGGGCATCCGAACCGGGTAGAGTTTCGCGGAGTGCTGGCGGTGGTGGATGTGCCGTCGCAGAGGGCTCCGTCGGGATCGAGGGGACGGCGAGTGCTGCTGACGAAGGCGGCGGCGGAGCGGGCGCTGCCGTCGCTGCTGGGGATGGCGCTGGATTACGCTCCGTCGCTGGACCGGCACGATGTGCAGCGGAAAGTGGGCGTGATCACGCGAGCCGAGATCGTGGGACGGAACCTGGAGGTGAGCGGGTATCTGTTCGCGAAGGATTTCCCGGAGATTGTGGATGAGATCGCGAAGGGCGGACGCAATGCAGGAGTGCGAGCGCAGGTGGTGCGTCCACGGGAATTTTCGTTGGCGGGAGTGGGTAGCCGGTTGTTTGGCGCGGCGGGTTATTCGTTCCCGAGGCGCTGGCCGCGAACGTCGATCATGGCGGCGAGTACTGGGAAGCTGGGCATGTCGTATGAAGTGACGAGCGTGGAGATCGCCGATCGAGAGGCAAGGGTATGGACGCTGAACCGGGTGACGTTCACGGGAGCCGCGGTTTTGCGGAAGGACAAGGCGGCGTATTCGGAGACGTGGATTGAGTTGGGTTAGTCCTGAGTTTCGAGCCGCGAGTAGAGAGGAGTTCAGGTCACATTTTCGAGGAGGAGTTGAAGATGAATGAAGAGATGGTGCAGCAGATGATGGCGGCGGCGGAACGGTTGGCAAGTGCAGCCGAATCGCTGGATCGCGTGCTGGGTCGAGTGGATGCACAACAGGAAGCATTGAACGCGAAAGTCGATCGGATCGTGGCAGCGGTGGATGAGCAGACATATGTTCCGACGAATGGAGAGACGCGGCAGTTGCAGGAGCGCGTGGCCGAGTTGGAAAAGTCGAATGCCGATCTGAAAGCGCAGGCGGCAAGACTGACGCGAAAGACGCTGCCCCCGATGGTGTCGGCGATCCTGGCGAAGAGCGGTGGAGAGTCGGAGGGGAGAGTCGATAAAGAGGTGCTGAACAAGTCGCTGCAGAGTTTGAGCGTGGAGCAGCGGATTGCGGTGAAGTCGGAATTGGCGCGGGCCGGGATGATCGAGTAATCCGGCGTCCGGCGTTTGGCAAGGAAGGCACGACTACGGTCGTGCCATTTTCTTTGGCGCGTTTCGGGGATGAAGAAAAAATCTCCGCACGAGCAGAGCTTGTACGGGGCACCCGAAATTCTCGTATCTGCGAAGAAGCGGGTTCCTCGACACGTTCTCGCCGCGATGGTGGCTGCGGACGGCTCGGAATTATCGCGGTTAACGAAACATGGGTTTTCGGTTGTGCGCGTTTTTCAGCAGGACAAAACAGAAGGAGAAAAGATGAGAGGACAATTTTTGGATTTGATGGCAGCGGCAGACTTTATCGGGCCTGGCGCAGTTGAGATCGACCGGTATCAGACCGAGATCTTCGACATCGTGCGGCGGCGGGGAGTTTTCGGGCAGCGAATCAAGCAGGCTCCGGCCACGGGACATCCTTCAAGATTCTTTGAGGAGACCACGATTGCAGCTCCGACTGCGGCGCAGGCATTTGTCGATCCGCGGAATATTGTGCCGACGGTGAACTCGCCAAGCCGGGTGGAACTTTCGGTTCCGCTGAAGGCGCTGGTTTCGCAACTCAACTACAACCTATTCGACCTGGAAGTCACGGCGCAGCAGAGCCAGTTCGCGTATTTGCAGGCGAAGGATCTGGCGGATGCGGTGGACGGATTGCTGCGGACGCACGATGTGGCGCTGTGGAACGGCAACGACACGTCGCTGAGCGCTCCGACGACTCCGCAGTATTTCGGCGTAGTGGGACAGATCGAAGCGGGGGGGAACACGACGACGATCGGGACTTCGGCCAGCATCGTGGATGGACTGAAGAGCACGATCGCAAACATGGTGGCGAATTCGTCGTATGAAGTGCGTCCGACGGCGATTTATGCAAACCCGGTGCTGCTCGACCTGATCGATCGCGAGATGAAGACCGAGTTCAATGTGGTGCTGAACACCGTGGAGATCACGGGCGGGATTCGCGTGAAGGCGCTGACCACGCAGGCGGGCGAGTTGCCGCTGATTCCGGAATGGGCTCTGGGATACACGGGGACTCCGGGATCGGGGAGCGCGGTTCTGCCGGCGTACATCGTGACGGAAGACCTGATCGAGTATCACTGGCTGACGGATCCGAATCCGCGGGTGTTCCGGTTGGGACTGCCAAGTGCACTGACGCAACAGATGGTGGTGGTGAAGTTCGGAGCTCCGGTGGTCAAGGGGGCGAGCTTTGCGCATTACGAGGTGAAGGTGCAGCGGTAAACCAGCCGCCTGGGACCACTCGTAAGTGGGAGCGTGACCTTTGTCGCGCTCCTTTTTTTCTTGTCGAAGTGAGGGGCTGACTTCCCATTCCAACGCGAGCGAGAAGGAATCATGAATTATTTGGATGCAACGGAATATTTGACGTATGGGCTGGATGCGACGACGGACCCGTCATGGGTGACCGCGGCATCGGCGGTAATCGACGCGCATTGCCGGCGGGCCACGCTGGGCGTGACGCAGTACGAAGAGCGGCTGAAGATGCTGGCGGATTTGAATACGGTGCGGTTGAGTTATCTGCCGCTGGTGACGGTGGCTCCGGCAGCGACGCCGGTCGTTTCGCTGCAGGGGCGTTATGGATTGCCGCGGCGCGGGGAATGGCCGGCTCCGGACTTGAGCATGGAATTTGCGCTGGTGTTCACGCTGCCGGGATCGTGGACGACGATCGATCCGACGACGGTGGATATCTCGCCCGTGCTGGGAGAGCTTACGTTTCCGGTGAATGTTCTGGGGCTGGCGTTCAACGAAGTGGATGTGACGTACACGGCGGGGCTGCAGACGATTCCCGATGGGGTGAAAGTGGCGTGCGCGCAGGTGGTGAAGAATGCGCAGGCGACGCCGGCGCTGAATGTGAAGGCGGGAGCGATGGACCGGATGCGGCTGGAATATTTCAGCGAGACGCTGCTGGACGATACGGTGCGAACTCTGCTGACGCCGTATATAGCGCGAAAGGGCGCATAGGAGGAGCGATGGCGATTCAAGGAGCGGCGATGCTGCGAGCGGCGAACGCAATGCTGGCGGCGTTTGGCGGAGACCGGGTGGAGTTGATGCTGCCGGCAACGGCGACAGCGAGCGACGGGGCGGGGCAGTTGGGACTGGTCGATCCGGGGGTGCAGGAAGTGGTGATTTCTCCGGTGGTGACGCGGGTATTGGCGACGAACAATCTGGGCCCGCGGCGTCGAGTGGAGTTCACGCTTCCGGCGTCGGTGATTGCCGAGCAATTGCCGGCATTGGGCTTGGCAACGGCGGACGATCTGTTCAAAGCCGCGATGGGATTGAGCTATGGCTCAGAGGTGTTTCACATCGAGAGCGTGGTTCCGGAAGAGTTTTGCGGGACAGTCTACTTCTACGTGGTGACGGCGGTGGAGTAAGAGCGATAAGCGGTTCGTAAGCGGAACACAAACCTTATCCAAGATTTTCAGAGAGTAATTATGCAATTTGCGAAGGACAGTTTTTTCCTGGCGCTGCAGCAGCGGCTGGCGGCGCTGAATCCGGCACGGACAGTGACGATCAACGGCGCGACGGTTCCCGCCGTGCTGGTTGTGGAGAACTTGCTGCCGCAGTTCGGGGAGCCGCAGCCGAATACGTTCTACATCGAGTGGGGCGCAGCGGCAGTGCTTCAGGGACATGCGGGCAACAACGCGTTGATGAGCCTGAACGCGGTGATTTCCTACTACACGCTGGGGACGGTCGAGAGCATGGTGGACCGAGGGCGAGTCCTGGCACAGCTTGACGATGAGCTGCTGGGGATGTGCCAGCCTCCGAACACAGAGAAACGGGATTACACGCAGTCTCCGAGCGAGGACCTGGGCACGAGCGTGTTCTGGACACAGCCATTGTTCCTGGAAGGGAAAGGCGCGGGCTTGTACGGGGGACATGTTGCGTTTCCGGAACGGGCAAAGACAGGAGTGACGAGCGACGCGGAAGCGCAGCAGGATGCGCGCGTGGAACGGAAGGTGGAGATGACGATCTATTTCTTTTCGGAGGTGACGCTGCAATGAGCACAGCACCGCTGCGACCGGCAATGGTTCCATGTACGCGGCAGATGCGCGCATACTTCGCTCCCGTCAGCCGGCAAACGGAGACGCCGACGATCTTCGATCCGGGAAGCGGAGCGTTCGCGCTGAATGCGCCTCCCGCGCCATGGGTGGATCTGGGATGGATTGAGAATTTCACCCGTTACCCGGGAACGCCGACGGAGGTAGTGCGCTCGGGCGCGAAAGGCTTGCCGCTCGCGCAATTTCGAGGGCCGCTGGAGACGCACGTCGAGTTCGACTTCCGGGAATGGGGGAAGTTGCAGATGGCGCTCGCGTGCGGATCGGAGCACATGAATGTTCTGGCGCCGATGGGAGGAATGAGTTCTTCTCCCTCGGGAGGCGCGCCAGTTGCGGCGATTGCGGTCTTGCCGGGTTCGAGCGCGGGTGAGGTCGTGGTCGGGGCGGCGACGAGTAATTTTCCGGCGGGGTCGCTGATTGCGGTGGACGTGGATTATCAGCAACAGACGGGGTATGTGGGATCGGGGATCGCGGGTGCGTATGTGAGCGATCCGGTGAAAGTGAACCGCGATGCGAACTATGTGCGGCGCGTAACTTTCAACGTGGGATGCGTGGCGGAGGTGACCTCGACTTCGCTCGTGCTCTCACAACCGCTGCTGGCGGGAATACCGAGCGGGGCGGCGGTGCAGAGGGTGGTCGCGTTTGTCGACCGGGAAGATGGGTCTTTCTTCCAGGAATGGTCGGCGCTTTTCGTGGCGGAGCAGGAGTCGGGGGGAAGAGTCTGTTTCTATTATCCGCGATTGAGTTCGGGTTCTGGCGACAAGAAGGAGGGCAGCGGTTCCGGGGCGAAGCAGGCACGAGAGGGATTGGTGGAGATTGCGAAGCCGCTGGCGGCAGTGGCATTGCACGCAGCGTTCACGGCGCTTCCGTATACCGATCCGAATGATGGGCAGACGGTGTTGTGTTATCGCAGTTATTTTCCGGCGAATATGGCGGCGGCCTATTAGGGGCAGCAGTCCGGCTGCGAACAACTGACGGACGCCGCGAAGAGCGGGACGCGGCGATTACGAATTGGACTTCCGAAAACGTCATGAAACTGATTATCGACAATCTACAGGGTAGCGGGCCTCAGGATTACACGGCGAATCTGGACGGAACGACCTGCGCAAAGATCGCGCGGAAATTGAATCAGCCCGCGGAATTGCGATTCAGCCTGCTGGCAAACTCCGCAAGCTTTGTGGTTCCGGCACTCGGGGCACGAGTCCTGCTGAGCAGGGCCGATGGCTCGTATCTGTTCACGGGATATCTGACGCAGGCGCCGCAATTTGAGTATCTGGGATGGGGCGAAGCGGGGACGGTGTATCGGTACAACATGGTGGCGCAGAGCGACGAGATCCTGCTGGATGAAAAGGTGCTGCCCAACCGCGCTCCCTTTGTGAACCGGACGGCCGGAAGCGCACTTCGGCAGTTGGCGCAGGATCTTTTGCCGGGATGGTTCGATGTGAGCCGGGTGAAGGACCTTGATGTGCTGGCGGCGTATGCTGCAAATCCGGAAAGGAAGTTTTCGCAACATGCGGCGGAGATTTGCGTGGCGGCGCGAGCGAGCTACCGCGCCATGAACCAGGCGTTGCTGCTGGAGGCGGTGGGAACGAATGCTTATGCGTTGAAAGAAACGGATCCTAACTTTTGCGCGGCGGGCTTGCAGTTGGCTTGTGCGAACGCAGTAGCGAACGACGTGACTGCCATTGGATTGGATGAGCCACAGGCCTACGTCCGAGATTATTTTGCGGGCGATGGCTTGAGCCTGAAATTTTATCTCTCGCAGAAGCCGTTTGGGCAAAGTACGCGAGCCCTGATCGACAAAGGGTTCCTGGGAACAAATCTCGATCGGACGACGTGGAGCAGCATGGATCCGAGTTTGGCGATTTCGATTCAGGCGCAAACGCTTCAGCTTGCCGGAGGAACCGGAGAGGACGGGCAGACCACCGTGAGCTTCCTGGAGCAGATCGAACTGGGAGGCGCACTGGAGTTGCAGCACGGCGACGTGAGCTTTTCGAATCCGTCACAGGGTGTGATTGGAGGACTTTATGCGGGAGGGATTGAGGTTCCCAATTGCATTGCGGGATTTGAAGTCACACCCGCGGGCGCAGCGTCGAATATTCAGGCGGTGATTAGCGGATTGGCAACGGGGCCGGTAGTGACGACGCAACTGGGGCACCGCTATGTCCTGACGACGTATATCTATTCGATGGAGGTGTATCGCAGCGAAGAGATATTTCACTCGCCGGCGCATGTTGCGGGAAATGGATTGGGAGGCGCAGCGGTCGCAGCGAGTGTGCGATTCGTGCTCGAGTTGCAGGATATCGATCCAGCGAATCCCGCGAGCCTGGTGGCGCCGGGGACTGTGTTGTATGACGGCGTGATTTCGGCGACGCCGAGCTTTTGTACGTACGCGCTGGTGAATGCGGCAAGCATGCACTGCACGATTGCCTACACGTATGCCAGGCACATTTCCCTGGCAGAAGTGCGGACGGCGTTGCCGGGAGAGCCGTACTGTACGCAACTGGCCGGATCATTGTCGGACGGCGCGAGTTGCGAGATCACGAGCGATCCGGCACTGGATTTCTATCCGCAATATGTTCCGGCGCTGAATGAAATGATCGTGGTGAGTTATCGAGGATACGGGCGGGCGGTGGCGGAGGTTGCGAACGCGGCAAGCATTGCGGCGTTGAAGAATGCCTCCGATGACGGCACGCGAGGGTTGCTGCGAGTTGTCGCGACGCCGAGCGCCCGCACGCAGGCAGATTGCGAAAATGCGGCGCTGGCGATGCTGGACGAGGCGGCGGGAGCGGCGTGGTCGGGAACATATGCAGTGTGGAGCGACTTCTTGCCGGGAGCGGCCGCGGATGTTTTTCCGGGAGACGTTTTACAAGTGAACGTGGGGAGCCGGGGAGCAGGCTTCGATGCGGTTGTGAGGCAGGTGGAAGTAGAGATGCGCGATCCGGCGAACGATCGAGGGCTTTATACGATTGAGTTCGCCAACGACCAGGCGAGTCCGCTGGCGATGCAGTCGTCGGCGAAGGTAGTTACGGTCCCACTGGGAGATGTGCGTCCGCAATTGGCGAGCACTGAGGTGGGAGCGTACTACCTTCCCAGCATCACGCGGGCGCAAATCACGCAGGTGAATTCGACGACGGTGCAGGTGGACGGGGGAGTTGTTCCGGGAGCGGGACAGGGATTCGAAGTCCGGGCGCATGACTATGGCTGGGGTCCGTCGAATGACCGGAACTTGCTGGGACGGTTCAGCACGCAGACATTCAGCTTGCCGCGATTGGCGCGAACGCAAAATTATTTTCTGCGGCTGTACGACAGTTCGAATCCTCCGCGGTATTCGAGATACTCGGCGGCGCTGCATGTGGATTATCCGCTGTAGGGTGCGGCGGCTTTTTCACGTGTGGCTGACAAAACAGGAGGTTCCTCGACACGCCCTGGCCGCAGTGCGGCTGCCGGCGGCTCGGAATGACAGAGAAAAAGGTCTTGTTGGGAAGGAAGAGGATTACGGGTGGGAGCAATGATTTCGAAGACGATGGAGTACGACTTTCAGCGGGAGGTGCTGGATAAGTTGATCCGGCTGGAAACGATGATGGAGACGCTGGTGGGCGGAGCGCAGCCGGGGCGTATGAAAGCAGCCGAAGACAAGATTGCTGAACTGGAACGCAATGATGTGCGGCGAAGCGCTTACAACCGGTTCGTCAGCGCGGGCATCAGCGCGGCAGTCAGCACGGCAGTGGCGCTGCATCGATATTGGCTGAAGTGAATCCGGTGCCAGCACTCGTAGTGATGATTGAGACAATTCGAATTTCAAGGAGAATACACGATGAATTTCTTATCGCAATTATTGCGGGGAATCGCGTTCATCCCGGCGTTGGTGAATGCGATCGAATCGATGTTCGGAGATAAAACGGGGAAGGAAAAGAAAGACGCGGCCATGACTTTCCTGCAGAATGCGTTGGCGACGGTCGATGCAGTGGCGAACCGGGACATTGTGGATCCGGTTAAATTTAAGAGCGGCATCTCGAAGATAGTGGACGGCACAGTGGAGTGTTTGAACGCGTCCACGTGGGCGAAGAATTCGGCGATACCAGCGGTTGTGAATTCTCAGCCGTAGCGGGGCGACAGCAGGTCCCTCGACTAAGGAGACGATTCGCAAGCGAACCGTCTCCATCGCTCGGGATGACAGAGCTGCTTTGGTAATGCATGATCGCTATCCGATGTCTTCGTTCCACTGCTCGAGATTCTTCTTCACCTGGGCCATGAACTGATCGGCGACAGCGCCGTCGATGAGGCGGTGATCGTAGCCGAGGGTCAGGTGAACGATGGAACGGATGGCGATGGAGTCGTTCCCGTCTTTGTCGGTGACGACCATGGGCTGCTTCATAATTCCGCCGACGCCCATGATGGCGGAGTTGGGCTGATTGATGATGGGCAATCCGAACACGGCCCCGAACTGGCCGGGGTTGGTGATGGTGAAGGTCGATCCTTCAACGTCTTCGGGCTTGAGCTTCTTGGTGCGAGCGCGTTCGCCGAGATCGGTGATGCCGCGCTGCAGGCCGAGGAAATTGAGATCCCCGGCGTTCTTGAGAACGGGAACAATGAGTCCCCAGTCGAGGGCGACGGCGATGCCCATATTGATCTGGCGGTGATAGCGGATGTTGTCGCCTTCGATGTTGGCGTTGACGATCGGCCACTGCTGAATGGCAATGGTGGCCGCGCGCACGAAGAAGGGCATGAAGGTGACGCGGACGCCGTGGCGTTGTTCGAATCCACCCTTGAGTTTGTTGCGCAGGTTCACGATGCGGGTGAAATCGACCTCGTACATGCAATGAACATGAGCGCTGGTGCGGCGCGACTCGATCATGTGCTTGGCGATGATCTTGCGCATGTTCGACATAGGCACAAGCTCGCCAGGGAATGGCGCGGGAGTGGGAGCAGGCGCGGGACGCGAGGGCACAGGCGCTGCCGCCTGAACGGATGCGGGTTGCGGCGCCGCCGGGATCGGGCGGGAAGGAGCGGAGGCAGATTCTCCGCGCTCGATGAAAGCCATGATGTCTTGCTTGGTGATGCGTCCGCCGAGTCCGGTGCCCTGAAGCTGAGAAAGACTGACGCCGTGTTCGCGGGCAATTTTGCGCACCAGCGGGGAGGAGCGAACCTCATCGTCTTCGCTGATGGCGGGCTCGTGCGCGGCGCTGGCCGCGGGAGCGGGCATGGGCGGCGGAGCGGATGCGGCGGGCTTCTGCTCGGCCTTGGGAGCTGGAGTTGCGGCGGGAGCGGCTTTGGCGGGAGCGGCGCCGTCTCCATCGGCCGCGATGGTGCCGACGACGGTATTCACACCGACCGTGGTTCCTTCCGCGACCTTAATTTCGTTCAGCACGCCGGTTGCCGGCGAGGGGATTTCGGCGTCCACCTTGTCGGTTGAGATTTCGAAAAGGGGTTCGTCGCGCTGGACCTTGTCTCCGGGCTTCTTCAGCCACTTGGTGATGGTACCTTCCACAATCGATTCGCCCATCTGGGGCATGATGATGTCAGTCGGCATAGTTCCTTCCGCGAGGCCCAAGGTTGGAAATAACGGGCCGGACGCAAACGATTATTATAACGGGTCGCGAGCGCGAGCAGATTGCCGGCATAAGAGGGAAGCAGATTCCTGGCTGCGCGAGGAGTGACAAAAAAAGAAGATTCCTCGTCGCTCCGCTCCCCGGAATGGCGACCAAGGTGGGAGTTACCAAAGTTGCTGAACTTCCCGCTGAACGAACAGGACACCAAGCGCATCTGGAGCGCATCGCGTAACGGGCCTAGACTCGGCCGGATTATGCATCCTCAATGGCTCGGGCGCATTCCGTTCAACACCCTGATCAGTTACATTCCGGTCATCGCGACGGTGGTGACGACTCTTTTCAGCGTGATTCTGGCGCGGGCGACGTTGCGTTATGTGGAGGCAACGGATAAAGGGCTGGCGCTGGCGAGAGAGGAATTTGAGCGGGAATGGTCTCCGGAGTTGCATTTGAAATTGGAGCGTGTGTCGGCCAGCGAGTCGCGCATTGTGGTCACGAACCTGGCGAAGATTTCAGTATTGCTGCAGATGCTGCAGGTGCGGAAACTCACGATGGCTGTGCCTTCAGAGCGGATTTTGCTGAACGATCCGCTGGTTGGCGGGCTTACGTGGACGCTTGATCTGGGAAAGAAGTTGCTGGAGTCCACGGGAGATGAGTTCGAGGGCGAGTTGGCGGCGTCGATGACGTTCTACGCGTCGGGCCGCATGTTCCGGACGGACTGGTTCCGATTCCGAGTACAGGTCAGAGAGGGAAGGACCGTGAAGATCGATCCGAGCAACATTCCGGCGCGGAGAGTGCGGGTGCTGGAGAGAAAAGGTCCGGAGCGGAGGCGGGAGTTTGTGCAGGATGTCGCGGGCGATGCGGCGGTCAAGAAGGGTGAAAGCTATTTTGTGACGGGAGCGTAAGGCTGATTCCTCGTTCGGTCATGACGCAGTCCCACCCCTGTCTCCGCAAACAGAGCGGAGACAAGGGTGGGAAATCCCTGACCAGATAAGCGCTATTCCAAGACGCTGTCGTCGAGTTTCTTCTTACTCCATTCGGAGGCGGCTTTCACGAAGGCGATCACCAGCGGGTGCGGCTTTTTGTCGGTGGAAGAGAGTTGCGGCTGAAACAGGGTCGCCACAAAGAAGCGGTGCGTAGGAGACTCGATGGCGCGAATTTCGGCGTTGGCGCCGCGGGCGACGACGGGGAAGCCGGCTTCCATGGCGATCCACTCGAACTCGGGATTCACTTCGAAATTGCAAAAGAATTCTTCGGTAGCGGTTTCTTTGTCCTTGCCGTAAAACGACTGCAGGTAGGATCCGGGGCGAAGCTTGATTTCCGGAACTGCGCCGGAGAGTTTCGGGGCGTCTCCCTTGCGGTTGGGAACGGCGCAGGCGACCGGATAGATGACGATGTTCCTGGATCCGGAGTTGTTTTCGGCCGTGTCGGCGTCGGGAATATTCAGCACATTGCGGGCGAACTCGATGAGGGCATATTGGAAACCCCCGCATGTGCCGAGAAAGGGCCAGTCGCGGCGGCGGGCGAACTCGATGCCCTTGAGCATTCCCTCAAAACTTTTATAGGGACTGCCGGGGGACGCCCAGAGAGCGTCGAAGGATTCCAGTTTCTTCTCGGCATCAGGCTGGATGAGAGACGGGGTTGGCAGCCACTCAGACTGGACCGTCAAATTGAGCTTGTGCGCCGCGTGCTGCAGCGCGTCATTGGTGGCCGGATGGGAGCGGAACTCAGGGTTGAAGTCGCCGAGGATCCCGATGCGGACTGCGTCGCTCACGCTGGCATTGTACTAAACGGGGTGGGTAGCTCTGACATTCGCAGAGAAGGCGAGCGTTAGAAGCGTGGTGCTGGAGCGCAAAAATGGAAAGGCCCACCCTTCGGGATTCGAAGGGTGGGACAAACGGCAAATTATTCAACGTCGCGCAGGCGAGCAGCTTTGCCCTTCAATCCGCGCAGGTAATAGAGCCTGGCGCGGCGGACCTTGGAGGAGCGGAGCACGTCGACCTTGTCGATTACCTTGGACTGGATCGGGAAAATGCGCTCGACGCCCTGTCCGAAGCTGATCTTGCGGACGGTGAAGCTGGCCTGCGGGCCGCCATCGCGCTTAATGACCACGCCTTCGAAGGCCTGAAGGCGCTCTTTGTCGCCTTCCTTGATTTTGACGTGCACGCGGACGGTGTCTCCCGGGGCAAACTTGGGAAAGTCGGTGCGGTGCGATTTGGCAAGCAGCTTCTCGATGATCAAGTTCGACATGATATTTCCTTTTTCTATGTGAGCTCGGCGAGTTCTGCCGGCTCACGAATCCTGTTCTGTTTCTTTCAACCGCCGCAGAGTGCGCGTGTCTTCCGCGCTCAACGGCACGCTCTGCAACAAATCCGGACGATTCCGCAGCGTCTTTTTCAGCGCCCGCTCACGACGCCAACGGCGAATCTCGTCATGGTTGCCGGAGATCAAAACTTCCGGCACTTTCATTCCACGAAAATCCGCAGGACGAGTGTAATGCGGATAATCCAGCAATCCACCCGAACCGCAGGTCGAATCGGGGCCGCTCGCGGCGACGACTTCATGCGCCGTGAACGACTCCTGCCGGGCCGAGGCTTCGTTTCCCAATGCCCCCGGCAGCAACCGGGTGACTGCTTCGATGATCACGGCGGCGGCAATTTCGCCGCCGCTGAGCACGTAATCGCCGATGGAAACTTCGCGATCAGCGATGAAGTCGGCGACCCGTTCGTCGACTCCTTCATAACGTCCGCAAATCAGAACCAGGCGATCTAGGGCGGCCAACTCCGCAGCGAGCGCCTGGTTCAAACGCGCGCCCTGGGCCGACAGCAAGACCACAGATTGCCTCACTCGCCGCGCGGCGCGATCTTCGCGCGCAGCTAACGCGAGCGACTCCAAACATTCAAACAGCGGTTCGGGCTTGAGCACCATGCCTTCGCCGCCGCCAAACGGGCGATCGTCAACGGTGCGATGCCGGTCGTGGGTAAACTCGCGCAGATCGTGAATCTTGATCTGCGCCAGTCCCATTTCGCAAGCCCGGCGCGTAATGCCGTGCTCCAAAGGCCCGCGAAAAAAGCCGGGGAAGATCGTGACGATATCGGCTCTCATCGTGACCTTGTAAATCTTTACCACCGAGAAGACTAATGCTGCTGCTTCTTCTCTTCTTCGGTGAGCGGTGCGTTCACTTCGAGCAATCCTTCGGGAAGCTCCATCCGCACCTGCTTCCGGACGACATCTACACCTGCGAGATACGCCTCGGCGAAGGGGATATCGAACTTCTTTCCACCCGCAGCCGCGACCACCAGCAGCGGCGCCTCACCCGCTCCAAACTGTACGTCAACAATGCGCCCGACCTCGCGGTCGTGATCGAGCAGCCTGCAACCGACCAGATCGCTGACGAAATTCCATCCGGGCTCAATTGCAGCCCGCTCACTGAGTGGAACCTGCAACTCGCATTTCAGCAGCGCTTCCGCATCTGAAATCGAATCTACACCCGCAAACTTCAGGACCAGCCATTCCTTGTGCGGCCAGAAATCTTCGATTTCGAGTTCGCGGCGCTCAGTTTCGGAATCGGCTGCCAGCGCCCAGAGCCGCATCCCGGGTGCAAAGCGATCCGGGACGTCGCTGTGCACTTCCACTGCGACTTCGCCATGCCGACCTTGCGTCTTAATCACGCGCGCCAGCGTGATGAATTCTTCCGTCATTTGGCACGCGAAAGCCGGTGATTGGGAACTCGTGCCGTTCCTGCGGGACTCATGTCCCACTCTTCCCGGAACTTACGCCCTGGGCCAAAATATTCCGCCTCTTCGGGGCTGCAGATCGTTGTGGTGGCACTGGTCGTTTCCCAAAACGAGTTCTCCGCAGTCTCTGCCTTCTCAGGCGCGTGCCCACTACTCGATGATTTCCAGCGAGTAGCGTTTTCGGGCACGAATGCCGGCCGCGCTCAACAAGGTGCGAAGAGCCCGGGCCGTGCGTCCATTGCGGCCGATCACCTTGCCGACTTCATCTTCGGCGACTTCGAGTTCAATGACACCGTCGTCGAACTGCTCCACGAAAACGGCTTCCTGTTGTTCGACCAGCGATCTCGCGATTTTTTCGACAAGCGTGCGTACGTCCGCAGGCGATCCAGTCATAGCGTCCTGATTCTTCACGGTGGAATCCGATCCAGCGATAAGGGAAGCCGAAGGGCCTAAGCGGCGGAACCTGCAGTAGCAGGGGCCGGAGCCGCTTTCGAAACCAGCTTGTTCACCCGATCCGACATCTGAGCGCCTTTCGACACCCAATAATCGATGCGCTCGCGCTTCAGTTCAACACTCGCCGGATTAGTGCGGGGATTATACGTTCCCACGACTTCGACCGGGCGGCCGTTGCGCGCGCGCGCCTTCTCAATCACCACCACGCGATAATGCGGTTGTTTGCGCGCACCCATGCGCGCCAGACGAATCATTAGCACAAATGTATTTCCTTTATTCCGGAAGAGTCCGGCGAGGTCAAGACAAACTCTTATTATGCCGGAGCTTAGGCTGAACTGCAACAGCAGAGTGGGGTCGAGCGGAGGGGCGCGATTTCGCGGGCAAGGTGCTATGATTCTCCCCTAGCCAGATTTCATGCGAGTCAGGCGCACTGTTCCCATCATTCTGGCGGTAGCGATCATTGCTGCCGCGATCGTTCTCGCCATCGAACTGCGGAAGAACGCGCCACCTGAACCCGCCCGCCTGCTTCCCGGAGCAGATGCCTTTGTTTATGCGAACTTAGGTTGGCTGCGCAAGGCCAACGGGGGCAAACCGCTGCCCGCTGTATCGCATGATCCGGATTTTGAGCGCTTCATCCAGGAAACTGGTTTTGAGTTCGAGCGGGACCTGGATTCGGTGGCCTTTGCGGTGCATTATCCCGCGAAGTGGCGCGGCGGAGGAACGGGTGGAGACGCTCCCGAGCCACGGTATTCCGAGGTCTTCATCGGGAAATATAACGGCGAGAGGCTGGCGGGGTATCTGCATAAGATCGCGCACTCGGTGGAGAGCTACAAATCCGTTGATGTTTATACGATTCCTATTGAGACGCGGAATGTTCGCGTGGCAATTCTGGGCGTCGATACGGTAGCGGCTTCGAATAACGATAATCCGGCGGTGATTCGGGGGATTATTGACCGGTACCGGCGGCTGGCGTCTCCGTTTGGGGGGCCGGCGCTGCTGCGGAAGTATTACAAGGATGTGCAGTTTGCGAGCCCGGTCTGGGCGATTGCCAGGGTCACGCCTGAGATTTCGGTTGGCGGATGGAGTGCCGTGATAGATCAGCCGGCCGATGTAGTGATTTCTACGAGCGCCAATCCGCTGCATCTGCCGCTGCATCCAGGGGCGATTCACGTGCGGGCAGAGGCCTTTACGGAAACTGAGGAAGATGCGCGCACAATCGCCGAGAAGCTGCAGGTATTTGTGGCGATGTTTCACAGCGCGGATACTTCGGTCGGGACCCCGGGAACCGATTCCGATGTAAAGGCCGTCTTCGACAGCATGCAGGTGAAGCAGGCGGACAAACATGCGGTTCTCAGCGCGACCCTGCCGCCGGGATTTATTAAGAAGTTAATGAATGAACCTCCGCCACAACCGCCGCAGGAAAATCCGGCGACCACGCCTATGCCGGCGCCTTCCCAGTCGCGATGAGCGCGTCCTGGTCCATTTGAAAAGGAAGCGGTCCAAAGGCATAGTTTTAGCGAGTTCTGTAACTAAATGGGGTGTTTCTGCGTCTTATCTGGTGAGTGCGGGCGGATGCTTACAACCGCTTGCGCGTACAATAATTAAGGAAAGTCCGTCAGGAACCTCCGTACTCTAAAAATCAATGTCAAGCCTGCCCTTACCGATTGCTGCCTTTCTCGCCGGCATCATTTCGTTTCTTTCCCCTTGTGTGCTTCCGCTGGTGCCGGGATACGTTTCACTGATTTCCGGCGTGGGTGTGGACGAGTTGAAGGCGTCGCAAGGGCAGTTGATGCGGCGGGTGATGGTGAACTCGATCGGTTTCATCCTCGGGTTCAGTATTGTTTTTATCACGCTGGGCGCGGTTTCGACGGGAGTTGGGCAAGCCCTGGGCGTTTACAAGCACATGCTGGCCCGGGTAGCCGGCGTGGTCATCATTATTTTTGGCTTGCACCTGACCGGGATCTTCAAGATCAAGGCGCTCTATACCGATGCCCGGATGCATAGCGTAAAGGGCGGTAGCACGCCGATGGGAGCGTTCGTGATCGGCTTCGCTTTCGCGTTCGGCTGGACGCCGTGCCTGGGGCCGATTCTGGCCGCGATCCTCACGATTGCCAGCGAGCAAGACACGGTGGGAAAGGGCATCCTGCTGCTGACGGTCTATTCGCTGGGGCTGGCGGTGCCGTTCCTGCTGACATCGCTGGGAATCGAGCGCTTCCTGAAGTTCTACAGCCGATTCCGCTCGCACATGCACGCGCTGGAAGTGGCCAGTGGAGGCCTGCTGATCGCTCTCGGAGTGCTGCTGGTCATCGGACGATTTACTCTGATTTCAAACTGGTTATCGTTCCTGAACCGGTTTTCCCTGTAATTGTGGAAGAATAAAGAATGGAGTTTTGATCCGTGAAACGTAATCCCTTTGCACTGATCTTTGCGGCCGTAGTGGCAGCGGCGTTGATCTTCTTCGGCGTGCACATGTCGCATCGTCCGAGGACGCCGTCGCTGACGCAAGCCAGCCCCGCACCCGATTTCACCCTGCAGACGCTCGACGGCAAGTCGATGAGCTTATCCGATCTGAAGGGCAAAGCGGTGTTGCTGAATTTCTGGGCGACATGGTGCGGCCCGTGCAAGATCGAGATGCCTTGGTTCGTCGAACTGCAGAAACAGTACGGACCACAGGGATTGCAGATCGTGGGCGTTGCCATGGATGACGCCGGCAAAGACGAGATTGCCAAGTTCACCAAAGAAATGGGCGTGAATTATCCGATCCTGATCGGGAAGGAATCGGTCGGCGATTTGTATGGGGGCGTGCCCGCGTTGCCGGAGAGCTTCTTCATCGGCCGCAACGGGAAGATTGTGGATACGATTCTCGGCCTCAAAGGAAAGGGCGAAATTGAAGACGACATCAAGACCGCGCTGAACACGCAGGTGGCCCAGAATGAGGCGTCTGTCCCGAGGACGAGCGAGAACGGTCCTGCTCCTAAGTAACCTCGCGGAATGATATAGATTCGAGATAATCGGAGAACCGGGGTTCCATCAGGCCGAAATCAGAAGCACAAAACTTCAGCAATACGTACGGGGGCTGATATTGAGGATGATTGCCCGCGCAAATATCGGAAGCAGATGCCTATTTGGCGCTGCCTCATTTCTGTGCGCTGTCTGCCTGCTTGACTCAAGCTTTGCTCAGCGGTCTTCCTCTCCTTCAGTCACGATGGTGCCGGTGGGAATCGTAAAGGCGGAGCGGACGGTGCAGACCAAGGTGGAGCTGAATTTTCGCGTGTCTTCGGGATTCCACATCAACTCAAACCATCCCAATTCCGAGTTCCTGATCCCAACGACCCTGCGTATGGATATTCCGACCGACATCGTGCTGGGGGGCACGGATTATCCCAAAGGTCAGGATCTGACATTCCCCTTTTCTCCCGACGAGAAACTGAACGTTTATAGCGGAGACTTCACCGTGGGACTCACGTTGCACCCGCTGAAGTCGGTGGTGCCGGGGAAATATGCGATGCACGGGGTCTTGCGCTACCAGGCTTGCGATAACGCGCAGTGCTTTCCTCCGAAGACGCTGCCGGTGAACTTCGACATAAAAGTGGTGAAAGAGCCTGTGGGGCACCGAAGCAATCCTGCGCAAAGCCCACACGTACATAACTAGATTGGAACTTCAGGTAACCCATGTCTCGCGAAAAGGAGCGAGACATGGGGCATCCCAGGTTTGGGGCTGGTCAGCGGCCGAGCGGCCCGTCATATGTGGTAGTGCTCCCCCGGAGTGCGTCGTCTTCGACGACGCACGCGAGGACTACCAAAGTTCGCCCCATTCAGAAGTAATCCGTTGTTGCGATCCACGGGAAAAAACGCAAGCGAGTCCCGGTCGCCCAGCATGGTTTCCCGAGTTTGTACCACCTTGATTCCACATCCACTCAAGCGCAGGGTCATTCTTCTCGCGCAGGTGGCGCAGAGCCAGAAGTACTGTGGCGTACTGATACCCGATGCGGAATCGACGTCGTCGTTTTCCAGGCGAAAGAGCCGGCCCGAGTTCAGATACCGAAAAGTCTCGGAACATACCGGATTAGCACACTTAGTAAGCATTTCTTCACCCCAGTCCTTGTAATTGAGGGCGGTCGACCGCCGGATCAAGTTCCAGGCCTCGAGGAGCAAGGCCCAGAGGATTCGGAGTACCAAGGAGGTATCTGCTCCAAGGCTCACGGTGGAAAGCGCGAGGGGATAAGCCCGGCATCCTTCCATCCCCAGAACTCAACACGCGTGGTTATGCGCCGTGCAACTCAATATGCATTGAATTCTGGTTCGCGGGAGAAATGGCTTCTCAGATCAGGAAGGTACAAAGAAGCGTCTGGAGATTTTTCGGAGATTGCGCATGCTCAGCACTTTCGAACACCTGGATAACGCTTCTCGGTGTTTTGACCGTGGGTGCAGTCGAGGTGCGCACAGCGGTCGGAACTACGAGCTCAAAGCGAGGCAGCGAAGGAGAGGCGAGAAAAACCGGGGTATCGCTTTCATCAAATGCGGTATCGGGCTCATCCGTTCCAGGCAAAGCCGTTGCCAACAATGCGCTGAAAATACAGATTGCCAGAATCGCGTAGGTAAATTTCACGAACCGCCCCTTTATAAATCGGAGGATAGGACTGCCGGCAATTGGTTGTCAATGAGTCAATAGTACATAAATAAGTTTATTTACTGCGGTGTTGAATTTCGTCGCAGGGGAGGGTTTGCGTTGTGGAAAAGTTGGGCTGAATCCGATAGCGGGTTTTTACTCCGCATTTGGTCGAAGGTTGATGAGGACATCGCGCATATCGGTAAGTCGCTGTTTCAGTCCGGGCCATTCGGAGACAAGCATTGAATAGCGCGCGGAATCGCGAGGGGTAATATCGGCGGCCATGCGATGCGCGCGAAGAATGCCTTCGAATTTTCCCCCGATACGTTCGATGGCGGCGCGCGAGCGCTCGTTGCGGGCATCGGCATGCAGGCAGACGCGCAGAACCTGCCAAACTTCAAAGGCATGCGTCAGCATGAGCAGTTTCGATTCGGTATTGGCGGCGGTGCGGATTGCAGAAGCAGTGAACCACGTATAGCCGATCTCACAGGCGTCGGGAGTGGCGCGTCCGTGCAACGGATGGCCCACCGGCCAGGCCCAGCGCTCGAGGTTCCAGAAGCGAGTGGAACCGATGACCATACCGTCGTGCAAGCGAATGATGGCGAAAGGCATGGCGGTGCCCGCATCTCTCCAATTCAGTGCGGTATTGACGTAAGCGGCCATTTGCTGCCTGCCTTGGGGGACCAGGCTCCAACCGTAAAGGGAGGGGTCGGCGGCGGATGCGGCGGCCAGTCCGGGGACATGGCGCGAATCGAGCGGATCGAGGCGGACGTGGACGCCTTGGAGAGAGATGTTGGGTTTCATGGCTGCTTCACTATGCATGATCGGATGAGACGCGGGTAAACAGATCTATTGCGAACTCGAGTTCCGGCGGGCGGCCAGAGCGGCTGTCCCGCATGGTTGGTTTTCGCCGTAATGGGGATCCTTTTCTGGGGCTGGCAGTCTCTAACTGGAACTGCAGGCTTGCCCTTGACGGTTTGCATTCCTGTGGTACGATACACAACATAAGTTCGTTCTTCCGCTCAGCGGGAGGGCGGACCCGATTTCATGCAGAGTGGCTGAGGGACGAGCCCTGAGACGCCACGGCAACCGATCCGGGATCATATATCCCGGGATGCTGGTGCCAACTCTCTCCTGGAAACAGGGAACATGAGATTCGGCTGCGAGCTGTAGCTGCATCCGATAGCCTCTTTTCCTTTTCCTGGAAAAAGAGGCCATTTGCGTTTATGGCCGCTTTTTCCGGCTCGTCCTCAGCTATTCGCAAACCTATTGATGTTCGAGTCCCCCGTCCTGCGAAAACCGCGCAGGGTAGGGCACCCGGGCGACAACGATAAAAGAAAGCGAGTAGCTTACATGTCTCAGTATGAATTGCGCTGTCGGGAATGCGGGCGTACTTGGGGAAACCAGCCCCGGTCGATCTGCGATGAGTGTTTCTCTCCTCTGGAAGTCGCTTACGACTACGATTCCATTCGCGCTTTGATTGCGAAGGGAACGTTTACGCGAGAGCGTATTGCCCAACAGCCTCCGAACATGTGGCGCTACTCGGAATTGTTACCTCTCCCGCAAGGATTCGAATCGCGCTTGCCCGTGGGCTTTACGCCTCTGCTGAGCGCTCCGCAGTTGGCGGAGCATCTGAGCGGATCGCGCACTGCGGCGAAAAATCTATACCTCAAGAATGACGCCGTCTGCCTGCCGACATTGAGCTTCAAGGATCGCGTGGTAGCGGTGGCGTTGGCCAATGCCCGCGCCTTCGGATTCGACACGGTTTCGTGCTCGTCGACGGGCAACCTGGCGAACGCGGTGGCGGCGCACGCGGCGCGCGAAGGATTGAAGGCGTGGATTTTCATTCCGTCCGATCTCGAGCCGGCGAAAATTCTGGGTACGAACGTGTTCGGGGCGAAGGTTGTCCGGATTGCGGGGAACTACGATCAGGTGAACCGGTTGTGCTCCCAGATTGCCGACGAGCATCGCTGGGGATTTGTGAATGTGAATCTGCGCCCGTATTACGCGGAAGGATCGAAGACCGTCGGATTCGAAATCGCCGAGCAGTTGGGCTGGCGGCTGCCGGACAATATCGTTTGTCCGATGGCGGGAGGATCGCTGATCACCAAAATCAAGAAGGCGTTTTCGGAACTGATTCAGCTTGGGCTGGTGGAAGACAAGGCGGTGAAATTCTTTGGTGCGCAGGCGACGGGATGCTCTCCGATTTCGACCGCGGTGAAAACGGGCAGTTCAGAGATCGAGCCGCAGAAGCCCTCGACGATTGCGCGCTCGCTGGCGATTGGAAACCCCGCGGACGGCCATTACGCGATCAAGGCGATCAAGCAGAGCGGCGGATGGAGCGAGGACGTCAGCGATCCGGAAGTGATCGATTCGATTCGGCTGCTGGCGGAAACCGAGGGCATCTTCACCGAAACGGCCGGCGGAGTGACCGTGGGATGCGCGGGCAAACTCTATCGGCAGGATCGTATTCTGCCCGAAGAAACGACCGTACTCTGCATCACGGGCAACGGCTTGAAGACGACGGACGTGCTCGCGGGCGTGTATGAGGTGGAGAGGCCGATCGCTCCCAAGCTGTCGGAGTTCGAAAACTATCTGCAACGAACGCTGGATGTGCCGGAAATTGAGCCGTCAGCGGTGGAGGTATAAGGTGGCAATCACAGTTCAGATTCCCAGCGCATTGAGGAAGCACACGGCCGGAGTGGGATCGGTCGAATGTGCGGTGAGTAATCTGCCGGAGCTATTTTCAGCGCTGGATGAAAAGTTTCCGGAACTGAAGCCGCACCTGCGCGACGAAAAAGGGCAAGTGCGGCGGTTCCTGAACATCTACGTCAATGAAGAGGACATCCGCTTTCTGGGCGGGCAGGACTATGCCTTCCGGGACGGCGACGAGGTCCTGTTGGTGCCGTCAATCGCCGGAGGGAAGGCATAGTCCGCGCCCATTGATTGCGCAGCCCTATTGGGTAGGACTGCTGCTGCTGGGAGCCGACTGCCCACTGCTGCTGCCCGATTGCGGAGCCGAAGGCTGCTGCGGTGAAGCGGATCCCGACATCCCAGATCCGCCCGATGCACCCGATCCGCTGGATGCACCCGGAAGAGGTACGATGGTGACGTCGTCGGCATCGGACTGGATGGTGCCGATTCCGCAGTCGGTATTATTTCCGTCAGCATCGAAGTGGCAGCCGTAAAGGCCGGCGTCCTGCACTCCGCATGAACCCGGGGCCAATTCCGTCATCCACCATCCCGAGCCGGGAGTTTTCTTCAGCGTGTTGCCTTTGGCATAGACGGCCATGATTGTGGACCCAGTTCCGTTTTGGCCGTTGCCGCAGCTGAACGTCCGATCATTGCTGAAATACAGAACCTTGTGATGGTTGTCCCAAACCTCATCGGTTTGTACGGGGTTGCCCGAGCCGTCAACATCGACAGCTTCTTCCCAGAAGGAATGATGGACACCGCCAGGGTGTCCTTTAACCGTGATGGAAGCCTTGCCCTTGCCGAAGGTGTCGGCGACTTTCTGTTTCGTGGCTTTCGGGCCGGGCTTGGGAGCACTGGCTTTCGCCTGAATCGCCGGGCTTACCTTGACATTAGGAACCGAAGGAGCGGGTGGTGCGGGTTGAGCGGCGGGCTGTTGTTGTGCCTGCTGTTCGGGCGCTTTGTTGCAGGCGACGGTCAAGATCAGCGCAAAAAATAAAGATGGAATCGCGAAATATGATGCGCGTTTCATGGAGTCCTCATTTTTTCTGCGGAAGGGTTGGAGAAGGACAAGGATTACCCGCCCTCCTGCGTTCCGCTCGCATGCGCGCCCCGGGGACATAATACCGCAGTTAGATGCATGCAAGTCGGGTCTTGCGCTAACCGAATTGATTCAAGATGGGGACGAGGTTCTTAGTACGATTCGCTAGGCGCCGGAACTTCTCCCGTCGAGAGATGCAGTTCCTTGGAACGATCCAGCACCCACTGCGGAAAGACCGGCGCTCCCTGAGGGATCTTGCCCTGGCTGATCGCCCAGTGATCCAGCCAGCCGGTGCCTTCTTCTCCAACGTAAGTATCGGGCAGGCTGTAGGCAGAATCTTCGAGAGCGTCTTTCAGCGTGATGAAGCGATAGCCATGCTTGCGCAGCAGATCGAGCAACTCCCCGATGTGGTCGGCTTCGAGGTTGCTGGCGTGCAGAAGAAGAACCTGCCTGGGTTCGTATCCCACGACTTTTACCGACTCCTGTTCGGAGTAGGTGAATACGGCATCATGATAGGCGAGATAGTCCTTCACGATTTTTTGCTGCAGGTCGGTGTCGTTGCGCTGCTTGGCGTCTTCGTACAGTCCGGCAAAAGCCCAGTCCCAGCCATCAAGGGTGACAGGAGCGATGCGGTAGCCGCGCTCGGCGAGAAAGGCCTCGGCCTGGCGGCGGGTGAGAAGATCGCGTCCGGTGTCGAGATAGGGATGACGGAAGTAGCGCAGCTTCATGTGATGCTGCGCCAGCAGCATGCGGATTACGCTCTCTCCCTGGATGGTGTCGTCTTCCCACGCCTTCAGTCCAGCTTGATTCAAAGACATGTGGCTGAACGTGTGATTGCCCAGTTCGAATCCGTAGTCGAGCCACATGGAAAGCGCCTTGATGCGATCATCGACTTCGCCCGGCTTATAGAGTTTCTTCTCGTTGACGAAACCGACGACGGGAACCCTCTGATCGCGCAGGGTGCCGAGCAACTTGGCAGTCATGGCAACGATTTGCGATCCGGGAAGCTTATCGGCCATGCCAGAGGGGAGATCGTCGATCGTGACCGCGACCTGGCGGTCGGGATGGGTTGCGGGCTGGGCGATTAGAGGGAGTGAGGCAGGGAAAAGCGAGAGAAAAAGAACGAGCGACAACGATCGTGATTTCAAGAAGAAGGCCCTCCTGCAGATGACATTGAACTTGCAGAAGGGCTATTAGAACACAGGAAAATATGTGCGCTTCGTGGCAGTTTCACCAGCTAAAAAGCCGGTTGGACGAATGGTTTGTGAAGCTTGGAGCAGCGTGATATCATCTAACTAACTGGTTAATTAATATGTCGCCCGGCCTGCATCAACGAGTGACGGCTCCGCGGATGGGGACGCGCGGCAAGCCGGAAGAAAGCCGCGCCGCGATCCTACGGGCGGCAGCCAAGGAGTTCGCAGAATTCGGCGTGGCCGGCGCCCGCACCGATGCCATCGCTAAGCAAGCCCGGGTCAACAAGGCGCTGCTTTACTACTACTTCCAAGATAAAGACACCCTTTATGGAGCGGTCCTCGAGAATGCCTTTGCCGGATTGAAGGAAGCGATCTTTCGCGTGCTGGATGGCGATCTGCCGGTACGGGAGAAGATTCTGGCATATGTGGGAACCTACTTTGATTTCATCGCTTCCCACCAGGACTACCCGAAGCTGATGCAGCGGGAGATGATGCGCGCGCGCGAAGGGCAATCGGAGTATATCGACAAATTAGTCAAGAGCTATATTCAGCCGGTTTTCCGGAGGCTGGCCGAAGTGCTGCAGCAGGGAATCTCGCAGGGTGAATTTCGACCGGTGGATCCTGCGCACTTCGTTCCATCGATGGTAGCGATGATCGTGTTTTATTTCAGCAGTGCTCCGGTCATGAAAAAGATTGTGGGATTCAATCCGCTAGCGCCCGAGCGGGTGGCGGAGCGCCGGGCGGCGGTGCAGGACTTTATCTCCGCAGCGTTGTTTCGAACGTCAAAAGGCAGCTTGGAAGGAGTACGGCCATGAGTGCGCGCAACCGCTTCTTCATCCTTCTGGGAATCATTTTCGTGATCGCAGCGATCTACTACGCGCTGTCCGTGGATCACTCGAAGGATCTCGTACTCATTGGCACCGTGGATTCCAACCAAGTCATCGTCAGTGCGCAGGTGGAAGGACGCATTCAGAAGCTGCTGGTAGATGAAGGCACGCCGGTCAAGGCCGGAGATTTGATTGCCGTTCTGGATCCGTCGGAGTTGCAGACGCAGGAAGCGGCGGCGGTGGCGAGTATTGCCAGCCTGCAGCACAAAGTCGCGGAGATGCAGGCCACAGAACGATCCACGTCGGGTTCGACGTCGAGCGATGTAGCCAATGCCCAGGCCAAGCTTTCCTCCGCGAAAGCGCAATTGGAGCAGTCCCAGGCGGCGCTGGTGCGCACGGAAAGCGATAGCCGGCGGACCATTCAGCTGGCCAAGGCCGGTGTTGCATCCGAGCAGGAAGAAGTGCAAGCCGAAACCAATCTGCAAGCGGCGCAGGCCACGGTACGGGCGCAGAAAGACTTAGTGCGAGCGGCGCAGGCGGACCTGAATTCAGCGGTCGCGCGAACGCAGCAGGCGCGCGCGGCCAAGAGTACGGTAGAGTCGACCGAAGCTGATCTGAAAAATGCGATTGCGCAGAAGAATCAGGCGCAGGTCCGGCTGGGCTACACCAACATCTATGCTCCGGTGACGGGAACGGTTTCGGTACGGGCGGCGCGGCAGGGCGAAGTGGTGAACATTGGAGCGCCGATTGTAACCATCGTCGATCTGACTGACACCTGGGCGCGGGCCGCAATCCCAGAAACTTATGCCGATCATATCGGTTTGGGTGACGTGCTGCGGGTGCGCATGCCGGGCGGGATGGTGACCAGCGGCAAAGTTTTCTTCAAGGGCGTGGAAGGCGACTTCGCCACGCAGCGCGACGTGAGCCGGCGCAAACGCGATATCAAAACGATTGTGCTCAAGGTACGGTTGCAAAATCCCAAGGGAGCATTCGTTCCCGGAATGACGGCGGAAGTACTGGTGTCTCCGCAACAGCTCAACGGAGAAGGCGATACGCAAAACTCCGCGGTGGCAGCAAAGCAATGACGGTTGACGCAAATTCGAAAAGCAATGGCGGAGCGACAGCGCCCGAGTTCGAGAAGCCTGCATATGATCCCACCGCTCCGTCAGCGATTGAAGTCAGTCACATCGTGAAGAAGTATGGCGACTTCACGGCTGTGGACGATGTTTCATTCGCGGTGAAAGACGGCGAGATCTTTGGCTTGCTCGGCCCGAACGGCGCCGGAAAATCCACGCTCATCCGAATGATGACGACCCTGATCCCAATCACGTCGGGCACAGCCATGATTGCCGGACACAATGTTGCGAACGAACCAAATGCGGCGCGGCGGATGATTGGCGTGATTCCGCAGGCTCTGACCAGCGATCTCGATCTGACGGTCGAGGAGAATCTGCACATTTACGCCAAGCTGTATGACGTCCCGCTGAAACAGCGGCAGCGCTCGATTGACGAACTGCTGGAACTGGTTGATCTGACGAAGTGGCGCGACGCGCAAACCAAGACACTTTCCGGCGGCATGCGGCGGAGGTTGGAAATCGCGCGCGGGTTAGTGCATCATCCGAAGATTTTTTTCCTGGATGAGCCGACGACGGGACTCGATCCGGTCTCACGCGTTGCAGTGTGGGAGATGCTGGGAAATATCAAGAGCCATCGCCAGCTGACGATTCTGATCACCACGCATTACATGGACGAAGCCGATCGCCTTTGCGACCGAATCGCAATTGTCGATCACGGCAAGCTGGTGGCTCTCGATACGCCAGCGGCATTGAAAGCCAGCGTCCCGGGATCGAACGTGATCGAGGTGCAATTCGAAAATCCGCCAGAGGATTGGGAAGGGAAGCTGCACGCGCTCGACGATGTGACTTCGGTGCAGCCTGAGGGCGGAGGTATGTTCCGGGTGCTGACCAGCAACGGCTCGCGAACCACGACCGGGCTGGTGGAAATGGCCGTGCAGTCGGGGATTCCGGTGAAATCGCTTTCGGTGCAGAACACGACGCTGGATGACGTCTTCGTGCACTACACGGGGCGGCAACTGCGCGACGAACTGCAGAAAGCTTACGCCTTCACGATGCCGCAACGTCCGGGGCTACAACCGTAAAGTCGTGGGTCTCGAGTCCCGAGCCCCGAGCGAAGATGGCGGCTCGGGACACACGATGAACTGGGGCGCATTTTAAGCGGGCTTATCAATTCTCTAAGGGGTGCCGAACAGACTCGAGACTCGGGACCCACGGCTAGGGACTAATTCATGAATCGAATGATGGCCATTGTCGAGCGCGAGATGCGGAAGTTCTTCCGCTCGCCGGCGCTCATGCTGGCCTCGATGATTTTTCCGCTTGTGCAGTTGATCATCCTGGGCAATGCCTTTGGCGGAAAGATCCGTGACGCCAAGCTGGGGGTTGTCGATCAGGATGGCGGCACGCAGGCGCTGCGCATCCGCGAGGCCTTCGACTCCGTGCATGCCAATATCCGAACCTTTGAGCCTGTCTACTACAACAACGAGAAAAAAGCGGTGGACGATGTGCGCAATGGCAAGCTGCAGGGAGCGGTTGTCATTCCTCCGCAATTCTCGCGACGGGTCTATGAAAACAATCATCCTCGCATCGGGTTGATCGTCGATAACAGCGACAACTTCATGAGCTCCGCGGTTGAGAACGAGATGAGTTCGCTGGTCGATTCTCTCAACCAGCCCGATATTCAGCCGCGCATTCTGCAGCAGACTGCGCTCGATATTGTCGAGCTTTATCCCTATATCGAGTACATGAAGTATCTGCTGCCCGGCTCGTTGACGCTGGCCATGTTCGTCTCCGTGATGATTGGCGGAGGCATGCTCTACATCGACGACAAAGCGCGGGGAGTGCACGAAGGCTATCTGGTTACCCCAATCACCAAACTCGAACTCGTGCTCGGGCTGAACCTTGCCGGCGCCATCAAGGCGGTGATGACCGGAGTGATTATCTGCGGGATCGGCGCGCTGCTGGCGGGAGTGAATACCGTCTTCAATCCACTGACAATCTTTGGCTTGCTGATCATGATTGTGCTGACCTCGCTCGCCTTTAATACGATGATGTTCCTGCTGATGGTGCGTATTGAAGATCCGCTGGTGCCGCGCGCCATGTTTGGCATTCTGAACACGCTGCTGTTCTTCCCGAGCGGCGCGATTTATCCCATTCAAGCTTTTCCCGGATGGCTGAAGGTGATCGCCGAAATGGATCCATTTACTTATGCGGTTGACGGTTTCAAGTGCCTGCTGCTGAAAGAGACTTCGCTGGGCGCCGTCTGGGGAGACATGCTCTTCCTCGGTATCTTTGCCGCCGCTACGCTGGCTATCGCCATCCCGCTGTTCAAAAGAACCCTCTAGGAATTGTGTAATTGGGAAATTTTGTAATTATGCAATTTAAAGGCATCGAAGAAGTGGCAGCTCGGAATTCGACGACGAAGCAAGTCAGATCTCGAATCTGGTTTTCCAATTACCCAATTACCCCATGTGTCTGGGGGGGAACTTTTGGTTTACCCATGGCGTCTTATATCCTAGAGTCATGACACTGCTCGACGCACCGCAGTACGACGAGGCGAAGGCCCGCCGCCGCCGCATTCGAATCATCATACTCGTATCGGTCGTGGTGATCGTCGCAATCCTATTCTGGTGGTTTCGATTCTTGCCGGAGGAGCATGTGGCTGGGCAGTTTTTTGCGTCGCTCAAGGTACAGAATTATGACCGGGCGTATGCCATCTGGATGCATGATCCGGATTGGAAACAGCATCCCGCGAAATACGATAAGTATCCGTTCAGCGATTTTTATCGCGATTGGGGACCGGGCGGCGAATGGGGCCTGATCAAGACTGAGCACGTGTATGGGGCGGCGAATTGCCCGGGTGGCGGCAGCGGAGTCGTGGTCGACGTTGTGGTAAACGACCGCGCCGAGCACGCGCAGGTCTGGGTGGAGAAGTCAGATCACACGATGAGCTACCCGCCCTGCAGCCTGGTATTCCGGTAAGAAGCGTAAAGCTTGTTTTCGATAGACAATCAATTACGCCGGTTGCTGCTGAAAACTCTCCACCGTCTTATTCAGTGAAGCTTCGTCTGCCACATTCAGGCAGGTTTTGGAGCGGTCGATCTGGCGCATCAGCCCGCAGAGAACTTTTCCTGGTCCGATCTCGATTAACGTCTGCACGCCCTGGGCAACCAGCAATTGCATGCATTGAAGCCACTTCACCGATCCAGTGACTTGGCGAAGCAGGGCGTCGTGCGCCTTGATGGGATCGCTGACCAGCGCGGCATCGACATTGCAAGCCACTGGGTAAACCGAGTGCTGGAACTCGATTTTGTCCAGGTCGCCGGCGAGACGGTCTTGCGCGGGCTTCATCAGAGAACAATGGAACGGAGCGCTGACGGGGAGCAGCTTGGCTTTTTTCGCGCCGCGCTCGTCGGCTAGTTTTGCCGCCCGCTCAACGGCGGCTGTGTTCCCGGAAATCACAATCTGTTCCGGAGAGTTGATGTTGGCGGCCTCGCAGACTTCTCCTTGCGCGGCGTCATGGCAGACCGCTGTGACCTTTTCGAGATCCATGCCGAGAATGGCGGCCATCGCCCCAACGCCGACCGGCACGGCTTCCTGCATGTATTTGCCGCGATGGCGGACGGTACGCACGGCGTCGGCAAAGCTGATCGTACCCGAGCAGACGTGCGCGGAATATTCTCCCAGGCTGTGTCCCGCCACGAACGCCGGGCGGTGAATCCGGCTCTGCAGCACGCGCAGCGCGGCCACCGACACGGTGAGAATCGCTGGTTGCGTGATCTCGGTCATCCGGAGCTGATCCTCCGGCCCTTCAAAGCATAGCTGTGAGAGTTTGTATCCGAGGGCCTCGTCAGCTTCTTCGAAGGTTTGGCGGGCTTCAGGAAATTTCTCGAAGAGTTCTTTTCCCATGCCGACGGATTGTGAGCCCTGGCCTGGGAACAGGAATGCGAAAGTATTTGAATTCTGGTTCATGAGGAAATTTTCGGAAGACGATTATCGCGGTTGAGCGACTGCCGCTGCAACTGGTCCGTGGGGCGGAACCGCCAGGCCCCGTTCAATGGCTTCATTGATGCCGCGTTCGGAAAATTCTGCCGCGACGCGTACCGCGTTCTTGATGGCGTTCGCGTTCGACGAGCCGTGCGTGATGATGCACACGCCTTTCACTCCCAGCAGCGGCGCGCCTCCGTACTCCGTGTGATCGAGGCGCTTTTTGAAATCGGCAAACGCGCTGCGCGAAAGCAGTGCTCCAACTTGCCGCGTGATGGTGGCCTTCAACGATTCTTTCAGCGTGGTGCGAACCAGATTGGCGACGCCCTCGGAAACTTTCAGGGCGACGTTGCCGACGAATCCGTCGGCGACGATCACATCGACATGGCCGTTGCACAGGTCGCGGCCTTCGACATTTCCGATGAAGTGCAGCGGCAGACGCTTAATCAACGCGAAGGCCTGGCGGGTAAGTTCGTTGCCCTTGATTTCTTCTTCGCCGATCGAAAGCAGTCCAACCCGCGGAGCGGCATTCGCGCCCTTCCTGCCGAACATGGCGCGGGAATAAACCTCTCCCATGATGGCGAACTGCTCGAGATTCTCCGGTCTGCAATCGACGTTGGCGCCAACGTCCAGAAGAATGGCAGCGGTTCCTGTAATGGTAGGAAAAACGGCGGCCAATGCGGGACGATCGACTCCCGGAATCGCGCCCAGCACGACTTTGGCGGTAGCCATGGCCGCGCCGGTATTGCCGGCAGTCACGAATCCGCTGGCGTGGCCTTCGCGAACCAGTCGCAATCCCACGCGCATCGAGGAGTCGCGCTTGGCGCGGATGGCCTCGACCTTGTCTTCCATGGTGATGAATTCGCTGGCGTGCACGATCTCGATCGGCAGCCGTCGCGCAAGCAGGTGGCGATCCAGTTCGGACTTCACCGTGGCTTCGGGGCCGATCAACAGCACGCGCACGCCGTACTGGCGTGCGGCCTGGATGGCGCCTTCAATCTCGGGTTTAGGCGCGCGATCGGAACCCATCGCGTCGAGCGCGATGATGCTAGGCATGGCGGAGGTTAGCCGGCTTCTTCCACGTCGAGGATTTCGCGTCCCTTATAGTAGCCGCATTTCGGGCAGGCCCGGTGCGGCATCTTCTTTTCGTGACAGTTGGGGCATTCGGAAAGCGAATGAGCCTTCAGCGCATCATGAGCGCGCCGGGTAGAAGTGCGTTGTTTGGAGTGACGCCGTTTCGGATTAGGCATGGTATGGAAATTCCTCTCACCCGCGGCAGGAACGCCGCAAAATCAAAGCTGCCGGACCAGCCGTGAAGCCAATCCAGCGCAAACTCTAAATCTGATACTGAACCCTCAGTGCGCCAGCCGCCCGCGAATATCCTTCAAAGCTTCCCACCGCGGATCGGCCATCGGAGTCTCACACGAACATTGTTCCTGATTCAGATTCTTGCCGCAATGCGGGCACAAGCCCTTGCACTCCTCGCGGCAGACAACTTTCAAAGGCAGAGCCAGTAGCACCTGCTCGCGCAAAACGTCTTCCAGCAGAATGCCCTCGCCTTCATAGTATCCGATCTCAGCCTCGGCGTCGGTCACGGAAAGCTCGTCGCGTCCGGCATCGGCCCCGAGCGGACGATACAACAACTCAAAGTCGCGCGCCACATCGCGGCGAACCGGTTCCAGGCACCGCGCGCAGTTCATTTCCAGGCGGGCCGTCAGCTTCCCGCGAAGCCGGATGTCTTGAATCACCTGATGCTTGCCCTGATGCTCCTCGACCAGCTCCGCTCGCCCGCTGGCCTGCAGCGGCCCGCTTTGCTTGATCTCGTTGCCCAGACCGATCGCGTCGGGCGCAAACTTCTCCGAAAATTCCATCGGATGAAGTTCCAATTCTTTGATGTCGAGGAACATGGCTCACCTCCGCTCCGCGATCGCCGATCAGTTAAGCGGAAGCACGCCAGGAGGCGTAAGTACCGCAAGGAGCAAGACTTAGAATATAAGTCGCAGAGTGGAGTGTCAAGAAACCGGCTGCGAAGCGGCCCTCGTTCTCACAGCTGTCACAACGACTCCCAAGGAATTCTGGATGCTCTGCCTACGACTTAATTGATACCCGTCCCCGTGAGGGTTGCGGTTTGCGGGGTGCCCGCGTCGGTGTCCTTGACGCTGACCTGGGTGCTGAACGCACCCTTCTTTTGCGGCGTAAAAGTGACATCGAAGGTGCACGAAGCACCCGGGAGCAAAGG
>DAIDGW010000211.1 GCA_027452245.1 Acidobacteriaceae bacterium
TTCCAGGTGATGCGCACCAAGCTCAAGTGGGGCGAGAGCTAGGCTAGGCTTACAATTCTGCGCGCATTAAGTCTGATACCTTCTCCCGCCGCCGGATCACTTTTACCGATTTCCCTGTCACCAGAATTTCAGCCGGCCGCGGCCTCGTGTTGTAGTTCGAGGACAGAACGTAGCCGTAGGCCCCAGTATCCAGGACGGCCAGCAAAGACCCTTCCGGCAGAACCGGCAGTTGCCGATCCCGGGCGAGGAAGTCTCCGCTTTCGCAGATCGGGCCGACCACGTCGGCCGTCTCCATGGAAATCATTTCGGGTTTCACCACGGGCAGGATTTCGTGATGCGCGCCGTATAGGGCGGGCCGCACGAGATCATTCATCGCCGCATCCACCACCAGGAACTGCTTGCTTTCGTTTCGTTTCCGATAAAGCAAGGTCGTCAGTAAGACTCCCGCCGGACCGATGATCGAGCGTCCGGGCTCCAGCAACAGGTGCAGTCCGAGTCCACGAATCGGTTTGATGATCGCATTCGCATAAGAACCAACGCGGTCGGCAAAGCTTTCCGCCTGCGGCCCCTCGTAAGGGATCCCCAGCCCTCCACCGGCGTCAATGTAATCGATCTGATGACCATCATTCCTGAGTTGAGAAATGAAGTCGGCCACCCGGGAGATCGCCTCTCCAAAGGGAGAGACATCCGTGATCTGCGATCCGATGTGGACGCTTACGCCCCGAACGGAAAGGTTCTTGTCACCCGCCGCTTTGCTGTAGAGCGCCCGCGCCTCGCGAATCGGGACGCCGAACTTGTGCTTGTGCAAGCCGGTCGAAATGTAGGGATGAGTGTTGGCCGCAACATCAGGATTGACTCGGAACGCAATGGGAGCTTTCTTTCGCACTCGTGCGGCGCACGCAGAGAGAGCCGATAGCTCAGCTTCGCTCTCTACGTTGAAGAGAAGGATTCCCCCCTTGAGCGCCGAGATCATCTCGGGGCGTGTTTTGCCCACACCGGAAAAAACAACTTTCCGGGATGCCTTCCGGTCGGCTTTGAGTACGCGCTCAAGTTCGCCTCCGGAAACGACATCGAAGCCACAGCCCAACTTCGCCAACATGCGAAGAATGCTGAGATTTGAGTTGGCCTTGACGGAATAGCAAATTGTGTGGGGAACGTCCGCGAACGCCTGATCAAAGGTTTGAAAACGCTCGCGAATCATGGCCGAAGAATAGGCATAAAGCGGCGTACCGTATTTCCCGGCGAGGTTGGTCAGTGGAACTCCCTCGCCGTACAGTACGAGTTTCGCGCCCGACTTCCGTCCGTCGTGCCGCTTTGAAAGGTAGGCAAAGCCGTGGGGGCGAACAACTTGTCGTTCTTGGATCGAAGGCATTATTTCTTCTTTGCCGCGTCCGCAGATTCTTTTACGCGAATTGCGACGACGGTCTGATCGTCAAATGTCTCAACTCCCGCCGAGTGCTCGGCCACAGCTTGGAAAAGAGAGTCCACTACGCAATCGGCGGATTGGCTCTTGCAAGACCGTACAATCTCCTCGACACGGCCGCGGCCAAACAGTTCTCCGCTGCGGCTGCGGGCGTCAAGAATTCCGTCGCTGAAGAATACAAACATGTCCCCCGGCTTCATGCGGAAATGGAGTTCGTCGTAATCGACTTCATCAAACAATCCGAGAGGCAGGCCCGTGGCCTCGATGACTTCGCTTTTGCCACCGTGCAAATAGATGGGTCGCGGCAGGCCCGAATTTGCCACAGTCAGCGTGCGCTGCTGGTCATCCCAGACGGCGTAGATCAGCGAAACGAAATGAGCCTCAATTCTTCGTTCAGCCAAAGACTGGTTTACCGCTGACAGCATTTCGGCCGGAGCTGGTTCGATGGGAGCGTGCGAACGCAGAATTCCGCTGACTAGGGCGGCATAAATTGCCGCCGGAGCGCCCTTGCCGCTGACGTCCCCGATTACAATGCCGAGCCGCGACATCGAGTAGGGAACGAAATCATACAAATCGCCGCCAATGGTGCGCGCCGGCACGAACTTGGCCGCCACTTCCAGGTGCTGCATCTTGGGCCGCGTGGGCGGCAGCAGCCGGAACTGCAATTCGCGGGCCAGTGAGAGATCCCGCTCCAGACGGCGCTCCTGCCGGGCAATTTCCTCGTAGAGGCGTGCATTCTCGAGAGCGATGGCGACCTGCGCGGCGAGCGTCGTCACCGTGCGTTTGTGTTCTTCGGTAAAAAATCCGCGGCGCGTATGCTCAAGATCAAGAACACCGATCACTTTGTCTTTGTAGACCAGCGGTACTGCCAATTCCGACTTCGTCTCCGGATTCAGCTCGATGTAACGCGGATCCTTGCTGACATCGGGAACCAGAACGGCCTGCCGCGTTTCCGCCGCATACCCAACGAGCCCGCGTCCTAAGGGGATCTCGTGCTTCAGGTGAATGTTTTCCTGGAACCTGAGGGAGAACCGGTGCTGCAATTTTTCTCCCGAGCCGTCAAGCATCAGGATGCTGAACATCTGGTAGTCGATCAGGCGCCGCAATAATTCGGCAATGCGGCCGAGCAGTTCGTCCACGTTGAGAATCGAAGTCAGTTCGCGCGCGATTTCATTGAGCAGCAGCAGAATGCGTGCCTGCCGCGTGGTACGGGTATAGAGCTGCGCATTCTCGATCCCCGCCGCCATTCGTGAGGCGATCAATGTCAGAAGGCGGCTATGTTCTTCGGTGAAATAACCCGGCTCCCGCGCTTCAATGTCGATCACTCCAATGACGCGGTTCTTGGTTATCAATGGAACGGCAAGTTCGGAACGGACGTTGGGAACGCCGGCAACGTAGCGAGGATCCTGAGTGACATCGTTGACCAGAACCGCTTGCCGCGATTGTGCGGCCTGACCCGTAACGCCCATTCCCACGCGAATTCGCGTGCGTTCGGTGAAGTCCGGCGGATAGCCCACCTGAAACCGAAAACGCAGCTCTTGTGTCTTTTCGTTCAACAGGAGAATGGCGAAGATCTCATAATCGATGACCTTGCGAACCACCTCCGCCACGCGCCGCAGCGTCGTATCCAGATCAAGAGACGTGGAAAGGACGTCGGCGACGTCGAGTAACAGGGGCTCGATCGGCAAATGATGCTCAGTTTTCGACAGGACGGATCCCATGCGGTCGTTCTATGATATCAGCCGTTTCCGGCATAACCTGTGGAGAACGTAAAGCGAAGGAATAATGCCTCTATTCCCGCGGAATGATGCAAATATCCGCAAGGTTTCGATAACGCTCGGCATAGTCAAGCCCATATCCTACGACGAACTCATCGGGAATTTGAAAGCCAACGTAATCTCCCTGAATTGGCATTTTGCGGCGCGACGGCTTATCCAGCAGCGCGGCAATCTTGAGGCGGCGCGGTTGATGCGCTTCCAGCAGTTTTTTCAGATAGGTCAATGTCAGCCCCGTGTCGAGGATATCTTCCACCAGAACGATGTTTTTCCCCTGCATGGATTGATCCACATCTTTGGTGAGCTTTACCTCGCCGGTCGAGTCCCATCCGGCTTTCAGTTCCTGCGGAGGACTCGGCCGATTTCCATAGCTCGACACGCCAATGAAGTCGAACGTGGCATCCAGCTTCACGGCACGTGACAAGTCGGCCAGGAAAATCGCCGCTCCCTTCAGCACACCGACGAAGATGACGGCTTCTCCCGCAAAGTCGCGCGTGATTTCCGCGGCCAACTCGTTGACGCGTTTCGCAATCTCATCCCGCGACAGCAGCACTTTCAGTTCGGTCATGGCGTTTCATATTAAACTAGCGGCATGCAATCGGCACTCTCCATCGAGTGCTGGGTTTTTTCTTACCCCGTCGTCCATTTTGGATGGATCGCCTCGATGCTTGAGTGGCCTATCGCTGAACCTGCAAGGAGCAAGCAAGTATGGATTTGAAAGGCAACAAACTTACCTGGCTCGGTCACGCGACATTTCTCATTCAAACCGCGGGCGGAAAGACCGTCATCATCGATCCCTGGGTAAAGGGAAATCCAAAATGTCCTGATTCACAAAAGAACATCAAAAAGCTCGATGTCATGCTGATTACCCACGGGCATGGCGATCACATCGGAGATGCCATCGACCTGATTCATCAGCACCAGCCAATGGTCGTCGGCATGCCCGAGCTGTGCGGATGGTTTCAGAAGAAAGGTGCCAAGCACGTCAGTGGCATGAATAAAGGCGGCACTCAAGAAGTCGGGGACATTAAGGTCACGATGGTGCACGCCAATCACTCCAGCGGAATTGAAGATGGAGGGCAGCTCATCTACGGAGGTGCGGCTGCCGGATACGTGGTGGAACTTCCGGGAGGGTTGAAGATCTATCACGCCGGCGATACCAATGTTTTTGGCGACATGGCCATCATTCGCGACATTTATGCTCCGGAAATCTGCATGCTTCCCATCGGCGATCATTACACCATGTCGCCGCGGGAAGCTGCGTACGCCTGCAATCTGCTGAAGCCCAGAGCGGTGATTCCCATGCACTATGGAACGTTTCCCGTACTCCGCGGCACTCCCGCGGAACTGAAGAAACTGGTGCAAGGGATAGAAATTATTGAAATGAGTCCGGGGGAGACGCGGTCGTAAGCAGGGGATTGCTGACTCTTCAAATCCAAACGAAAGAGGATCGAACTGTGCCCACGAAATCAAGCAGGCCGCGCTGGCGGCATGAAGGCATCACCAGCAACGCAGTGGATGATTATCTCTACTCCATGCTGCCGAAGCGTCACGAAGTGCTGGCCGAAATGGAAAACTACGCCACTGAGCACAACGTTCCCATCGTCGGACCGGCTGTCGCCCGCGTTCTGCAACAGTTGGCGCTTACGATGGGTGCGAAGAAAATCTTCGAGCTCGGATCGGCCATCGGCTATTCGACTGTCTGGTGGGCACAGGCAGTGGGCGAAGCTGGTCAGGTTATCTACACGGACGGCGATTCCAAGAACGCCGAGCGTGCTCGTTCATATTTCGAGCGCGCCGGCGTCTCCAAACAGATCAAGATTCATACCGGGGACGCCTTGGAATTCCTCTCGGAGCAGAAAGAACAATTCGACATCGTCTTCAACGATGTCGACAAAGAAGATTACCCCCGTGTGTTGCGCATGGTCGCTCCTCATGTGCGCAAGGGCGGATTGTTTGTCACCGACAATGTTCTGTGGAGTGGGCGCGTTGTCGACAAGAATCCTGACGCGAGAACAAAGACGATTCTGCAATTCAACAAATCGCTCTACGAATCTCGTGACTTCTTCACTACGATTCTCCCGATCCGCGACGGACTGGCGGTCGCGCTGAAGGTGTAGCCGTCAGATTGATTTGACGGGAATCGCCAGCAGATCTTCCACCAGCCCCAGCTCTTTCTGCAGGAACGGTTCCGCGTGGGTGACGCCGGCCAGCATGCCGTAGTGGCGTGCCATGGCATCCACGCGGGCGCGAATCTCATCGTGAGCGGGGAAGATGTCCTTGCCCGCTTCCTGATCGCTGAATTGCGATTTGTACGCCATGATCGAGGCAAGTTTGCCTTCAAACTGCTCTCCCATATCCACCACGAATGTCGGCCGAATGTCGTAGTAAAGCGTGGCGTAGATGATTTTGAATGGCCGGTGCGGTGGCAGGGAACTGGCCATGCGCTCTTCTTCGCTCGCCGCGTCCATATCCGACGAGCTACGGGTCAATCCGAGCTTCGCAAGACCGGCCAGAAAGCACGCTTCATACCCCAAGATAGAGCACGTGTAGTGATCGGGATGGCGTCCTTTCCAATAGGGAAGTATCACCACGCGGGGCCGCATTTCGCGGATGACCGCCGCGACCTTGAGCCGATTGGCCCACGTGTTCTCGACCCGGCCATCGGGGATGTCCAGGGCACGACGCCAGCTGACTCCGAGAATTTTCGCGGCGTCCGTGGCCTCGCGGGCGCGATCTTCGGCTGTGCCGCGCGTGCCCATCTCCCCGCGCGTGAGATCAAGAATGCCGGTGCGATGGCCGCGTTGGGCCATCTTCAGCAGTGTCCCTCCGCAGGTTTGTTCCACATCATCGCGATGAGCGGCTATCGCCAGAATATCGAGAGTGAGGCTTGCAGTTGGCATAGTAACTTTCCGACCACCCGACCGAACAGACATCATACGATGCGGCATTCACGATTTTGGACCGGGGGGACTAGCTGCCCTGCCATTCGGCCCGCAAGATGCCACAGAGTTGCGAATTGATGAATTTCCCCCACTTGCAGACGTGTTCGCGTTGGACGCCCTCATGCCGCATCCCTATTTTTTGCAGGACTCGTGCCGAAGCCGTATTGCCTTCGAAATATGAGGCAAAGATCCGGTGCAGGCGAAGGTCGTCGAATCCGTAGCGGAGCATTTCTCGGGCCGCCTCAGTGGCATACCCTCGGCCCCAGTACGAAGCACCCAGCCAGTAGCCCAGTTCCGCATGCTGGTGCGGCTCTTGGATTACGAGTCCAATTCCACCCATCAGCCGTCCATCCGATCGCAAAGTGATTGCCAGGCGTGCTTCGTGGTCGCTTTGAATCGAATCAAGGAACGCCCGCGCGTCCTGCTCCGTATACGGGTGCGGGATGCGCAGGGTGGTCGCTGCAACCTCACGGGTGCCGATCAGCGGCAGCAGCGCCGGGATATCGGCATCGCAATACGGGCGCAGTCGCAGGCGATCCGTTTCCAGGGTCGGGGTCTTCATAGCAGTCGAAGATAGCTTCCCATACTTTGCTGTTCCGGTGCATCGCTCTGATAGTTTGCTAATCTAACGTGGTAGAGGCCAACTCCAGCAGGTACAATAGAAAACGCATGTCACGCGAACTTAATTTTGGACCTTATATTGAACTCAACGACGGCAAGAAGGTCGTCAAAGATCTTACCTTCGGAAATCCCACTCCCGAGGGAGTGATTCTGACGACCATTGACTCCGCCCTGAACTGGATGCGCAAAAGCTCGATCTGGCCGATGACGTTCGGCCTGGCCTGCTGCGCCATTGAGATGATGTCGATGGGCGCTTCGCGCTTCGATATCGCCCGTTTTGGAGCGGAGGTCTTCCGCCCCTCCCCGCGGCAAAGCGACTTGATGATCATTGCGGGCCGCGTCTCAAACAAGATGGCGCCCGTGATCCGCCAGCTCTGGGAGCAGATGCCGGAGCCGAAGTGGGTCATGTCGATGGGCGCTTGCGCGACCTCGGGTGGAGTCTTCAACAACTACGCCCTCGTCCAGAGCGTCAACCAGGTTATTCCTGTGGACATCTATGTGCCCGGCTGCCCGCCGCGTCCTGAGCAATTGATCTACGCCATTACGCTGTTGCAGGAAAAAATCCAGAACGAGCGCGGTACCGTCAAAAAGGTTTTAAACATCGCGCACTAAATCCATGCTCCGGCACTTGGCCTCTGGGCTGAATGCTAGAATGATCTGGGTCAGGTATCGGTCTTACGCAACGTATTCCCGCCAACCCCGCCAGGTCCGGAAGGAAGCAACGGTAACGGGCTCTTATGTGTGCAGTGAGTTCCCGGTGCCTGGCTTTTTTGTTACCCCTCTATTCTGTCCTGTGGATCAATCTTTACATTAGTTTTACGAATCTCTGCGCAAGATTGACGCCCCGGCGCATCAATACTTATACGCAGTTGTTTTCAGGGGAGTTGTCCCCCCAGGAGTCATGAATGCGCAGTCCCGTTCCCCGTTCCTCGCTACCCTCGATTGTCGTTCGCGTCTCCGGGAAGTTATTCGGCGACCACCTCGCGTACCTGGAACAGCTGATTGAATCAGCTGAGGAGTGCCAACTCTGGCCAGTGTTGGACCTCAGTCAGTTGGCAGAACTCGATCACGAGACTGTTGTATTTCTGATCAACGGGGAAAACCGCGACTTCGGACTTGTTGATTGTCCCACCGTTGTGCGCGAGCGAATGGAACAGGTACGCGATCGCCTGGCCGCGTGAAGCGGATTCCTGAGCAATCGTGCTTTCGCACCGTCGAATAAAGTAATCCGTCTCAAAGCGGACGATTTCCATTTCCCTTCAAGCAGTTGGACAATGTTCCGGCTCTACGTCACAATAGGCGTTCCACACTTCTAGCCTGGAGAACGCATCGCGTGAGCAAACCTGTGCGCGCCAAGATCAGCGCCCTCGGTACCTACGTTCCACCTCGTCTTCTTACCAATGCCGACCTGGAAAAAATGGTCGATACCACCAATGACTGGATTATGGAACGGGTCGGCATCCGCGAGCGCCATTTGGTCGACAAGGGGGTTGGGGCCAGCGACCTTGCCGTAGAAGCCGTCAAGAAACTGCTGAAATCACACCCCTTCGATCTGCAGCAGGTCGATCTCATTGTGGTGGGCACAGTCACTCCTGACATGATGTATCCCTCGACAGCGTGCCTGGTGCAGCACAAGCTCGGGATTGAGAACACGTGGGGCTTCGATGTATCGGCAGGCTGCTCCGGGTTCTTGTATGCGCTCAATACCGGTACTAAGTTCGTCGAGTCGGGACGCTACAAGAAAGTCCTTGTCATCGGTGCCGACGTCAACTCTTCCATGACCGATTTCACCGATCGGGCAGTCTGCATCATCTTCGGCGACGGTGCCGGAGCCGTTCTCCTTGAACCAGCCGAGGAGGGGGAGGATGGCATCATCGATCATGTCGCCCAGGTGGAAGGAATGGGAGGGCAATACCTGTACATGCCCGGTGGGGGCAGTCTCAATCCCGCCTCGCACGATACTGTCGATCAGAAGATGCATTACATCCATCAGGATGGCAAACAGGTCTTCAAGTACGCCGTCAAGAAAATGTCGGAAATGACAGAGCGGGTTCTGGAAAGGAACAAGCTGACCGGCAAGGATGTCGATTGCTTCATCGCCCACCAAGCCAATCGTCGGATCATCACGGCCACAGCCGAGAGGCTGGAGATGCCGGCGGAGAAGGTGGTCATCAACATCGATCGTTTCGGAAACACGACCGCAGGCACTATTCCCCTCGCCATGCAAACGGCCCTTGAGGAAAAGAAGCTGAAAAAAGGCAACCTCGTCTTGCTAGCAGCGGTAGGAGCAGGATTTACTTCAGGCGCCACCCTCGTGCGCTGGGCCTTCTAGGGGCTCAGGATTGATGACGAAGTGAGTTATTCGCCTGAAGGCTTTTTGAGCAGGATTCCCGCGACAAAAGAAGCTGTGGCCCCCAGCAGCCATTCCACTCGCCACATTTGAATCGCCTGGAACTCCCCTAGATTCGAAGCCCGATAGAACAGGCTTACGCCCAAGGCGCCCAAAATGCAGCCGAGCCCAATGATAAACGCGATCAGCGATGCGGTTGGCAAGCCAACCCAGCGCTTGATCTCGTGGAAGTGCAGGTATCGCAGCCACGAAGGAAAACCGAATCCCCGTTTCGCTATATCGGAAGCTGTGGCCTGGAGCCAAGCCAGGGTTCTTTCGATGAACTGATGATCATAGATTTCGGCAGCGGGTACTTCCTCAACCCCGCTTGCCGAACGTGCCGTTCCGCAGGTATGGCAAAACCGCGCCCCGATCATGAACTCTCTCTGACACTGCGAGCACCTCTCCGCCATGCTTGGTGGGCTGGCAAGGAGTGACACTTCCGAATCCCGGGAAACCGCGGGGCGCCAGAATTCCTGCTGCGCATTGTGTACGGCTTCAGACATTTTCAACATCCATGTGCGATAGTAGCGAGGGAAGGGCGCAACTCCTGCCATCGCACGTCAAACGCCATTCTTACGTTGAGATCAATCCCTTGCTAAATATAGACTTACGTTTTTCCCTCGAAAGACTCGAAAGTTCATCACAGAAATAATTACGTTCTTCACCGGGTAAAAAATAAGGAAAAAAGAGCAAAAATGAGCCGCTACACGAAAGTCTCAGCACGTTGGCGTGACCGGCTTTCCTTCGGAGTGCGTTTAGCATCCTAGAAATAAGCGGTAGTTTCATTGATCCGGCGTGTGATGGCGCAAAACCTGCAAGAATCATCCGAAGTTCAAATTTTGCGGCTCGCGGGCGGGGGTCCACAACCGGAATCCAGGTGCTGGTCATTACATTCTTGGTTCCGACATCGGGTAAGTATTCGGTAGCAGTCAATTGGGGCGTGTGCGTGTCTAATCCGAAAAAGGGTGGTTGTTCCTGTTGGGCAGTGTGCTGCGGCGCCGGCTTGCTGCTCTTGATGTTCCTGGCCTGCCTTCCCGCACTTGCGCGCAAGACGCCAAAAAATGGCGAGAGCTCGGTCGCGACTTCGATCTCCGTGATGTCCGATCCTTTGGTCGAGAGCGGAAACAATCACTTCTACAACATGGAGTACAACCGGGCGACCCAGGACTTTGAAAAATACCTCGACCGGCACCCCAATGATTCAATGGCCGTCAACCACCTCCTGTCTTCCATCTTGATGCACGAACTCTACAGAATGGGAGCGATGAACACCGGTGAGTATGCCAATGATAGCTTCATCGGCCAGGCGCATCGTCCCGCCGACCCCAAGGTGAAAGAGCGTATTGTTCAACTCGTAAACCGCGCTGAGGGTCTGGAAGAACAGGAAATCAAGCAAAATCCGAAGAATCCTGACGCGTATTATGCCCGTGGGGTCACTCGCGCCCAGTTCGCGGTCTTCACCGCCCTGGTTGAGCGCGCCTGGATCTCGGCCCTGCGCAACGCGCTTGGCGCTCGCCGCGACCACGAGCATGTGCTGGAGATGGATCCGAACTACATTGACGCCAAGCTCGTTGTCGGCACCCACAATTACGTTGTCGGATGCCTGCCGTGGAGCGTCAAAGTTGCGGTCGCGCTTGTCGGATTGAGCGGGTCGAAAGAGAAGGGACTGCAGTACCTGCGTGAAGTGGCCCACAGTACCAGCGAAAACAGTGTCGACGCCGGGGTGGTGCTGGCCCTGTTCCTGCGCCGCGAACACGACTACAACGAGGCGGAAGGCATCATGGGAGGCCTGTCCGCACGCTATCCACGCAACTACCTGTTCGCCGTCGAAGATGCGAACCTGTTGCGTGCGGAAAACAAAACGCAGGAAGCCGCTGCCCTGTATCGCAAGGTCTGGGAGAACGGCAAAGAAGGCAAGTATGACGACCTGCACTACGAAGTGGCGGCATGGGGACTCGGCGAACTGCTCCGCAGCCAAAAAGATTATGCCGGCGCCGCAGCAGCCTACGAATTAGTCAATGAGAGGCCAAACGCCGATCCTGAGATTTTGCAGAAGGCAAATCTGGCCGCGGGCGAAATGTATGACCTCCTGAAGCAGCGGGATCTCGCTATGAAGAAATATCAAAGCGTTGTGGCGGAAAATGGCGGCACCCCTCCCGCCGAAGAGGCCCGCCGTTTGATCAAAGACGCCTATCGGGAGTAAAAACCACGCGCTGCCGCGACGTACCGGTTTTCAACCCGTCCTGAGCAAAAAATCGGCCCTGAACCCGCTTTGGAACCTTCCGCGCTAAAATTGCGTATCTCCTCCTGGGAGGCGAACCATGTACTGCAATTACTGCGGAAAAGTGATTCAGGACGATGCGGCTGTGTGTGCCTACTGTGGAGTGCGGGTCGGAGCCTCCGTCGCTCGCAAACGCCTGGCGCGTCCCCGCCATGGGCGCAAGGTAGCAGGTGTCTGCCTGGGATTCGCCGAGTACTTCGACATCGACGTGACTCTCGTCCGCTTGATCTGGCTGATCACCATAATCATGTCGGGTGTGGGGTTAATCCCGTATATCATCGCCTGGATCGTAATGCCGGAAGAGCCCCTGCTTTTACCGCAGCCCGCGGGGGCACAGCACGCTACGAATCCGTAGCCCGCTTCCTATGGAATCGACTTCGTTAGAACGGCTGGAATCGCATCAGGTCAAAAGCGCCGATGCCACCATCTCCTACTGGACCCGCGGCGAGGGTCCGCCCATCGTCCTTTTGCATCCTTTTCCCTCGAACCATGAATTCTGGGCAGCGATCGCACAGTCTCTCTCCACGCGCTATCGCGTGATTCTCCCTGATCTGCGGGGCCACGGTGACTCTGGGTTGGGAGAAGGTCCGGCCCTTATGGAAAAACACGCCGCTGATCTCTCCCATGTCATGGATGACGCCGAGGTTGGTCGTGCTCCCCTGATCGGTGTTTCGATTGGAGGCTACGTCCTTTTCGAATTCTGGCGCCGCTATCGCGGCCGGGTTGCTGCCCTCGGATTGTGGAATAGCAAAGCCCCAGCGGACTCTTCTGAAGCTCGTGTTGGCAGATTGCAGGCCGCGAATGACGTTCTGGAGCGTGGCACCGAGCCGTTCTTCGAGAGCATGATTCCGCGCCTTTTGGCAAAGAGTACTTGCGAAACCCGCCCCGATCTCGTCGATGGCGCTCTGCGGATGATGCGCAGGATGTCACCCGAAGACGTTGCTATGGTGCAGCGTGGCATGGCCCAGCGGCCTGATTCCGTCGAAACCCTGAAGACTATCAATGTTCCTACTCTGATCGTCACCGGTGACGAAGATATCTTGACTGGCATCAGCGAAGCGCAATTGATGCAACAGCGTATTTCCGGAAGCCGATTGAAAGTGATCCCTAAAGCCGGCCATTACTCCGCATGGGAGCGGCCGGTCGACGCAACCACCATCCTTCGGCAATTTCTCGCCGAACTGTAAATTATTCTGGAATCGCCCTTCGAATCACTGACGCCATAGTCCCGAACTGCTAAAATTCCCCGCGTTATGTTTGAAGCGATCCTCGTCCCCGCAAACACAGTCGCGAATTCTAAAGGTGACGGTCCTGCAATTGACGTAAGCTCTGCCGCTCATCGGGTCTTTCTGGCCATGCTCGCAATCACGGAAATCATCGAGCAGGAATCTCTCGACGTCAGCATCTACGGTTCCGCCGACGGAAATGCATGGGACCCCAAGCCTATCAACTCTTTTCCGCAGAAGTTCTACTGCGGAGAGACGCCGATGCTGCTCGATCTGACTGCACATCCGAATGTGAGATTCGTTCGTGCCCACTGGGAGCCCGCGCGTTGGGGACGTGGCGCGGAAACCCCCAGGTTCGAATTCGGAGTCACCCTCAAAGAAATTCCCGACGACGTTCTCCGAGAAGCTGCGGCTGAAGCCAAGACATTTGCATAGGTTGGGTTCTCCCGCAGCGGACGATCGTCCTGCTCCGTTATAGTGGAATCCAGATGCCATCTGAATCGCAAGTGGTGGTGCGTCCTGCCCGCGGCGTGCGCGGCAGCGCGCGCCTGCCCGGGGATAAGTCCATCTCTCACCGCTACGCTATGCTGGCGGGCATCGCCGAGGGCGTTTCACGAATCGAGAACTATTCCACTGGAGCCGATTGCGCCAGCACGCTGGCCTGCATGCGCTCACTCGGCGTGCGATGGGAAAAGAAAGACAACCTGATCGAAATTCATGGCCGCGGCCCTGGCCTGAGCGCTCCGTCCGGCCCGCTCGATTGCGGCAACTCCGGTTCGACTATGCGCATGTTGAGCGGCATTGTGGCCGGACAGAAGTTCACCTCTGAACTTATCGGCGACGCCTCGCTCTCCCGCCGCCCCATGGAACGCATCATCCGCCCTTTAACAGAAATGGGCGCAAACATCGAGTCGCAGCAGGGAAGACCGCCTTTACGCATCCATGGCGGGGCGCTAAAAGCTGTCGACTACAAAATGCCCGTGGCCAGCGCTCAGGTGAAATCGTGTGTTCTGCTTGCCGGATTGTTCGCGGAAGGCGAAACCCGTGTTGGGGAACCGCTGCGAACTCGCGATCATACCGAAGTGGCTCTACGCGCTTTTGGGGTGACAATTGAGCGCAAAGGCAACGAAACCAGAATCCGCGGCGGAAGTCCATTGCACGGCATCGAAGCTCGCATCCCCGGGGACATCTCCACTGCTGCCTTTTTTCTGGGCGCTGCAGCGTTATTTCCTGGTTCGCAGCTGTTGCTTCCCGGCTTGCTGATGAATCCTACGCGCGCCCGTTTGCTCGATATTCTGATGCAAATGGGTCTGCAGATTGCTGTCACGCAGCTCGAAGAAACTCACGGAGAGATGGTTGGCACGATCCAGGCCCAAGGAGACCAATGGAATGGCGGTGTTATCTCCGGCGCCGATTCTGCCGCCCTCATTGATGAGATTCCCGTGCTCGCGGCGATCGCCCCATATTCTGCGCACGGAATCGAGATCCGCGACGCACGCGAGTTGCGCGTGAAGGAGTCAGACCGTATCGCCGCAGTGGCTGCGAATCTTCGCCGCATGGGAGCGCAGGTGGAGGAGCGCGAAGACGGTCTGAAGATTCCCGGTAACCAGCAATTGCGCGGCGCTGATATCGATTCTCACGGCGACCACCGCATTGCGATGGCATTCGCCATCGCTGCCCTGCGTGCCACGGGAGAAACCGTCATCCATGGAGCGGACTCGGCGGCGATTTCCTACCCTGCATTCTTTCCAACCCTGGAAGATCTCGTGCAGCGCTGATCTGCATTCGTTACCCGCGATCATTACCCCGGTAACCTGTTCGAGCTCGACTCCGGGTTGAACAATATTTCACATAGCCGTTTATGGGGTGCTTCGTCTCAGCGGGGGGATGATTATGCGTTCCACGATTCTTCTCTGTGTGCTTGCGTGTTCGGCATTTGCTTTCGCGAAACAGCCAAAACCGTATCGCTCCGGCAAAATTATGCAAATGAATTCCGTCAGCTGCAGCGAAGTTCCGCAGAGCCTTGCTGACGACTTGCTCGAGAATGGCTCAGCGCGTAGGAAAAATCCCGACGCAGTCTGCCAGGAATACGTCATCGCTACCGAAGATGTGATTTATCGCATTCTTCCGCGCGACGGAAAACATCCATTCCTGCTCCCGGTCGGCGAGGAAGTGCAGTTTCGATTTGAAAACGATACGATGCTGCTGCGCGTGGAACAGCTAAATAACAAAGAACGTGAGTACGTGGTACTCTCTATCGCTCCGCGTCCCGAGGAAGATACCACCGCCAGCTATCACCTCAATCATCTGCAGTAGTTACCCGAGTTCAAACTGGGAACTGACGCAAAGGCTGTAGGGGACTTGCTCGGCTCGACGATCGTTGGGGAAACCCTACTGTTCGCGCGTCTCTGCGTGGCGTTCTGAGCGCCGAAAAGAGCCAACCTCCGTGGCTCGTCATTCATCAGAGCTAGCAAGTCTGCAACGACCCTCCGCTCACTCCGCTTGCGCGCCATAAATCCGCGTGCTCACAAACCAGTATGGAGAATGAACCAGTATGAAGCGTTACCTTGCCCTGACCGTGATACTGTTCCTCTTTACAACTCCCGCCCTTTTCGCACAAAACCATGAGGACCACGGGGAAGCCGGTATCTTTGCGGAGTATTTCCGTTTCGAAGGAACCTCTCCTGCTTCGAATTTTGTCGGGATTGGAGGGCGCGCCGCGATCAATATGCGCCCCGATATAGAGCTTGAGGCGGAAATGGGCTACGATTTCGAACGCAACTTCACCAATACCTTCACCAACGGATTCTCCAGTTCGTTTTCCAATTCCAAACTGCGCACCCTGCACGGGCTGTTCGGCCCGAAGATGGATTTCGGCAGCGGTGCTTTGCGCTGGTTCGTTACCGGGAAAGTTGGATTTGAGAATCTTGCGGTGACAAATAAGGGCGTTCCCACCGGTTTCATCAGTCAGGTTGGTCTCAATACAGGCACTACCGCGTTCGAAGTTTATCCGGGTGTTGGACTGGAAGCTTTTTTTGCGGGACCTTTTGGAGTACGGGTCGAGGTGGGGGACAACATCTATATGTCCAGTGGAGTACACAACAATTTGCGCATCAGCTTTGGGCCGCAATTCCGCTTCTGAACCCGCATCGCGACGCACCTTTGCCGGCGGCCACTCCGCCGGCGCCCCGTCATTGCCGCCTCCGCAGCAAGAGGTCTCCGATACTGGGGGGCAAGTTGAATGGAATTTCAAATACAGTATCGGCAAGTGCCAGCCGAAAAATAAAGGACTCCTGCTGCTCCCACCCGCTGATTTGTTCGCTATTTGCGCGGAACAGAATCCAGCCGCTCACCTCCGGATTCGCTGGGTTCAGCACTGTCTTCCGTAGCGCATTCTTACTGACAAACGTGATCAACTCCGCGGCATTTTTCTGAATAGCCCGCGCATATGCCTCTCGCGGTTCTCTCTCATCAGGATGTTTCTCAATCTCCTGCGCTGCTTGCCTGGCGGCTTCGTGCGCGTCGCCCTGAAGCGTTCGCACAAAATCGTCAGGAGCAATAGGTGGTTGACGCACTTGTAGGTGCTTTACGAATTCCAGTGTCGCAGCACCTCCATCCACGTTGAGTGTTCCCGATCCCTGATAGCGCACAGACAAGTGAACCCCTAGAAACGGCTCTTGTCGCCGACTAGCCTTCTGGAGTTCATCGGGATCCACGGCTAGCGATACGGCGACGTCTCGCCACGACAATCCGTATCGATATTTGCCGTCTACCATCCGCGAATAAGTGCAGCCCGGACGGTTTTCTTGCCAGCGTACAGATGTCGTGTGGCCGCTCTTGGAATCGGTTGCAAACGTAACGCTAGCGGTGACGAATATCAGCATCAGCGCGCAATGAAGTTGCCGGCGCTGCTCCATACATTCCTACGATTAATTGACAGTCAATGAGACAGTTTGCATTCCGTTGCTTGGAGAGTTCCCTTTGTCGTCAGAACCGGTGATGGTGATGGTGTAGGTGCCTTTGGGGGTGGCCACGTTCGTAACAGTCACGTTCGTGATCGAGTTTGTTGTTGCGCAGGCCGTCATCCCCACCAGAATGGTGGCCGTAATAGCCAGTAGTGACCAACTCAGCCATTTCTTCCGCTGCACGGGGGCGAACACAATCCCCATCAGGGCAAATCCGAAGGCGGGAGACCCCATCCAGGTCGCGTACCAGAGCGGCGAACCTCGTTTCCAGCCAGACTTCCAATGGAGTGATCCCGTAACCGGCGACGGTCCCAATGGATTATAGGTGGAAACTGTCATTACTGTAATCACGGCCTGAGAAGTTATGAGGTTGACTGGTTGCGGCGTGAACGTGCAGACCGGAGGCGGTGTCGCTGCTGGCGAAATGTTATTGCACGAAAGCGTGATCTTTCCCGAGAAATTATTGATCGGCGTTATCGTGAGGTCTGCGGTGGCCGTACTGCCCGGAGCGATGGTACTCGGACCCAGCGGAGTGGTGACGTTAACCGTGTATGTCGGGGTTACGGCCAGCACGCTGATCGGTAGACTTACGCTTAATGTAGTTGAACCATTCGTCCCCGTGATCGTTACATTGTAAGTGCCTGGCACAGTGCCGAGGGGTGCGGTCACCGTCAGCGTCGCGCTCGCCGGTGTGCTGATCGTCCCAGGACTCACACTGCAAGTAGGCGTTCCGGAGGTCTGCGCCGGTGTGACCACGCATGCCAGGGTGACATCTACAGCTGTCGTATTTCCCGTTGCGTTATCCGCCGTAATGGTGGCAATCGACGGAACCCCTCCCGGTTCCAACGCAACCGGGTACTGATTCGAAGCCGCAAGGGTGAACGTCTGCGCAAATGCAGGGGGTAACGTCATGATAGGCAGCAGCACTGCGACAAACGCCGGAACGCACCACTTCGCTGGGATCCTGAGTTTCACCATGATTGGGTTTTCACATCAACTAGCTTCAATTCGCCGCACGACGCCAAAAACTGCCCGGGCCGCAGTGTATGTCCGTTCCGAGCTTTTTTGCTACTTCCGCATCAAATGATTGGGAACCGAAAGTATTTTACAGCAAACTCTTGTGCATCTCGGCAACGCCGGATGTGCCCGCACAAAAAAAGGCACATCCCTCCCCGAATGTGCCCTCCTGCTAATGTGCCCTGGGTTTTCCTCGGATGGCACCACCTATTTCGGCTTTTTGAATAACCCCTCGAATCCGCTCAAGGGATTGCTCTTGTTCCCTTTGCCACCTTCCAGTTGCTTCAGAAAGCCTCTGGCCATGCCCTTTACGTCTGGCATGAATTTCGGGTCGGACGTCGTACCCTGAATCAGGAAGGGAATGCTTCCGCCGCCTGAGCCCAGTCCAATCAACTTCGTCGCGCTTGTAATGGTCGTGCCGCTGAGACCGGCCAGCATTTTGAAATCGAGAGCATTCGTTGGACTGACCGTTCCCGCGCCGGTGAGAGTCCCGATCGCCGGAAGCACCAGGTCGATATTCTGCGCCTGCGTCCCTTGGGGCGACATTCGTACGTCGCCACTGAAATTCTGAATGCTGGTGATGTTCCCGCTTGTCTTGCCTGAAAGAGCTGATATTGCCGAGAGCCGCTGGCCCAGATTGAATCCCGCCAGAGATGAGTTCTGCAGTTTGAAATTGCCCGCCGTAACCAGATTGTCCACCGGTCCGACAATCGTGAAATTGATATTCAGTGCGCCGCCCTTCAGTGTCGCCCCGGGAGGAAGCACAACTCCCACTGCCGGCAGCATCGATTCCAGATCATCCACTGGCATGTTCTGGCCGTCCAGTTTCATGTTGACGCTGGTGGTCTTGCCGTGGGCGTCATACGTGCCCGTTAGATGCGCTACCGCCTTGCCCATGGCGACATTGCCTTGCGTCAGGTCGCCCGCTTGCGTAGCCAGGTTGTAATTCACCGCATATTGCAATTGCACCGGCTGTCCGGCCGGAGATCCCTTCTTCACCACCTGCAACTTGGTCGCGCGCAGCGTCCCGTTCGTCTTTGCGACATGTCCGTTTGAGGAAACATTCCCATCGAAACCGGCAATGCCGCTGATTCCTGCCGCGGGATCAATGAATCCGGATTCTGCCAGGTTCATGTTCTGAATTTGGACCTTCGCATCCAGCGGCGTCTGCTCTGCATTGCCGGCGTCGATCGGACCCGCATTGCCGTTTAAATGCAGAGTCCCGCCTCCGGGCAAATCGGCGCTCACCGTAAATGGGAATGCCGACGCAAACGAAAAATTGTTTACCCCGATGTTCACATTGGAATAGACCCGTGGTGGTTCGTTCATGCCTTGCGTCGTCACTGTCAGTCGACCGTTATTCACCGCCAGTTTACTTATTGAGATGTTCGGTGTGCTCGAGGTTGGGCTTGACGCTGGTTGTTCGGCAGAGCGTTGCGGTGCCGGGGCCACTGGCTTCGATTCCACCGGCTTGTTCTGTCCTGCTGCCTTCTGCGCCGGACTTTCGGCAGGCTTCGCCTCCGTTGAATTCGCTGGATGTTCCGGTCCTTTGTTACCCAGGCTGGAAAAATTCCATTTCTCGCCATTCTCGGAGCGGATGAGGTTAATCTCCGGATTGTCCAGCGTCAGATCGGTGATCTGTAAGGATTTCGAGAAGATCAACGGAATCATTTGCACGCCCACACTCAGCGATCTCGCCTGCACGAATGGTGCCTTGCTGTAAGCTGGGTCGTCCGCGATCGATATATTGTCGGCCTTCACCGAACCGGAATAGATCGATAACGAGAGATTCCCGACCTTCACTTGACGCCCCAGCGTGTCGGTCAACTCTGATTCCAAGCGCGGACGAAACGCGTTGGCGTTGACGAACAGTGGAATGATCAGAATGATCACGATCAGAACAACGATTACGATGCCTGCGATTTTAAGACCGCGTTTCATAACCTGTCCTCCTGCGTGCGCTCGCACCAGTAACGCCGGAATAGAATTATTGTTCGCCTTGCAGAAGTTCCGGGGACGGCAGCGGCTTCTGCGCAGGCTTTTCCGTGCTGGCGCGATTTTTTTTATTCAGATTCAGAGCAGCCTGCAATTCCTTTTCCCCTTCAGCTTTTCGTCCCACGCGATTTAACACCTGTCCCCGCATGTAATGAATGTCGGTGCGCTCCGGATCCACTTTCTCTGCTGCATCGAGCGCCCTCAGCGCCTCCGCATACCTCTCATGATGCTGATACACCTTCGCCAATCCTACATGCGAATCTACCAGTCTCGGGTCGAGTTGGATCGCGAGCCGGTAATTCTGCTCTGCTCTTTCGTCCTGTTGCATGAGCCAATACACTTCCCCCAGTTCCTCATAATTCAGTGCCAGATCCGGCTCAATCTTGGCATCCTCGAGAAATTCGTCCCTGGCGCGGTTGTAGTTCTGTTTTTTCAGATAAGCCAACCCCATGTTGAAGTGAACAAACGTGAGTCGCGGATTAGCTTTGGCGGCAGCTTGGAACTCGGCGAGTGCCATGTCGTATTGTTCCAGATTCAGATGCGCTTTTCCCAATAAGAGATGGAATTCGGGAGAGTTACCCCCCACCTTCACCAGTTGATCGTACGCCCGATGATCCAGTTCCCGGTCCCCGATTCGATTGGCTGAGATCATCATGATGTACGCGTAATCCAGGCTGCTCGATTCCTGCGGCCAAAGCGGCTCCAATGTCTTAATCGCCCGATTCCACTGGTTGGCAAAAAAGTAGCAAAGTCCCAGCAGATGCCGGGCCTGGGCCGAACCGGGATCTTCCCGCAGCGCGGACTCGAACTGCGGAATGGCCTTCAGAAACTCTTCCTGCCGATAATACGCCAGCCCAATGTTGAGCCGAATGCCCGCAACCTGCGGCATCAATTCTTCTGCATGATGCAGCATCTCGATCGCCTTCGACCACTCTTTGCGTCGCATATACACCACGCCCAGGTTGGCATAGGCCCCGCCCACCTGCGGATTTTCCTCGATTACTCTCCGGAAGTCCTGCTCCGCCTCATCCAAGTGCCCGGAGTTCAGTGCGGCTTGCCCTTGTTGAAATATGGCTCCAACGTCTTCATGGGCTGCACCCTGCGATGCGGAGGACCCACCCGCTTGCACGGCTTCAGCCAAGGGGGCGGAATCGACTGCCAACACGCCTGCCAACAGCGCGGCAAGTAGCCAGGTAGATATTCCCGCTGTGATTCTGGACCTTGACACTGGTAAAGGCTCTCTGGTGTAGTGTCCGCCAGCATTCGCCCGAATTCAAGTTGAGGCGTCTGCGCGGCGTCCGAGACGCGCGCCGAAATCCTGAGAGCGTAGTGAAGGATCTGGTATTGAGGCGTTTGCGCGGCGTCTGAGGCCGAGTGAGCGGAACGGGGTGCGGGGAGCCCGAAACCGAAATCCCGCGTGAAGTACTTAGTTCGACAGAGCCATTGCCATGATCACCATTCGAGACGTCGCGAAGGAGAGTGGTTTTTCCTCCACCACCGTCTCTATTGTTCTGAACAACGCTCCTCTGTCGCGCTATATTCCGGCGGTCACCAAGAAGCGCATCGAGCGTGCGGCCGAGAAGCTCGGCTATCGCCCCAACCAGTTCGCTCGTTCGCTGCGTAGCAAGCGTAGCCATACCGTCGGGGTCATGGTCTTCGACATGACCGACCCCTACTGCACTCTGATCCTCCGCGGCATCGAAAATACACTGTTCGAATCTTCCTATCTGCCGATTTTGACCGATGTCCATAACGAGCGAACTCGCTTCGAACGCTACCTGGAGATGTTGCTCGACCGCCGCATCGAAGGACTCATCGTTCTTGCCAACTGGTTGTTTGTCGACATCAATCTGCTCGGCGATCTGGAAAAGAGCAGCATTCCCATCGCCATGGTTGGCAGCGGCCTCAAACACGACTCGATGAGTTCGGTGGTCGTCGACAACGAAGTCGGGGGCGCTCTCGCCATTGAACATTTGTACTCTCTCGGCCATCGCAAGATCGCGGTTATCCGTGGCCCCAGGACCTTGGGCGACAGTTCCCCACGTTGGCGCGGCATCCGTAGCTTTGCTAAGGAGGCAGGCCTGGAACTCGATCCCCGGCTTACCTTCGATTTGCCCGAGTCTCGCGATCCCAGTTCGAGTTTTCAGGCTGGACAGACAATCACCCAAGATCTCGTCAAGCAGAAGGTTCCGTTCACCGCCCTGCTCGCGTTCGACGACATGACTGCCTTCGGCGCAATCCATTCATTGAACCGGGCCGGCCTGCGCGTTCCCGAGCATTGCTCCGTGATCGGCTTCGACGACGTTGCTCCCTCGGCTCTCTATACCCCGTCTTTGACCACAGTGCGACAGCCCATGGAAAGCATGGGCGCGCAGGCGGTCGCTATCGTGCTCGAGGGGATTAACGCTTCTCTGGCAAAACATGACGCGGTCGCGGTTCACCGCAAAGTAGCCCCCGAGCTCGTGGTTCGTGAATCGACTCGTAAGCTTTGACCCCGGATGCAGTAGGCTCCTAACTCGGACGCTCCGGGTGTACGCCAGTGAGATGACTAGTTGGTTATGGGTAGTTGGGATTGGCACCGCGCTTTTTTCTTGACAGTGTCAGCCCAAAAACCCCAATATTCATACGTTTTAATACAAGCTCTTGGTTGCAGGTGAATCGTACTGTTCCACATCTTCGCAAGCCCGCGAGGCTCTAAACGAACCAAGATCCGGTGGGATGTACGCAAACCCTCCGGTGACCGCCTTCGCTTCCCCTCGCCCTCGCGAACTTTATTCGTTGCACATCGTCCAGACTTCCAATAGTCAGGCAGGAGAAATGATATGAACTCACGGGGTTTCATCCACGGAATGATTCGCTCAGGTTTCGTTTTGTGCTTTCTGCTCGTGCTCGCATCTACCAGCTTGTTCGCCCAGGCAGGAAGAGGGTCGATCAGCGGAACGGTCACGGACCCCGGTGGCGCTATCATTCCCGGCGCACAAGTCGTGCTCCTCAACCGCGCCACTGGTGTGAAACAGCACACGGTCACCAGCGGCGCGGGCTTGTATACCTTCATCTCGCTCAATCCCGGGCTGTATCAGGTCACGGCCAGCCAGACCGGGTTTGCCAGTGTCGCCCAGGACAACATCCGCGTGAATGTTGATCAGGTGACTCAAGTCAACATCTCGCTGCAGGTGGGAGCCGCCAGTGAGACGGTGACGGTCACCGCTGGTGCGGCACTGGTGGAACCCAGCAACTCCACGGTCGGTTCCCTCATCCCCTCCGAAACCATCGATCGCGTTCCCTTGCTCTACCGCAATGTCTTCGATCTTGCCCAACTGAGTGCCGGTGTCACTCCTCCCAATGGTTCGCCGAACTCCAGCGATTCCATGCAGTCCATTCAGAATATTTCGGTCGGCCGCCCCGGGGTCGACATCTCCTCCGCCACCATCAACGGCGCCATCGTCGGATCGGTCTACTACATGGTCGACGGCAGCCCGATCGGTATTGCAGAAAATAACGCCGCGGCCATCATTCCGGCGATGGAGATTCCCGAAGACGGTGTCGATGAAGTTCGCGTCGAAACCCAGAATACGCCGGCGTCCTACCAGAGCGGAGGCGCGGGTGTCATCAGCGTGGTCACCAAATCCGGCGCCAACAATTTCCACGGCGACGTCTTTGGCGTCTTCCGCCCCAACGCGTTGTCGGCCAATGAATATTTCAACAAGCTGACGCAGTTGAGCAGCGGGCTGGCCAACACTCCTCCCAATTTCCATCGTTACCAGGAGGGTGCAGCCATCGGCGGGCCCATCAAGAAAGACAAGCTGTTCTTCTTCGGCGATTACCAGGACACGCAGCAGATCCAGTTTGAAGGCATCGACTACTTCACCGTTCCCACCATGGCTGAGCGCGCGGGGAACTTCTCGCACATGAGTTTTCCAATTTACGATCCGACCCGGCCTGATAATGCTGACGGCACCAGACAACAATTTCCCGGCAATGTCATTCCGAATCCTAATCCGATCGGTCTGCTGTTTCTGTCGAAGATGCCGAAATGCAATCTGCCGAATCCGGCGACATGCGATTCAGCAACGACCGATGTGATCAATAACTACGGTCTGCCCGGACTGGATCCCTATCATGCACATCAGTTCGATGTCCGCCTGGACTGGGCGAAGAGCGAAAGGCAGCGTTTCTTTACTCGTTTTTCTTACGACAAGTTAAACTTCTCCACTGCCAACGTCTTTCCCAGCGGCTGGGATCTCAACTACGCCCAGAACATCACCAACGGACGCAACATCCTCGTTGCCGATGACGTCACCTTGAATGCCACCACGGTTCTGAATTTGCGCTACTCCTTCACCCGGCATTACGAGAACCAGGGCAATCCGGGATACGAGAGCAACAACATCACCGCCCAAGGCTTTCCCGCATCTTTGCAGTCTCAAGTTGTGTACAAGCAACTTCCCTTCATGATCTTTAACGATCTGGGCCAGGGTGTCGGTGGCACCGCCGACTACAACAACTTCAAATATGCCAGCGAGAATAGCGACGCCAACGCCACCATCACGAAAGTTCACGGAAAGCATGAAATTTCGTTCGGCTTTGAATGGATGAAGCGTTACCTCAATGTCGGCCAGCCGCCGGCGCCTGCGGGCGCGTACGGCTTTGACGTTTCGGCTACTGATCAACAAACCTCACCCGCGTCGGGTGTTCTGGTCGGCGGCAGCGACTTCGCCTCTCTTCTCATTGGAATGGGCATGTCGCCGGGCCTGAACGAATCGAATATCGGTTATGCGAACTTCACCAAAGACGTTTTCGCCGCAGAGTCTAATCCCTACTATGCGACCTTTTTCGAGGACACTTACCACCCCACCACGAAGCTGACCGTGACCGCAGGGCTGCGTTGGGATATCTTTGGCGGCCGCAATGAGCGATATAACCGGCAAGAATACTTCAACCCCACCATCGGCAACACGGTTAATGGCGTTGCTTACACGGGCGCGGAAGTCTACGTTAATGGCAATAACCGCTCGCCGTTTACCACCAATTTCCACGACTTCGGTCCCCGCTTGGGTTTTGCGTGGCAGCCGGTTCAGCACCTGGTTGTGCGCGGCGGGGCGGGCTTCTACTACGGACCCAGCACGCACCAGGTCGGCAGTGCTCTGCAGAACACGGATGGATTCTCGTCGCAGAGCTTCTGGAACGCTACCTGCGCCAATGCCAACGGCAACACTGTCTACAGCGGGAATTCGGGATGTCCCACACCCGCAGTTGACGTATTCACCGGCGCCTATTCCCTCAGTAATCCCTTCCCAAGTGCCCCGGGAACGCCCGGCGGCATTGTCCCGGTCTTGACCAGCCCGCCGACGGGTCTGGCTAATAACCTAGGTTTAACTTTGGCTACGGTGATGCATTCGCAGCGCACCCCGACCACCTATAACTTTAATTTCGCGTTAGAGTATGAGTTGCCTCATCAGATTGTAGTGACGGCGGGTTATGTTGGAAGCCGCGGTCTCTTCCTGCCGTTCGGCAGCGTTGATCTGAACCAGCTCTCCTTACAAACCATCGGAAGATATGGCGCTTCGCTGTGCATTGACAATAGCCCGAGCTGTTCGACGGCGCCCTACTCCGGGCCGGTGACCCTGAATCCCAACTTCAGTCCCTCGCCGGGGGTCCCGTTATGGGCTGTTCTTCAGCCATTCCCGCAATTCGGAAATGGCGGTTACGGTTCCGGGAACGGCGTGCTTGCGTATGGATACGCGGCGGGAGATTCCGAGTACAGCTCTCTGCAAACCAAGGTGCAGAAGAGGCTCACGAATCACTTCACGACTCTGTCAACCTTCACCTGGGGGAAAATCATGACCGATGATGGAAATCCGCCTCTGGGTTTTGTCGGTACTCACAACGGTGCCGCGCAGGATTGGCGGAATCTCTCCTACGAGCACTCTGTGAGCCCGCAGGACGTGAAATATCAGTTCACCAGCCAGGTCTCTTACGATTTGCCCGTGGGCAAGGGAGAGCGCTTGAATCTTACCGGTGTTCCCAACGCCATCCTGGGTGGCTGGACCACGAATGCAATCGTATATCTCAGCACGGGCGTTCCCATCGCCTCTCCAACCGTGGGAGCACCTCTGTCGTATTTCAATCAGCGCGCGGATATGGTCTGTAATCCTACGACTCCCCATACTGTGGCCCAGTGGTTCTCGTCCAGTTGCTTCACTACACCGGCGAGTCCATTTGTTGCGGGAACCGCCCCGGCCTATCTGGATCACGTTCGTACCCGAGGTGCGCGCGATCTCGACCTCTCGCTCTTCAAAACCTTCAAGCTGGGTGAAAACCGGGCGCTGCGGTTCGATATTTCCTCGTACAACGTTACCAACACTCCCCAGTACGGCTATCCAAACGTCTTCACCACTACTCAAGTTGCTTCTGGTGCGCCCTACTCTACTCAGTTCGGGCAGATCACCAACACCATCAACACTCCGCGGCAGTTCCAGTTCGGAGCGCGGTTTACGTTCTAGACTGCACGAGATTAAATTTCTACCGGCCTCGCAAGAGGCCGGTTTTGTTTCGGGATTACGATGCGCATCCTGTTTATCGCCCGACAGCTCAGCACTCCGGGACCAACGAACTCACCACTTATCACATTAGTAACGCGCCCATGTTCCCAGGGCGAAAGTGATTAACGGGAACACATACCACCTGCGCTTCGGAGAAATTAAACCTGACCGCTGCCCTTCGCCCTCTTGACAGCGGATACAAATTGAAAGCACCATTCATACGACTCAATAAAAATTTTCCATGCTGAGATGGGCGATGCGTAAGCTTCCGGAATCGGACTCTCCGGTGCCGGAACGCTTCTGTTCAGATAGCATTGCAGGTCGGGCCGATCCTGAGGAGATAATCATGAGGTTTCACCGTTTATTGTTCCGCATTATCCCGCTTGTGCTTTTCCTCTGCGCTGCCGCTTGGGCCCAGGATACTGCCCAGATCACCGGTACCGTAACCGATCCCAGCGGCGCCGCTATTGCGGCTGCTCAGGTCACCCTCACCAGCACCGAGCAGGGAATCAGCCGTACAGTGAACACAAACGGTTCGGGCAACTATCTGTTCGCGAATCTCCCCATCGGCAAATACGACATTGCCGTTTCAGCAGATGGCTTCACCAAATACCATGCCAAGGGCGTGAAGCTGAATGTTGCTGAAAAGGCCCGCGTCAATGTCGCTCTGCAGGTCGGTTCCACCACCACTGAGGTCGTGGTGCAGGGCGCGGAGATTGCTCAGGTGGAAACCCAATCTTCCGATCTTGGCGGTACGGTGACCGGCAAGGAGATCACGCAACTGGAATTGAACGGGCGCGACTTCAAACAGTTGGTCACCCTCGTGCCCGGCGTCAGCAATCAGACCGGCTTCGATGAGGGCGGCGTAGGTGTTAAAGCAAATAACCAGTACAGCATCAATGGGGGGCGCGTCGAATATAACAACTGGCAGCTTGATGGCGGCGACAACATGGATGTCGGCAGCAATGGAACGCTCAACGTCACTCCCAGTATCGATGCCATCGGTGAATTCAGAGTTCTCACTTCAAACTATGGCGCCCAGTATGGCAAGAATGGCTCCGGCACGATCGAAGTAGAAACCAAGTCCGGTACCAATAAATTTCACGGCGATGCTTATGAGTTTGTGCGCAACAACATGTTCAACTCGCCATCGTGGAACGAACAGGGAGTAGCTCCGCCGTATCACAAGAACGATTTTGGCTACACCGTTGGTGGTCCTCTCTACATCCCCGGAGTTTACAACCAGAGCAAGACCAAAACCTTTTTCTTTTGGTCGCAGGAGTGGCGCCGCGATCGGGTGCCCTACACGTTTGACCAGTTGGTGCCGACGGTCGCAGAACGCAATGGCAATTTCAATGACGTCTGCAGCCTCGGGACGGCTGATTGCCCAATGGACCCCGCTACGGGTAAGCCGTATCCGGGCAATCAGGTTCCCTTTATCAAGAATGATCCCAATGTTCAGGCTCTGCTGACTCTGATTCCGGATCCCACCACGACTCTGGCCAGCGCCAACCCGCTGATTCCCGGACAGGCAACCTACTACTCGGTCCAATCGCAGCCGACCAATTGGCGTCAGGAACTGCTGCGCATGGACGAGAATTTCACCGACAAAGAGCGCCTCAGCTTCCACTACATCCATGATTCGTGGGATACCATCAACGAAACGCCTCTTTGGACTAACGCCGGAAGTTTCCCGACAGTCCAGACGAATTTCACCGGCCCTGGCATAAGCATGGTGGCGCGCCTCTCCTCCACCTTCTCACCAACTCTGTTGAACGAATTTGTGGCGAGCTATACCACAGATCACATCAACCTGACGAATATCGGCAATTGGCGACGCCCGGCGAATACTACTTTCGGATCAATCTTCCCCGGAGCGGACCGGGGCGTAATGCCCGGCATCAACCTGGTGGATCCGGGTGGCATTTATGGCGGAGGATTTGGCGAAGATCCCGGCTACATCCCGAATGGGCCGTACAACTCCAATCCGACCTACAGTTTTAGCGATAACCTTAACAAGCTTGTCGGTAAACACAATTTGCAGACCGGCGTGTATTTCCAGGCGGTGCAGAAGAACGAACTCGGCGGCGAACTCGCCGCCGGTTCCTTCCCCGGCTACATTACCTACAATCCCAGTTCGGCAAACGTAACTACCGGTAATCCCTTTGCTGACCTCTTGCTCGGCTATATGTACGCCTTTGGCCAGCAGAATGCGACCGTCAAGTACTACAACCGCTACAAGATGGCGGAACCTTACTTCAATGACGATTGGCGGATCACTCCCCGATTGACCCTGAATCTTGGAGTCCGCATCAGCCTCTTTGGGGTTTACTACGAGCGATATCACCAGGCGTTTAACTTCGATCCCGCGTTCTACAAGAGAGGCCAGACCAGTGTCGATGCTGGCAGCGACACCGTGACCAACCTGACGAAGAACAACCTGGTTCCAGCGGTGAACAATCTTCCCAATGGAATTGTCCAGTGCGGTGTCACTCCTGGCGTGCCCAATGGCTGTATGACCGGGCACCTGTTTAACCCGGCCCCTCGCCTGGGTTTTGCCTGGGATGTGTTTGGCAATGGTAAGACCGCCGTGCGTGGCGGCTATGGCATGTTTTACGAGCATGGCAACGGCAACGAGGCCAATACCGAATCTCTCGAAAACTCACCTCCGCTTGCCTACGCTGCACAACAGTTGAATATCATCGGTTACAACAACATCGGTGTCACTGGCACGGCAGCGCCTCAGCTTCCACTCGGCGTCACCGCCATTCCCACCAAAGCGCAATGGCCGTACGTACAACAGTGGCACCTGGATGTTCAGCATGAAATCTCGCCCAGCACGGTTGCGACCGTTTCTTACGTTGGGAGCAAAGGAACTCACCTCACCAGGCTGGTGGACCTGAATCAGCTCTATCCGGCCACTCCCAATCCCTACACGCCCGGCGAGGTCTTCAATGGAAGTGAATGCAACACGGCGACGGCTGCAACAGACTATGTCCCCACGGGCTTAACTACTCCCAGCGGCGTGCCGGTCACATACAAGATCGGCCCCAATGGAGTGCCTTACGGCCCCGCCGTGAACGTGGCCGTGGCCCAGGGCTGCGTTCCGGCAGGCGCGGACCCCTTCCGGCCCTATCCTGGTTACGGGGATATCGCGGGGCTGCAGACAGCCGCTTCCTCCAGCTATAACGCCTTACAGGTTCTGCTCCGCAGAAACATTGCCGGACTCGAACTTGACGCAGCCTACACCTACAGTCACTCCATTGACGATTCATCTGACCGGTACGATGGCAGCTTCGTCAACACATACAACCCCGCTATGAACCGCGCCAGTTCGAACTTTGATGAGCGGCACATCTTCAATGTCAGCTATGTGTGGGATGTTCCGGCATTTAAGCATGGGTCGATGCGCACCTGGCTTGGCGGCTGGCAGTACTCCGGCATTATGAACTTCAACAGTGGTTCGCCATTCAGTGTTCTCTATCCCGCGGACAATGCCGGCGTCGGCAACGGACTGGGTTCCTCTTCCTATGGCAATATCCTCGGCAATCCCAACAATACCCTGCATCCTGTAGATCAGTACGGCCGCCTGTATTACCTCCAAAACGCGTTTGTCACGCCCACCGCTCTTACCTTCGGAGACACGGGCAGAAACAGCCTGCGCAATCCCGATTTCATCAATTTCGACATGGCGCTGTTCAAGCACTTCGCCATCAAGGAAAGTACCGCGCTCGAATTCCGAGCAGAAGCCTTCAACGTCTTCAATCATGCCGAATGGCTCCCGGTCGCGGGTCAAGCCGGCGCTGGTGCCAACATCAACGGCTCTGGCAACAACACGATGGGTTCGCCGAGCTTCCTTTACTCTGGAGGCTTCCACGAGGCTCGCGTGATGCAGTTCGCTTTGAAGTTCCTGTTCTAGGTATTACGGGATCTCTGGCCCTCGCACGCGGCCGGAGGTTTCGTGCTCATCCGATTTTCGACAGATAAATGCCCAACCGGAGATTTTTGCCTAAATCCATTGTTTGGAGGAATTTACGAAAGAATCGATACGACTGCCACTGATTCTAAATAACTTACGTCTGGGGCGGAGAGGTTGATTCATTGTAAGTGTTGTAGTTTCAATATTTTACGTATAAGTTGTGTGATATCAATATTTTAGCTCCGGATGTCCGGCGTTATTCAGGTAACCGCTTTACTGTCAATAACTTCCATCCAACTCCAAGTGTTTTTCGAAGGATATCCCCGCCGCATTTTCAGATCTAAAGCGCCTCAGCCGACCGGCACGGCTTTCGCGGCGGACACGGCCTGCAGCGCTTGTTCCAGATCGGAAATCAGATCCTCGGCATTTTCGATTCCCACCGATAGCCGGATCATTTGCTCGGTCACTCCCATTCTTTTCCGCTCCTGCTGCGGCACGACCAAATGGGACGTCAGAACTGGAATGCATACCAGCGACTCCACTCCTCCCAAACTGGGAGCCAGCGTGAACATCCGCAGCGCTTCGCTGACGCGGCGCGCATCTTCGCCGGTGCCTTCGACTTCGAACGTCACCATTCCACCACCTCCGCCCATCTGCCGCCGTGCGACTTCATACTCGGAATGGTGCTTCAAAAACGGGTAATGCACGCTCCGCACCTTGGCGTGCGCAGAGAGGAATTGCGCCACCCGCGCCGCATTTTCATTATGGCGCTGCACTCGGACGGCTAAAGTCTTCAATCCCCGCAGCAACAGCCATGCCGCATGCGGATCCATGCAGTTGCCCAATGTTGTCCTTGCAGCCAGAATCTTGCCCATCAGTTCCGCTCGTCCGGCGACCACTCCGCAGATCAGGTCGGAATGTCCGCCGAAGTATTTCGTCCCCGAATGCATGATCAGGTCGATGCCAAACTCCGCCGGCCGCTGATTGATCGGAGTGCCAAACGTGCTGTCAATCATCGACAGCAGGCCATGCTGTTTCGCCAGGGCTGCCATTTTCTTGAAATCGACCACCCGCAGCGTGGGATTGGTCGGCGACTCCAGATACAGCAGCTTCGTATTCGGACGAATCGCCCGCGCATATTGCTCGTAGTCAGTAGTGTCGACAAACGACGTCTCGACGCCGAAATTCGGCAGCCACTGCGAGAGGAACTTGTGCGTTCCGCCATAGATATCCCGCTGTGCGACGATGTGGTCACCTGACTTGAGCAGCGCCATAATGGCGGTGGTGATTGCGCCCATGCCCGAAGAGAAAGTCAGGGCCGCGTCTACGCCTTCCAGTTCCGCCACCGTCTTTTCCGCCGCGGTATTGGTCGGATTGCCATAGCGCGTGTAATAGTTGTCGCTGCCGGTTACGCGCAGTTGCTCGTCATTGTCGGTGACCTCAAACGTGGAGGTCTGGTAAATGGGCGTCGCCAGCGGACCGTTCCGTTTTTCCAGATCGGCCGCGCCGCGGGTGGCTTGTGTTTCCGGATGCTTGAACCTGTGTGTCATGCGGTACCTCGGTCGTTGTCCAGAGTACTTCGCGCACGAATTGACGGCAAGCCTGCTTGAACAACCATTTATAATTCGTCGCTTATGGATCTGGGCTTGAAAGATCGTGTCGCTCTCGTCGCTGCTTCCAGTCAAGGTATCGGACGCGCCACCGCGGAAGCCTTCGCCGCCGAAGGTTGCCGGCTCGCCATGTGTGCGCGGAACGAAAAGGCTCTTCATTCCGCGGCCGAAAAAATCCGCAAACAGCACAATTGCGAGGTATTCGCGGAGGCTTTTGATGTGACCGATGCCTCTGCCGTCGGACGCTTTGTGCGCGACGTTGCGCAAAAATTTGGCGGCGTCGATGTTTGCGTGACCAATGCGGGTGGTCCGCCGGCGAAAGGATTTCTCGCCGCCACTCTGGAAGATTGGCAGCGGGCCGTCGATGCGAATTTCCTGAGCACGGTGTATTTCGCCCGCGAGGTCATTCCTTACATGCAGCGCAAGCGCTGGGGGCGAATCGTCACCATCACCTCGATTACGACTAAACAGCCGGTTGCGGATCTGGTTCTGTCCAATGCGGTGCGGGCCGCGGTGGTTGGCCTGGTGCGCAGCCTGGCCAATGAGTTCGGCAAAGACGGAATCCTGGTAAACAATGTTGGGCCGGGATTTACAGCTACCGACCGCCTCAAAGAATTGGCCAAAGCGCGAGCGGCAGCTTCGGGTAAGCCCGAGCAGGAGTTTTTTGAGGCGTGGGCGGCGGACGCTCCGCTGAAACGCTTGGGCGAACCGCGCGAAGTGGCCGAGACAATTGTCTGGCTGGCCTCGGACCGTGCTTCCTATGTTACCGGGCAGACGGTTCTGGTCGACGGCGGTATGTATAAGGGTCTGTAATTTCAGGGAGAACTCATGCGGTCGATTGCTACACGCATTTCTGTGATGAGCGGCGAGGGCGCTCTTTCGGTATTTGCCCGCGCCAAGGAACTGGAAGCGCAAGGGCGCTCTATTATCCATCTGGAATTGGGCGAGCCCGATTTCCATCCCGGACCGTCGGTTATCGCCTCGGCGAACAGGGCTCTGGCCTCGGGGAAGGATCGTTACTGTGCCGTGGCTGGGTTGCCCGCGTTGCGCGATGAGATCGCGGCATACCTGCTGCGGACCCGCCAGATCAAAGTTTCCCCTGCGAATATCGTCATCGCACCGGGCTGCAAGATGGCATTGTTCTTTGGGATGATGGCGCTTCTCGAGCCCGGAGACGAGGTGCTATACCCCGATCCTGGCTTTCCGGGATACCCGTCGATCGCGCTTGGACTTGGGGCCATACCGGTTCCGTTTGAACTTTCGCCGCGGAATCACTTTCAACCCAATCCCGCTGAGATCGCCGCCAAGATCACACCACGAACGCGCATGCTTCTGACCAATTCTCCCGGCAATCCCACCGGGACGGTTTACACCGACGAGGTGCAGCGCGCGATCGCCGAACTGGCGGTAAAGCACGATCTCTGGGTGCTATCGGATGAGATTTATGCGCGCATTCTGTTCGGCGGTGAATACAAATCGATGCTGCGCTATCCGGGGATGGAAGAACGTACATTAATCATCGACGGATTCTCGAAGAGCTTCGCCATGACCGGCTGGCGGTTGGGCTACACGGTTGCGCCTCCGGATGTTGCCCCGGCGCTTTCAATGCTGGCGGTAAATAGCTATACCTGCGTGTGCGAATTTACGCAGTATGCCGCCATTGATGCCCTCCGAGACATTGATGGAGCGACACCCAGAATGGTCGGCGAGTTTGCCAAGCGGCGCGAACAGTTTGTGCGTGACCTGAATAGCGTCCCGGGATTTCGCTGCGCTCCGCCGGAAGGTGCCTTCTATGCCTGGGTTGACATCACTGAAACCGGAACCTCCGCGGAAGAAATTGCGCACATCCTTCTGGAAGATGCTGGGGTAGCCGCAATACCGGGCGCGGCATTCGGGCCGGCAGGGAAGAACTTTGTGCGCTTTTCATTTGCCTCCTCAATGGCGACGCTGAGCGAAGCTGTGCAACGAATTCAGAAAGTCTCAGCGGAGTGGCAGGGAGCCGGAGCAAGACGATAGGAAACAGGACGAGAACCATGAAACGATACACACGTGCGTTGTGCAGAGCGTCCGTAATTTTACTGCTGGCGGATTTTTCCACTCTTCTGTTCGCGCAAGCCCGGCCGTTGCCCGGGCCGGATGTGCCGCAGATTTATCAACGCCTGCTCCCGCAGATCGAAAAGATTCCTGCCTTCGATCATCATGCGCATCCGGGATATGCGGACGATCCTGATGTCGATGCCATGGCTGCGCCACCGAATGCCAGCGAGGCATTGCGCACGCGCGACGACAATCCGGAGTTGGTGGCTGCCGCCAAAGCCCTGTTCGGTTATCCCTATAACGACTTTTCCGCTGAACACGCCAAGTGGCTGGTCAACAAGAAAGAGGAACTGAAGAAGCAATATCCGGGGACACAGTATTTCGACATGATCCTCGACAAGATCAACACCGAGAGTTCGGTTGCAAACCGCGCCATGATGCCCGACTATCTGGATCCGCAGCGATTTCCATGGGTTTTTTTCGCGGATTCCTTTATGTGGCCATTCAACAACGAACGGGAGACCGGGCGCAATCCCGATGAAGGCGTATACATTCCGCTGCAGGAAAAGATGCTTCATCGCTGGATGCAGCAGCAAAATATCAGCAATCTTCCGGCGAACTTCGATGATTACCTGAAGTTCATCAGCCAGGTGCTCGAGACCAACAAATCCAAGGGCGGGATTGCGATGAAGTTCGAGGTTGCCTATTTCCGGCCTACGACTTTTTCGGATCCGCCGAAATCGAAGGCACAGGATATTTACGAGCGCTTCGTGGTGGGAGGAATTCCGACCGAGAAGGAGTACCGCACCTTCCAGGACTACATTTTCCGCTACCTCGTTCTGGAAGGCGGTCGGCTCCATCTGCCGGTGCACATTCACACGGCGGTCGGTATCGGCGACTACTTCAATCTGAGCAAAAGCAACATCATGAATCTGGAAAGCGTGTTGCGCGACCCGCGCTACGCCTCGACGACCTTTGTGATGATTCACGGGGGTTATCCGCTGGAACGGGAAGCGATCTGGCTGGCAGCGATGAAGAATGTCTACTTGGATTCTTCCTTCGGAGAATTGGCGCAGTATCCGTCAGCATTCAAGGACACGCTGAAGATGTGGCTGGAGACGTTCCCGGATAAGATCACATTCGGAACCGATTGCTTCCCCTACAATCAAGTGCTGGGCGCGGAAGAAAGTTATTGGCTGGGGGCGCAATCTTCGCGCATGGCGTTGGCGGCGGCCTTAGCTGAAATGATCTCAGAGGGCGAGATTACGGAGACGCGCGCCATGGAACTGGCGCACGCGTATCTTCACGACACAGCCGTAAAGCTGTACGACGGCAGGGTGCACTAAGACTTTTCATAAGCTGACTTCCGGAACAGAGAAACTCATCATGGCGAAAACTAAATTGAAGGCGAAAGCGAAAACATCCGCCCGGGCAAAGAGAAAATCGCCGGTGCGTTCTGCCGCAAAGCGCAAGAAGGCAGTCGTGGCGAAACATGCTCTGAAGTACGTTCCCTGGAGCACGGTTGCGTTGGAGGATCTGAATCCGCTGCTGCAGCGGCAGTTTGTGGTCGGGCAAGAAATCATGGTCGCCCGCGTGCTGCTAAAAAAGGGCTGCATCGTGCCCGAGCACAGTCACCAGAACGAACAACTGACATACATTCTTGAAGGGGTGTTGAAGTTCTTTATTGATGGTCAGGAAATCGTCGTGAATGCGGGTGAAGTGCTCTGCATACCTTCGCACATGCCGCACAAGGCGGAGGCGCTTGCCGATACGGTTGATCTGGATGTGTTCTGTCCGCCACGCGCCGATTGGATCAACAAAACGGATCAGTACCTGCGAGGAAAGAAGTAAGCTCAGGCCATGCAAGTCCCATCCAGGTCTCCCGCCGAAGTGTCGGCGATTCACTTTCGCTGTATCGGTTGCGGAGAGCGTACCGGCTCGGCGGGCCAGGATTTTCGCTGTCGAGACTGCGGCGACTTGCTCGAGATCACGTATCCGCAGCTGCGGGACGAGATTCCCAATCCCGAAAACTTAAAATCCGTATGGCTCGAGCGAAAGTTGTCGCAATCGCCAGCCGACTTGAGCGGAGTATGGCGTTTCCGCGAACTGCTGCCAAAACTGGCAGAAGGCGCGCAACCCATTACTTTACGCGAGGGCAACACACCTGTTTATCATCTGGCCCGTTGCGCGCAAATGTTGCGCATGCCGGGATTGTTTGCCAAGCATCAGGGAATGAATCCGACCGGCTCGTTCAAAGACACGGGCATGACCGTGGCCGCGACGTTTGCCCGGATAGCCGGCTTCCAATGGGTTGCCTGCGCGTCCACTGGAAACACCTCGGCCTCAATGGCGGCCTACGCAGCGCGCGGAGATCTCCGCAGCCTGGTCCTGGTTCCCGAAGGAAAGATCTCCTGGAGCAAACTATCGCAAGCGCTCGACTATGGTGCCCTCACGTGCCAGGTGCGCACTGATTTTGATGGATGTCTTCGCTTGTTACAGGAACTTGTTCGCAAGGCTCCGGTTTATCAGTTGAACTCGATCAATCCGTTTCGCCTGGAAGGGCAGAAAACGCTGGCCATCGAGTTAATGGAGCAGTTGGATTGGCAACCTCCCGATCACATCATTGTTCCCGGTGGAAACCTCGGGAACAGCTCCGCGATTGGCAAGGCTCTTTTGGAGATGCGGGAGATGGGCTTGATTTCACGCTTGCCGAAGCTCTCCGTCATTCAGGCGGAAGGCGCCAATGCGCTGGTACGTACAGTACGCGAAGCTGAAGGAAAGGAGTTGGTAAGTGTGCGAGCCGAGACCCGGGCGACGGCGATTCGCATCGGTAATCCGGCGTCGTGGAAAAAGGCGGTCGGCGTGCTCAATGCCACCGGTGGCACTTGTGAGCAGGTAAGTGAAGGTGAGATCGCGCGGGCGAAAGCGGAGATCGGCGCCGAAGGCATCGGATGCGAGCCTGCTTCGGCGGTCACGCTCGCCGGGCTGAAAAAATTGTTGAAGCAGCAATTCATTCAGGCTTCGGAGTCGGTGGTTCTGGTGCTCACAGGCAATCTGCTCAAAGACCCCGACTTCACGATGGAATTCCATCGCGGTGAACTTCTGAAAGATGAACAGCCGGTCGAACTGAAATCGCTGCGGCGTCAGCCGGTCGTGCTGGATGCGACGCTAGATTCGATTCTCCGGACGCTAGAGCAGGCCAAGAAACAGGATTCGAATCGAATGCAAAGCTAGCCCATGGACAGGAGAAAGGCGTCAAAAACCGGGTATCGTTTCAGGCTTTCGTTGCCAGCGACATCGGCCAACCTCGGGCCGGCATTTGATGCGGCCGCGATTGCCATGGACTTTCGCCTTCACATCGATGCCTGGCCTGCGGACGAATTCTCGATCCGCGCAACGGGACGTGATCAGGCGGTCTGCGAAACGGTCGAGAATCATCTCATCCTCAAAACATATTCCGAAGTTTTGCAGAATGCGGGGAAGAAGATCGTACCCCTGCAGCTTCGGATTGAAAATGAAATTCCAATCGGCAAAGGCTGCGGATCTTCGGCGGCGGCGCGGGTTGCCGGTATTGCACTGGCGGTACGCTTTGGCCGGCTTGGTTGGAAGGAGGCACAGATTATCGGCGAGGCTTCGCGGCGCGAGCAGCATCCCGATAATGCCTCGGCATGCTGGATGGGCGGATTGACGGTCGCACGCATGTCGGGTGAGGCAGAGGCCCAGGTGGTTTGCATTCGTCCTAAAGGGAAGTGGCCGCTGTTGCTGGCCATTCCTGAGCAGAGCCTGTCGACCGAGAAGGCGCGGTTGGCATTGCCACAGACCTATTCCCGCGCCGATGCGGTGGTAAACGTGCAGAATGCCATGTTGCTGCTGACGGCATTTATGCAAGGACGTCCGGATTTGCTTCCTTCGGCACTGCAAGACCGGATTCACCAGCCGTACCGGGCTCCACTGTGTCCGCTGTTGCCGGCGCTAGAGCCGGTGACTGGGCGAGACGGCATTCTGGGTGTTGCGTTGAGCGGGGCTGGGCCATCTGTGTTGATCTTTGTGGATCCGCGAGCGTCCATTTCAAAGGTGCGGAAAGTCGTAAGCGGTGAAATTTGCAAGGCACAACTCCGTGCCGAGTTGCTAGACACGAAAATTACAACTCGCGGCGCTCGCGCCGTATGAGGCTGAATTCCGGAGAGTAGCTTTCAAGAGTTGGCGGCTGGTCACGAATCAGCCAGCCGCCGTAATGATGATCTGATGGTGCACTCAGCGACGGCTGGCTGGGGGCACGATTCCATTCATGCGCAAATACTCAACCACTTGCCCGTAGTGATCCGAGACATGGCTGCAGATTCCGGTAGCCATTGCCAAGCGCGTGGTGGTTCCTCCAAAGGGGCTTTTGATGGATGCAACCATGTTCTGGTTGTTGATGCTGGCCACTGCCTTGTGGGCATACTCGAAGGAGTCTTTTAGAAACTTCACGATGTCAGCCTTGGAATTCATGGCGGCCGGGCCGCTTTCGCCTCCGGTATCGACGGGCGGCTTTTCGCCCAGAATCGACGATCCAAAAACGTAATTCACTGCCGCCACGTGCTTGACCTGCTGCGCGAAGGTGCGGACGTCCTTAAATTCGCCGTTGCTCGGGGCAAAGTTGAATTTGTCTTCGGGCATGGCTTCTGCAGCGGACACAAACTCGTGCTCGACGCCCTTTACGCTGCCGTCGAGAGCCGACGCCACGGTCGCGTGCTCCGGTTTCTTCGCTTGTGCAACGGCAAGACTGCTCAACGCTAATAGCGACAGCATCAATACAGCATGTCTTCTCATAACCTCTCCTGAAGTTTGTTTTTATTTCCCAAAGCTGGTGGATGACGAAATCTTCATGGAACAGCAGCCCGTTGCGGCGTGGGTGTCCGTTCGAACGGCCAGACCCGGTGCCGCCAGGCGCGAATTATGTATATCAGAATACCGGTCAAAAGGATTACGACCGCATAGCGAATTTCCCGGCCCGCGTTCTGGCGGTTAACGAGGACGAAGACAAAGCCAGCCGCCGCGATCAACGCCGGAACAGGATACAGCCACATACGGAACGGGCGAGGCATGTCGGGTTCGCGAAAGCGCAGGAGGATGAGTCCCAGCGCCTGCACGAGAAATTGCACGATGATCCGGATTACCACCAGGGCGGCGATCGCGTCTTTCAGGCGCAGGAAGCAGAATGCTGCGGCAACGACTCCTAATGCGAGTAGAGAAACATACGGGAAGCGGTGAACGGGGTGGACTTTGGCGAATGCCCGGAAATAGTTGCCGTCCCGGGCCGCGGCGTAGGGAACGCGGGAATATCCGAGCATGAGCGAAAATATCGAGGCAAAGGCCGCCCACATTACCAAGGCGGTTACAAGCCGAGCCGCCCATGTCCCGTAGATGCGCTGCATAAACAACGAGACCACATATAGGCCATTATTGTTTTGTCCTGACTGTACCAATTCGCGCCAGGGAACGACGGCCAGGATGCACAGGTTCATGACGATGTAGAGGCAAGCCACCAGCAATATGGAAAGCAGCAAGGCCCGCGGAATGTTGCGGCCTGGGTCTTTGATCTCGTCGCCTAGAAAACAGACGTTGTAATAGCCCCAGTAATCGTAAGTTGCGATCAACATTGCGCCGCCGAGGCCCGTCCAGAACTGATGCGACATGGTGAAGGCGCCGGGCGGAAAATCAAAAGCGCGCGCAGCATTGAAGTGAGTGAGGCCGGCGAAGATGATCCAACCGATCGTTCCCATGACGCCGAACCACAGCAGCTTCGAAAGCCGCCCGATCACCGTGATGTGTCGATAGAGCAACAGAACGGTAAGAAAGCAGACGGCAATTGCGACGGAAGTACCCGGAGTAAGGATCCAGCTGATTTGGAGATTGCCCGCCCACGGAATGTGCAGCGAGGCTGTGTGCGAGGCAATCGTAGTTTCCAGACCCGGCCAGTAGTAGGCAGCGTATCCGGCCAGCCCAATGCAACCGGTCGCGATAGAAAGTGGCGCGCTGAAGGAAAGCTGCCAGATGAATAGAAACGAGATCAGGCGGCCGAGCTTTTCGCGCCCGTAAATTTCGCGGAGATACTTATAAGAACCGCCGGAGCCGGGCATGGCTGCGCCCAGTTCGGCCCAGACGAGGCCGTCGCACATGGCGAACAGCGCGCCGACCACCCATCCCAGCATGGCTTGCGGGCCGCCCATCGCGCCGATCATCAACGGCATGGTGATGAATGGCCCGACGCCGATCATGTCGATCATGTTGAGCGCAGTGGCGCTACCGAGTCCCATCCCTCGGATCAGGCTGGCAGAACTCCCCGCGGATTCTGGTGAAGTGGCCAAGAAGTGTCGAAAGGAAATCGGACGAATTTACTTATTGCTTTCGTGTCCTGCGCTCAACAAATTGACATAGAGGCGCACCGCTCCCGGCACGCCGGCGGGCAGTTCCCGGAAAAACGAGTACCCTGTGTAAATGTACGTTCCCTTGCCATAGTGCGCGACCAGCAAGCCGCCTTCCTGGGGAGCTTCTCCCGGATCATGACAGGCCAGCAATGGTTTGAAATGATCGTCCCACTTGTCCATGAAATAGAGGCCGCGCTCCTGGATCCAGCCGTCGAAGTCGCGCTGCGTGATGGAGTTGGGGTAATGAAAAATGGGGTTCTCGGGGGCAAGAATATCGACGGGAGCTTCTTCCACCGAAACGCGCGCACGGCTGAGTTCGGCAGGGTAGGGCGTCAGATGTTCATCGTTGAAGTCGGTGAAACCGGCGTTGTATTGCACCAGCAAGGTGCCACCGCTTGAAACATAATCGAGCAAGCGCTTGTTATTGACGACCACATCTTTCTGCGTGTCATAGGCGCGAATGCCAAGGACAATCGTTCCGTAGGAACTGAGACCTGCCGTGGCGAGCGACTCCGCTGGGATCGTGGTGACGTTCATTCCGAGTTGCTCAAGGACAGTAGGAATGTTGTCTCCCGCGCCCATGATGTATCCGATCTTCAGAGCGTGGGGGACGACTACATCGACGATGCTGACGCGCTGCCGCGCCGGCTGGAAATAGTAGAACGCGCCCAGGTCTTCGCGGCTGACCAGCGTGTATCCGTCTTCGAACTTGTGCTGGCCGCTTTGCAATACGGCATGCAACATCGTGCGCCCCTGCTGCAGAGCGGTAGAAAATACCTCGAAGTGAAAATCCTTCTTTTCTCCACGTTTCGAGAACTCCGTGGCGAATTGCGCCGGCTCCGCATGCCAACCCTCAGGCAGTTCGAGCCGTAGGACACCGCGTTCGGGAGCCGCGCAGTTGCATGTCACGCCGACCGTTACTTCCGAGGTTTTCCCGTTATGCGTCGAGATCACCTGCGTTCCCGGCTCGAGCATTACTGAAAAGCGCGGCACGACCGCAACGGGATGGGACAACTCTTTTCCGCTCTCATCCACAAAGGGCGCTGAAACAGGGACAGTAATCAGATTCGAGTCCCTACCCAGCGCGTATTCCACCGTGGCTCGCAGCGGTGGAGGCGGGAAGGGAAGAGTCGCGTACTTTTCGTTATCAACTTGATTGATACTCTCACGGTCGGGATCATCGCGATGCCAGTACGGACGGGTGTAGGCGGCATCTTCTGGGACCTGCAAACGGAAAACGACACTCAAGTCATCTCCGGGTTTGACCGATAATCGCTGATGTTCGTCAGTGGTGGACTTCCATCCGGGTGGAGTTTCGATCTGCACATTTTCGATTGCCAGAGGATGTTGCGATCCATTGTGCATCTTCAGATTAACCAGGAATGTGTCGCCGGGAGAAACAGCCGTAAGCGGCTGATTCTTTTTGGGGGCATTGGTTTGGGTGTTTTCCGCGGATGAGGCGTGGGCACTCAAGCTCACATTCAGCGCCAGGTTCAATGCGGTTTCCGCCTGATGCAACTTCTCTTCGAGGCGCGCGGTCAGGTCCTGTTTCGTAATCGAAGCTATGTCGCTGTGCTCGACCGTTTGGTTCACACGTGCCAGCGAATCGACGACTTGAGACAGCGGCCCGGCGGCGCTGGATGGATCGCTGCCGTTCGCCAACTTAGTGGCCTGCTGGATCTGGCGGGCGATAGCGTTCAGCTCACGGTCCAACCGCGGCAGTTTCGATTCCTCTGAACCGAGCCGCGACGCCAAAGCGGGCAAGGAGGTATCAATATCATCAAAGAAGTCTTTCTCGTGGAAGCCGGGCTTATTGGCCTTTTCTTCCGAAGGAATGACAGTGTCGACCAGTTTGTAGAACGTGAATCGATCGCCCGGCTCCACAGTCCAGCTTCCGGCGCCTTGCGACAGTTGGTGACGCAATCCTTCCATTGCGAACTGCATATAAGACATGCCGAGAAGCGGGCTCTTCTGCCCGCTGTTAAGCTTCACCGTCCAGTTGGCATCGGGACACGTCATGGCGCCGAAGCCGCAAACATTTCCGATATAGAACTTCTTAGCTTGCCAGGGGGCGAGTCCTTGCGCGATCTGCTCGGGAAAACGTTTGGGATCGGCGGCCGCCCGGAAAGCCTCGCGCGTGAGAATGCTCGATGCCTGGTGATTTCCATGCCCGTCGCGAGTTGTTCCTGAAAAACGAGCAATCAACACGTCGGGACGGAATGTACGGATCACCCGCACCATGTCCGCGAGCGCGATATCGTGGCCGCCCCATTTCTGGAAGGTTTCGTCGGCAGTTTTGGAAAACCCGAAATCTGCGACCCGTGAAAATCTTTCCTGGACGCCGTAATTCTGGTCGGCAGCGAGCAATTCCTCGGAGCGCAGCACTCCCAAAACATCGGAAAGATTGCTGCCAACCTTGTTTTGACCACCCTCGCCCCGGTTCAGGGTCATTAGCAAAACGCTCGTGCCGAGGCCCCGAGACTCGAGGGTCAGCATGCCGCCATCTTCATCATCCGGGTGCGCGACTACCTGCATCAGGCTCGCGGTGGTGCTCAGACGGATCAGGTTCTGTTTCAGGCCAGAAACTCCCTGATCCTGAGGTAAGGGAGCCGGTACGCCGTCGTATTGCAGGCGTGGCGGTTGCGAGGCCAGTTCCAAGTCCGCCAACTTGGCGGATGATCTACCGGAACCTTGCTGCGCTCGAGCTTCCAATGAGATGAAAACGCAGCTGGCAATCAATAGCGCGAGCAAGGGCGCAACAAGACACCCCAATTCCGAATGGATTAATCGATGGATATGAAGTCTGGGGCCACGTCCCTCATGCGGCCAGGATGAGCGAAGTCCGAGATTTCTCACGCTACAAGGATGGGGCCTAAGAGCCTTCGGACGCAAATTCTTTGTTCTATTTTTGCACCCGGTGAACAAAGTGTGCGGAGCCGGAGAGGCGTCAGCGAGGTTCTTTTACTGCCTGCTGGCAATTGGCGGCCGCGGTCAGCACATCGTTGAAGGCTTCTTGCTTACGGAGATCTTTTAACAGAGGATCGTCCAGCAGCGCGGAATAAGCGCAGTAATTCTGCTGCACCGCGGCCTTCAATAAACGCAAGGCTGGCTCACTCTGTCCGCAGTAGGCCATCAGGGCGCCGACGTGGTACCAGGCTTCGGGGTCCGGTTCCATCATGACCGATGATTCCGATTCGCGGACTGTCTTATCGAAGTCGGCCGGTTTTTGCGGGGCGAGACAGTCCAACATCAGGTCGCGATGATAATACGTGGCTTTCGGCATATTGTGGGCGGTATCCCGCGCATTGGCCAGATCGCCTTGTGAGAGATACACGTACGGAGTGACCCAATCGGCCCACTCGGAGCCCGCATCCAGGTGAACAAAGTCCATGGCGCGGTCGACCCTGTTGTGCTCCAGGAAAGCCCAGGCACATGATCGGAAGTTGTAGTTTCCGGGATCGAGCTCGCGGGCCTTGTTGCATTCCTCGGTGGCACGGTCCAGCATGCCGGCATATCGGAGTACGAAGCTCAAGGCGAAGTGCGCATCGGCATTCTGCGGGCGCCGTTTCACCAGGTCCATCGCCTCATCGTAGGCTCGGCCAAGTTCACCCCGCTCCACGCGGTTGGTAATGAGCGAACTGGCTGCCGCAACCCGGTTGGGGTCGAGCGCAATGGCGCGTTCAAACGCGGTATTTGAACGCTGGAACATGTCTTCGCCCCCGCCGCCATAGGTGGAATCGTAGTAATAGCGCAGGCCCAATGCCTCCCACGCGGGGGCATAGGTCGGATCGATGCCAACGGCCCGCTCCAGCATCGCTATGGCTTCCTTATTGGGTTTGGCGTCATGAGGAACAGCGACGCTTCGCAAATATAGATCGTAGGCTTGTTGGTTTTTGGGACGGGATGCGGTTCCAATTCCGCCGCCGGTGCTGCCGAGGGCGGGCAGAAGCCCGCGCTGCACCTCATTGCTCAACTGCTGCTGCAGGCCGATCAGATCATTCACATGCGTAATGACTGTACCCTGCCAGATCAAGCGGTCGCTGGGAACGTCGATGGCCTCCAGCGTTACGCTAAGTTCATCGCCTTCGCGTGTGAAGTGACCGGACAGCAGGCGTCCGACGCGAAGTTCTTTTCCGACTTTCTCTGGATCTATGTCGCCATGGGCGTATTTGCGAGTGACGGAAGACGGCCGCACTTCAAGCGACCGCGAATAGGTCAGCACGCTGGTCAGTTCGTCGGCTAGAGCGTAGCGGAGATAGTCCACGCTCTGGTCCCCGCCAAGGTTCTGCAAGGGAAGCACCGCGATGGCATTGCTCTGTTCGTAGCGGGCCAGTTGCCGTCGTTTGTACCACCAGGTAGAGACAGCAGTCACGATCGTGATCAGCAGGGCTGCCATACCTATAATGAGATAGGTTTGCAGGCGATTACTGCGGCCGAAGGTCTTGGTAGCCATCCGCAGCCGTGTTGCCTGACTGCCGGTTTTGACCAGACCCGACTCGGCTTCTTTTTTTAAAAGCGCGAGATCGGACTTCATTTCGGCGGCGCTCTGGTAGCGTTTTTCGCGCTCCTTTTCCATCGCCTTGCCGATAATGCCTTCGAGTTCGATCGGCAGAGCCGGATTGATCTCCCGCGGTGGCAGAGGCTTTTGGTGGAGCACCGCATCGAGCGTGACCAGAGAATTTTTTCCAGCAAACGGCTTTTTCCCTGTGGCCATCTCGTAGAGGACCACGCCGAACGAGAACAGGTCCGACCGTGGATCAATGGCTTCGCTCCGAGCCTGTTCGGGGGACATGTAGACTGCGGTCCCGGGAATGACTCCTACCGCGGTCAGCGAATCGTCGACCTCTTCATCCGCATCCAGATGATGGACCAGTTTGGCCAAACCGAAATCAAGCACTTTGACCTGGCCGCTTGGCGTCAGAAAAATATTTGCCGGCTTGATATCGCGATGAACAATACCTTTCGCGTGCGAGGCTGCAAGAGCGTCTGCAACCTGGGAGCCGATCTCCAGCACCTGTTCCAGCGGCAGTGCTTGTCCGTTGATCCGTTGCTTGAGGCTTTCTCCCTCAAGCTTTTCCATGACAATGAAGGGATGCCCGTTATTGTCTTCGATTCCGTGGATCGTGCAGATATTGGGATGATTGAGTTGCGATGCAGCGCGCGCCTCGCGCTCGAAGCGCTCCATCGCTTTGGAGTCGCCGACCAGATTTTCGGGGATGAACTTGAGAGCAACGTGGCGTCCCAGTTTCAGGTCTTCCGCCTCGTAGACCACACCCATGCCACCACCTCCGAGCTTACCCAGGACGCGATAGTGGGAGACCGTTTGCCCGATCATAGACGGTTACGACCCTACAGGCGCTAATGGTAGGATTTCACACTCTTCTGGTCAACTAACGAACGTTCCCGTTTCATTT
>DAIDGW010000212.1 GCA_027452245.1 Acidobacteriaceae bacterium
GGGCAGAACGCGCAGCTTCGAAGTCCCTCTTGATCCTTGCCGGAACCCGCTCTCCCGATGACCGGAAGATTCGCTGGCGCAGTGCGTCAGCCAAAGGCTAACTCCTGCATCCTCAGATGGTACAGCATGAAGGGCTACGGCCGGCGGGTCCCTGCTGGTCTTTTCCAATCCAACATGAGCCTGAAGAAAGCCGCCGGTTACCCGCATCCTCAGTCGCTCTCAATCCCTGTGGGACGAGTATCTCCTGAGAGAGACCCATCCTTTGCAATTCAATCCTTCTTTGCCGAAGGGACTCAATTCTGCCACTCAATAAGGTCCAACCCTGCCAACCAATAGCGTCGTTTGCCGCCACCGCTGATACTCGAAGCCTGCCGCCGGAAGCTTGAATACCAGAGGTGACCTCATCCCACCGGAGGCGGCCCAAATGTTGACTACTTTGTAATCTCCGCATTGGCGGTTAACCAGGCCCGTGCTCCAATTCACGACGGCCGGTCAACCGCCCAGAACTCGGCTATTGCCGTCGCGTGCTGACCTCACGGACATTCGAAAAGCTCGTCACTGTCGCTTTAGCCAAATGCCCGTGCCCGAGTCGGGGTCCCCTAAAATCCAGTAAAGCTCATACGGCTTAGAGCGTCCTGCGATCTGCGGATTGCCTCCCATACTGGCCGATTCGCAAGCGCCTGGTGTGCCGTCGGAGATGAAATCGAGATTAATTACTTGACCGTCTGCCTTCCACGTACCTGACCCGGACAGCGTGCACAAGCTCGTGATTCTGTCATCCGGAAGCGCGCGAACCGTCATCGTGCCGTCACTCTTTAACTCAAGCACAGCCTTGGGGCCGTTTTCATCGCGTTCCCAGGTGCGTTTTGTCTCAACATACCGGCCCACTAAATCTGCCTGGGCAGGAGCATGAATGGGACGATTCCAGATCGCAGGGGGCCCAATGATCGCGCCAGCAAAATTGTTGCCCGCGAAGAACAGAAGGGGCAACATCAATGCGCCAAGCATCGCAATTGGCAGCAGCAGAAACAGCCACCACTTTGAAACCTGTCTGCCATAGAAGCGCATGATCGGGAGTCTAGCTCCATCGCAATGCGTCTGCAACAGAACTGCTCTTGCTCCTGGATCGTCGCCATGGAGACAATGCCCCTGAGTTGTCAAACTGGTCAACGCGGCAAAGGTAAGCATCGACGGTTACACGACCGGAGCCCTCAAAGGCCAAGATTCTTCGCGCCGAAGTGTCAGCCTAGAGAAGCGTCCGGTACCATGTTCTACAAGACACGAAAGCGCCAACAAGATTCAGTGAAATCCAGCCTAATAGCTCGCAGTCTCACGATCCTATTCGTGGCAATTGTGTCCGTGTCGAGCAAGTCACAGTCGCGGGACGCAGCCGCAGACGCATCTCCTCTTCTGAGGGTCGACAGCACGTTTGTTTGGGTTCCTGCCCTCGTGAAAACTGAGAATGGCGGGACGTTGAGTGACATAGACGTCAGTCGCTTTCATCTGGTGGACAACGGCAATCCCGAGAAGGTGACAGAAATCAATACGGATGGGCTTCCCGTATCCCTGGTCATTCTCATGCAGACCGGCGGGGCGGCGGGCCACTTTCTTTCGAACTACGCAGACTTGCCTGAGTTAATCGGCCGTTTTGCCGGCGGTTCGGTTCACGAAATCACACTGGTCACCTTTGACAGCCGCGTGGAGGAGATTTGGCCCTTTCCCGCTCGAACAGATGGCCTCAGCTACGCGCTAACGCATCAACAACCCGGCAACAAGGGTGCTGCGATCATTGATGCGGTAGCGATCGCAGTCCGACAGCTAGAGGGTGAACCGGGCCGATTTCGTCGGGTTGTTCTCCTGCTCAGCCAAGGAAGAGATGTAGGAAGCTCGATCTCTCCGCGATCATTGGTTGAGCACCTCGGAACATCGAGCACAGTTGTTTATAGCCTGACATTCCCCGGGGGAGAAATGGATGCCGGGCGGGTGCGCAAAGCGAGGCACGCAAGTGGCATGGACGGAGTGTTGGAGAGAACGAGCAGAGCACTTAGCGACCATACGGCTGGAGAAATCGCGGCGTTAACTGGAGGCAGTGATTTCCGGTTTGACGATCAGCGTGGTTTCAACTCTGCGATGCTTGAAGCGATCTCGGACTTCCACAATGGAATCACTTTGGGATTCCAGCCAAGTCACCATATAGTCGGGTTCCACCACATCGAGATACAGGTCAATCCTTCAAGACTACAAGTCACCGCCAGACGCGCTTACTGGTGGACGCCTCCAAAATGAGGCACAGGTTCTGCATCGTCGGCCATGCTGACCTTTGAAGGCTCTTCGCCTTGGACTTCGAGGTTTTGCGCCTTTTCTGCGGCATTTCCAGGCCCGCCCACAGCTGAATGGCTGTTCGAAAGCGTGAGCGTAGCGCCCAGGATAACCACTTGGTAAACACCTCCGGGCAGGAGGCCTCAGCCCGGTGGACCAGCGGAGGCTCCTACCTTTCAGCCCATTCCGGCAGTGGCAGCATTTCACCATATTCGGTGACAGCAAAGCACTCTATCCAGCATTTCTTCACGCAGGATCGTCGAAGAGGGTGGCTTCTGCCGCTCGCTCAATCGGTTTCGCCTGCATCGCTTCA
>DAIDGW010000213.1 GCA_027452245.1 Acidobacteriaceae bacterium
TGAGCCTGATCGCTCAGCTGGCCGCTCGGTCACAAACGGAGTTGCCACGCAATAGCTCGTTCTTCCTACTTTCCCGCCAACCACGAGACCGCGCTTACTATCAGCAGCAACCAAAACACGGTGCAGACAAGTAGCCCCGACAGATCATCGGGAGAATCCGTAGACTCATCGCGGTGCTCAGCGCTTTTGCCGGTGCTCGGCGCTACGCCGGCTATGTCCCCGTAATTGTGACGACCGGGCCGATCATAGCCCCAGTCTTCGCCCCAGGCGGGCCTGTCTCCGGCGAGTGTTCCCATCACGTCTTCCTTTCTGTTGCGAGAGATTCGTGCTTTCATCTCAGCCTCGCCGCTTCTAACGGCTAACTGCGGCCCGCCCAGGGCATTCGTCCTACCTCTTCTCCGGCAGGGGCGACAGGGCGGAACTGGACAGCGGCAACTCCGGGATCAATTCGTTGCCGTTGGTCATCATCTGCGAGACGGCGTTGTCATGGTCCTTAATGGCATCGGCGAATTCGTTCAGAGCATTGCGATGCGCATTAAGTGCATCCTGAATCTTGTTCGGACCGCCCTCGATACTCTGGTCGTCCGCTGTGACGTAGGTATTGAATGTGTCGGAGAGATCGAACAGGATCGTCTTCATGCGCTGCTGGTGCCCGGCCATCGCATTCTGCTTCGCGTCCGGGCCGCACCAATGCACGTAATCGGTGCTAAATGATTGACTGCACCAGCGCTCGAAATCGACCGCAAACTGTTTATGCTGGCTGGCAATAACACGCAATGCGTCAAGATCGCCCTTGTAGGTTTTGACCGCGGTCTTGCCATGGACATAGCCGTGTGCGTCTTTGGAACTGACGACCGCTCGAAAGTCCGTTTGCAGCCTGTCGAGGACAATCTCCATCGCCCGCTGATGGCTCATCATCTCCGTATCGATGCGAGGTTGTTCCTGCTGTCCGGCGCCCGGTTGTGAAATCGCCTGCGCCCGTCCTCCTGAGAGAAGGACAAGCGCCAAGGACGCTGGGAATACTACAGAGAAAAACGATTTGTGTTTCACTTGCAACTCCTCCCCCTGTGGAGTAAATCCACGGTGTGTTGATTCCGGCAGTGCATCCTGGTTCATGGTTTGTGTTCTGCGCGAACATTGCTGCGATATGGTGAAACTGCAGGTGCTCGTCCTTCTCTTCTGCAGTTCCGAGCCGGGATCTGGTCTTCAGGTGACGCGATGGGCACAATCGTCGGTTGGGGCCCCGGTCGTCCTCCTTCCTCCAGATCCCGAACTTTGATGAAACAATCCTGGCGGCCTGTTCCATGATGCCCGCACTCTTGGCCGATCTTTCCTTTCGAGGCGGATTGTCTCAATTACTTGCGGCTATCTCTCCTCCCCGTCTCGCTTCCGCAAATCGGTGGCGAGAATGTTCGATTTTGGTCCGCACCCGATGGGCCGTGATGTGCTCTTCGTTCGCAGCCAGAGCCAGCGTGGTGCCCGTCATCGGATCATTGAACAGAAACAGATCCGGGTTTCCGGCGCGTGGCACCCCACGCTGAACGCCGACAAACTGCCCGCCCGCCTCGCATATAGCCATTTTTGCCAACTGCAGAATCAGTGTTGTTGCTTCCCGGTAACTGTCGAGATTGGCCATTGGTCCTTTTCCTGCGGTATAGAAAGCACGTCCGGGGCCAATTGGTCGGGATAGAGAAAAAGACAGATAACTCCTGAAAAACGCGGAGCCGCTCATTCTCGAGCAATCCGAGAAGCATTAGCGGTGCCGCAAATCCGCCAACGCTCTGGCGCGTTTGGAGCAGGTAACTGTAGTGAGTCACAGTTGCAAATGGTCTATGAATCTTCGGGAGTCGGATATTGTGCCGCGACCTCCCCCTGAAGCGCGTCAAGGCCCACAATGCTAAAATCGCGCTCGTGAGAGTATCGGCCAAAAACTGGCAGCGCGCGGCAATTCTCACAGCGGCAATCGCCGCCGTGGCGCTTCTGCACTACAACACGCCCGTCAGCTATATATGGGTCCACTCTCTGTTGCAGCGTGCTTATTACATTCCGATTTTGCTTGCCGCCTTATGGTTTGGCTGGAAAGGTGGCCTGGCTGCTGCGACTCTGGCCGGAGCCTCCTACATTCCGCACATTATGATGGCGTGGAATTTCGAGCCTCAATACAAAGCTGCTCAATACATTGAGATCGGAATGTTTTTTGCGATCGCGGCTCTCACCGGCGTGCTCGCAGATCACGAGCGCGCACAGCGGCATAAGGTGGAGGAGACTGCTCGCCGGCTGAGCGAGGTGTATACGCAACTGCAAAAGTCGTTCGAGCAGCTCCGTCGCGCAGACCGCATGTCGGCGCTGGGAGAGCTTTCGGCAGGACTCGCGCACGAGGTTAGGAACCCGCTCGGGTCCATCGAAGGCGCAGTCCAAATCCTGGGGCGTCGCGATCTGGAAGAAGGCACGCGCCAGGAATTTACAGAGATGGCCTCGCGCGAAGTGGTGCGACTCAAGGGACTGCTTACCCACTTCCTCGAATTCGCTCGGCCGCAACAGCCACACGTCGTCGCCTCGGATATTGAGTTGCTGCTTCAATCCGTGGCAAAGTTGGCAAGCGAAACCGCAAAGATGGCCCAGGTCGACATCCTGGTTGAAACAGCCGCAGCCTTACCCCAGGTGTCGATCGATCCGGAACAGATCAGGCAAGTACTGTTGAACCTCGTCATCAATGCAGTACAGGCGATGCCGAACGCCGGCAAGATTCGACTACGTGGGATTCATGACGGAGAATATGTTCGTATTGAGGTTGAGGACGAAGGTGTCGGTATCCCAGCGGACGACGTGGAACGGATATTCGACCCGTTTTTCACAACCCGGAGCAACGGAACCGGACTTGGCCTTTCGATTGCTTACCAGATTGTCAATCAGCACGGGGGGCATATTGCTGCCAGGAGAAATCCAGAGCGCGGTATGACGTTCACGGTAATGTTGCCGCTGGCAGCAGGAAATGCTGAAACGGTGCTCGCGAGGAGTTAAATGGCGAACGAACTGATTCTCGTGGTCGATGATGACGCTAGCCAGCGGCGGCTGGTTGAGTTCTGGCTGAAGGAAGAAGGGTATTCAGTCGTGACGGCGCCGGATGGCCAGTCTGGCCTCCAGACGTTCACGGAGAAGATGCCTGCACTGGTGATTGCAGACATCCGTATGCCCGGTCTCACTGGCCTCGATCTGCTTGGCCGCATCAAGGCGCTGAACGCGGACACCCCCGTCATTCTGATCACGGCCTTCGGGACCGTTGGTGACGCCGTGGATGCAATGAAGCTGGGTGCGGCCGACTACGTCCTCAAGCCGCTCAACACGGAGGAACTCAAAGTCAACGTGCGGCGCGCCCTGGAACACCGGCAGCTGCTGGACGAGAACCGCTATCTCCGCGATTTTAGTGATACGGCATTCCGGTTTGAAAACCTGGTGGCTGGCTCAAGAAGGATGCGCGACGTCTTCAGTCTGGCTGCGCAGGTTGCGCGCCGCGAATCGACGGTTCTTGTCACCGGAGAGTCCGGGACAGGCAAGGAGCTGATCGCGAAGGCTATTCACCAGAACAGCCTGCGTGCTTCGAAGCCGTTTATCACCGTAAACTGCGGGGCCATTCCTGAGACTCTGATTGAATCGGAACTCTTCGGCCACCGCAAGGGATCTTTCACTGGCGCTTTCGCCGATCGCGTGGGGAAGTTTGAAGCCGCAAACGAAGGTACCGTCTTTCTCGATGAAGTGGGAGAGCTTCCCATTAACCTTCAGGTCCGGCTGCTGCGCGTGATTCAGGAGCGCGAGATTGATAAGATCGGCTTTCCAAAGCCAATTGCTGTCAATGTGCGCATCATCGCGGCCACAAACCGGAACTTGCGCACACACATTGAGGACGGCCAGTTCCGAGAGGACCTCTTTTATCGATTGAGCGTGGTGACGGTTGAACTGCCGCCGCTGCGGGAACGCCGCGATGACATCCCTCTTTTGCTGACGCATTTCCTGAAGAAGCACTGCACACGATACCAGCTGGCTGTGCCCTCGGTCAGCGATGACGCGCTAGAGATCTTAACTCGCTATGACTGGCCCGGAAACGTCCGAGAGTTGGAGAACGTTGTCGAGCACGCGGTTGTGCTTGGCGCTTCGGAAACGATTCGAGTCGAAGATTTGCCAGCCCACATGCGGAATGCGACATCCCGGATCAGTTCCATCAGTCTCAAATTGCCAGACGAGGGGATCGATCTTGAGGGAGTGGAGAAGGAGATCCTGTTACAGGCTCTTGAGAAACACCAGTGGAATCAAACACGAACTGCGCGATATTTGAACATTAGCCGGAAGACTCTCATTTATAGGATGGAGAAGTTCTCGCTTGTGCCACCGGCATCCTCTCGGCCGGGAGTCGGAGAAGAGAGTCCGTAAGTGTCCTGAGGGAAGTTATCTCAACTGACGCATCTCGCCTCTTCTGGCTGTGCCTTAAAAGATGGCACATTCTGCCGCTTCTGGCGGATGCAGTTTCCTCTACAGCCTTATTCGCCAAGTAAGCCGCCGCGCTGCAGGCTCATCTTCGGCCTGTGCGCTATCGAGTCTCAAGACGATCTGTTCAAGAAAAAACGACCTGCTGCGCTTGGCCGATCTCGCACAGCGATTGCGCTAACTCAGGCATCACAGGGGGCGGTAAGGTTCATCTCCGGCGCTGAAACAAAGGATTTCCGCCCAACTCGATACATGCCGCAGATCTTTCCGGATGGCACAGGAAATGCTCACATCGACAGCGGCTCTGGCGGAGTCGTCATGAAGCCGCTGGAGATTCACTAACCCGCGCTGCAACGTCAGCGGGAAGGAAGATAAGCAATGAAGGAGAATCGCATGTATCTACCGGTCTATGCCGCAGTTTTAGTAGGTCTCTTGACAGCGGGCGGGATCACCTACGCTGCCGCCCAATCGAATGGCCATCAAGGCATGCAGTGGGGCCAACATGTGAAGATCGGCAAAGGCACCGAAGTCGATTTCTCGCAGTCGCACACGATTGGCGATGTGCTGCTTCCCAAAGGATAGTATCGCCTTGTGCATCGAACTGCGGGAGAGCAGCATTTTGTCGAATTCAAGCAACTGGATAGCGGCCGAGTCCTGGCCCGAATCAATTGCCGGATCGAACCGCTGGCTGCGAAGGTATCGGATACCGGAGTCTTTGTGAATGACGATTCCGGAACGCCTCGAATCGTTCGAATTGAAATCGCGGGCGAGAATGTGGCGCACGTAATCTGACGGTGCGCTACTGGCCTCGCCAGGAGGGCAAAGCAGCAGGTAAGCAGATGGGCGTTATCGGTCCCGCCTGCCTGCTTGCCTGAAGACCGCCTGACGCCTTGTGACGGCCGGCTCGTCAAGCGATCACCCAATCCGTCGCACCACCACGAACCATAACTTCGGCCCGCCCTCGGAGAACTGGGCCTTCACGTCGGAGCGGACCTCTGCGCTGGTCGGCTCGATGGACTCGATGCTCCAACCCTCGGCGAACACGGACTGCAGCTCCTTCTTCGATACGCGCCTTGGCCCCTGCGTTCCCGGCTCCTCGTCGCTGAAGCAGCCCAGGAACAGCCGTCCACCCGGCTTCAGCACAGACGCCAGCCCTTCGACGTAATTGCGGCGGTCCTCATCCGAAAAGATGTGGAAGAGGCCGCTCTCGATGACGTTGTCGAACCGCTCTGCCGCCAGTCCTTCAAGGTCAGGGCGTCTTTGACCAGGAAGGTCACTGTCAAGCCCCGCTCGAAGGCCTTTCTCCTGGCGCAGTTGATCGCTTTCGCGACAAAGTCGATCCCTGTAACCCGGCAGCCTCGCCCGGCGAAGAGCAGAGCATTTTCCCCGGTGCCGCATCCGGCGTCGAGGACGGAGCCTGTGATCCGGTCGGCCATGTCAACAAACACCTTGTTCGGCTTGCCGATGTCCCAGGGTGCTTGGCCGGCATAGGCGCTCTCGAACATTTCGCGATCAAGTACGTTGGTCATGGTCGTTTCTCAGACCCTCTTGTTTCTGTACTGCTTCATTTCGTGGGGATGCTCACTTTAAGCGGCCAGGTCTCTGCGCCCGCGCAACTCAATAGGCACGAAGTCGCGGTGCGGTTCACCGGCGTAAATCTGCCGTGGCCGCGCAATCTTCTTCCCCGGGTCGCGATGCATTTCGTCCCACTGCGCCAACCAGCCAACCGTTCGCGGAATTCCGAACAGAACCGTGAACTGATCCGGGGTGAAGCCCATCGCCTCGTAGATGATACCGGAATAGAAATCCACGTTCGGGTAGAGCTTCCGGCTGATGAAGTACTCATCGGAAAGCGCGATTCGTTCCAGTTCGAGCGCGATATCGATCTTCGGATTGCGGCCGGTTACCTCAAACACTTTCTCGGCTACCTGTTTGATGATCCGGGCGCGCGGATCATAGTTCTTGTAAACGCGATGGCCGAACCCCATCAGTTTGCGCTGACCCGCCTTCACCTGCGCGATGATACCGGGGATGCGATCCCTTGTGTCGATCTCCTCCAGCATGCGCAGCACTTCTTCGTTGGCGCCGCCGTGCAGTGGCCCGGAGAGCGCTGCGATTGCCGCTGCCGTGGTGCTGTAGGGGTCGGCGTCCGCGCTGCCCACGCTGCGCATCGTGCTCGTGCTGCAGTTCTGTTCGTGGTCTGCGTGCAGAATAAACAGCACGTCGAGCGCTCGCGCCAGCACCGGGTTTGCGACATATTTCGGTTCCAGACGCTTCCACAGCATGTTCATGTAGTTTTTCGTATAACCCAGCTCCGGATCGGGGGTGATATACGGCAAACTCAGCCGATGCCGGTAAGCGTATGCGGCCAGCGTCGGCATTATGCCGATCAGGCGGACCATCTGCATGCGCCGGCATGCAGGATCGGAAACGTTCCGTGACTCCGGATAGAAGGTAGAAAGAGCCGCCACCGTACTCATCAGGATTCCCATGGGGTGCGCGTCATAGCGAAATCCGTCGAGGAACTTTTTGATGTTCTCGTGTGTCATGCTGTGGGCCATGATCGCCCGCTCCCACTCGTCTGATTGCTCACTGGTCGGAAGTTCGCCGTGCAGCAGCAGGTACGCTGTTTCGAGAAATGTGCTGTGCTCCGCGAGCTGCTCGATCGGATAGCCCCTATACCGCAGAATGCCCGAATCACCATCCAGATATGTGATCGTGCTTCGGCAGGCGGCGGTATTGATATAACCGGGATCGTAGGTCATCAATCCGGGATCTCCGAGACTGCATTGGATCTGGCGAAGGTCGGTGGCGCGAATTGCTCCTTCGACGATCGGGATCGTATAAACGCGGTTCGTCCGGTTGTCGACAACGGTTATTGTTTCATCGTTCTTCTGCGGACCCTTCACGACCGTGCCGGATTCCGGCTTCAGATCCTCCACCGTGGTTTCCATGCCTTGTCTCCCGTACGAGCTGACATCGATTGCCCGTCAATCTGCCATGCAATCGCGATGCCAGTCCGGTCCGCGGGTAATCCTTGCCCGCCAAAGGACCATCATGAAGACAATCGCCATGGTCAAGTTGCTTCGCGAAGCCCTCAATGGAGCGAGCTTCCCCGAAGAGCCGAAATGCTCCACCATGCGTCTCGTTCTCCTGCCCATTCGTCGTTGCGACTAACTAATGGCGACCGTCAACATAACGCACTTCGCCAGTCGAAGCGAGATGGCGCGAAGAGATTCTGTGTGCTGGCCCTGTGACGGACGGTTTGAACGAAAGAAGCTGCCAATCGCTGCCCAAATCGCTCAATCCGACGTCGGCGATACCACGTTCGGGGAGGCAAGACCGATCCCGGTATTGGACGAAATGCGTCAAGAGATGGCGGATTTGGGGCATATCAGGCAGCTCGGCTGAACGCCTGTGAAACTTTATAGCCCAAATTCCCAAGAAATATCTGCTCGATCAGTTCTGGTAGATTTGGCACACTTCGTGCTCAGTGATAGGGCACAAGAGTGCTGCTCACTTGGCGTTACCGGGATCGGGTGCGTTGTTGCGGAAAGGAGGGAGTCATGGAACTGGTGGAACAACTCCGGCACGGCTGGGGTTATGACCAAGCCGGCCATTGGCATGGAGGCATTGCGAACGTCAAACCAATCCGAGAAGAAACCGAACTCGATGAGGATGACCCACTAGCCCCTGCTCGTGGCATCATGTGGGGCCTTTTGTTCACCGTCATGTTTTTCTGGCTCCCGATTGGAGCGGCCGTGGTTCTGTGGTGGGCGAGATGAAGTTGAATTAGTGCAGCAACTTCTGTTCCTGCGGGCTCGGCACAGCAGACGATTTACAAAGCCAGTCCGTAGCTGGCGCGGGCGTTGGAGACGTCGCGGCGCCTGGGCGTTTCCGGGGACGATATAACCCGGAGCCATCGTGGTCAGGGAATGTGGCCCTGAGATGCCAGTGGGTACTCGATCCCTGGAAACGCCAGGAAAGTGGCAATTTCTATGCGCTCCGTTTTGATATTGGCCATGGTCGTTACGTTCTCCGCTACTCAAGTCCTCGCTACCAGCGAGAAGACTCCAGACATACGGGAGATTTCCAAACTGCAAGCCAGAGCTGCTCTGGCCGGGCCGCAAGATCAGTGCTTCCTATACGCCGAACTCATACACAGTTCAACCGACCTGGCAGTCGCCCAGATGCGTGCCGGCGAAGAGGAGCAGGCTTCGCCGACAATCGAGTCTGTCGAAAGCTACGCGATGCGGCTCTATTTGAGCCGCGCCAAGCCCACGAAGAAGCTGAAAAGCGCCGAAATTCTGCTCGAACAGTCTGCATTCCGCCTCAAACAGCTGCTGATGGGCGTTCGTTTTGACGATCGTCCTTCTCTGGAACGAGCTCTGAGGCAGGTAAGCGCGTCGCAAGCCGCTTTGCTGCTTAAGGTCTTTGAGCGTTAACCGAGATTCCTTAGCCGTCAGACATCTATTCGGTTTGTCAGTCTCGGATCGGAGGGACCCTGCCAGAACGGATATCCCAACAAATTACATACAGAAAAAGGATGATGCTCTTCCGCAGGGCTTTTACAGATTGCATGCTTGTTATGCTTGATCGCACCTGCATGCGCTGTTGCGATTTCCTCTCCGAGCCCGATCTGCATGAAAAGACAAAACGGAGATGTGGCTGCCGCTGGCTGGTTTGGACCATCATCTGCCGCAAATCAGGCAGATCAACCGGAATCCCCAATCATCAAGCTCCAGACGGAAGTAATGGAACTGCTCTGAAATCAACCAAATAGGTTCAAGACTGCCGAGCGATGCGAATGGCACACCACCTGCATTAGCAATGGTCAGGTGGTGCTGAGAACGACCATGACTCCAATCGTAAAGGGATTCTCCATTTCGGCTCAAAGGGAAACTGGTTATCAAGAGGCCATTCCGCACCTGTGCGACGAGCTGAAGCGGCATGGTTTTGAGATTCTCAGTGAACTGCGATTGGGGCCGGCTCTGGAAGACAGACTGGGTTTGAGCTGGGTGCATCTTGGATTGCCGTGGCAAAGCTACACCGTCCTGGTGGTGTGGAGTCCGCTGGACGCCTGCCAGGCCGTGGTGAGCGATCGCGACGGCGGGTTGCTGGCACCCTTCAACATCTGCGTTGCCGGCAATAGCACTTGTACTGTCGCAGCTGTCATCAACTATTACAGCGCCCTTATCCCGCGAGATGGTCCAATCGGCATTCGACTTGTCATTCGAAACCTGACACGCAGGATTTACGAAGTCTTGCAGGAGTTCGCGAATTACGAAGAATCCGCTGTACGTAACGATGTGGAGGTGGCCGAAGTCCGCATGTTCTGAATGGATAGGCGGAGGCAAGTGTTCAACGACACGGTTTTGGTCGCGACCCTTGCAGGAACCCGGCGTCTGTGGTGGCTGGCAACAACAACGGCCAGTTCACGTTTGAAGGCGCAGGTGCCGGGCACTGCGGGATAAGACGGATGGGGACTCGTGCCGGACCGGTGGTGACTCAAAGGCCGGCATCGTCATGCCGACAGAGAAAACTGATTTCCTTTGACGAGGCTGTATTGCCCTCCTTGCTGACGGGAACTGCAACTGTAGGGAACATCATCAACAACTTAACTTCGAAAGGGTGTGCTATGGCAAAGAATCCGGACTCGGAAGTAGAAGTGCCAGAAGTACCAATTGCTCGCGATCTGGCAGAACAACAACGGGAACGCATTGGGCAGCGTGCCCATGAGTTGTACGTGGCTCGCGGACAGGAAGACGGTCACGACCTTGAAGACTGGCTTCAGGCAGAGGCGGAAATCGCCACAGGCAAGACCCTCGCACCTGAGCTGTAGTGCGTAATTGAATTGGTGCGCCACCGACGCGCGACTTGATTACACGTCGCGGTAGAGCCATGTTTCGTCTCGGTTGCTTCGGGCACGGGGAAACGGGGTTGGATTGGATGAGAACGATATGAGGGTCATAAAACGGATCGCTGTACTTACTTCCGGCGGAGATGCACCGGGCATGAATGCGGCGATCCGGGCTGTTACCCGCTGCGCGTTGGCGCAGCAGTGGGATGTTCTGGGCGTGCGGCGCGGATACGCAGGCATGGTTGAGGGCGATGTGGAGCCGCTCACGGGCCGCTCTGTCAGCAGCATCATGCAGCGCGGAGGCACCATCCTGGGCAGCGCCCGCTGTCCGGAGTTTGAGGCCGAGGACACTCGCCGGGGGGCCCTGCGTCAACTCCAGCAAAATCGTGTCGACGCGCTGGTTGTAATCGGCGGCAATGGATCCCAGAGCGGCGCGCTGGCTTTGGCGGAGATGGGCGTGCCGGTCGTCGGCGTCGCTTCGACCATCGACAATGATCTCGC
>DAIDGW010000214.1 GCA_027452245.1 Acidobacteriaceae bacterium
GACAATATCCCGAAGCTAGATTGCAGCTTCTGGACGCAGTCCAGATAGATCCTGCGAATTTCGCTTATCGAATGGATATGGCGAGTCTGATGCTCGAGATGGGACGAGACAACGACGTGATCACAGTCCTCCGCAATGCCATGCATCTGGCCACTCCCGACGAAAGGGTTATGGCGCAATCCTTCCTGGAGCATGCCCAAAGTTTTGCCGCGCAGAAGCAATCTCAGGTTTCCGGCCAAGGTCAGAGTCACGGGGAGCCAGCATCGACCGATTCCGATTCCGGCTCCAATCCTCCCAGGCTTGCCACGCAAGAGGTTTTGCCCGCTGGCCCTCATCACTTCCTGCTCGGCATCGTAAAAAATGTTCAGTGCGGTCCTGCCGACAAGCCCACCCTGAACTTTAGCCTGATTTCCGCTGCGAAGACGATCGAGGCCCATTCCGGCAACTATTACGACCTCAAATTCTCTGCTGTTAATGTCACGCCAAGGGATGATTTCGATCCCTGTAAAGACTTGGAAGGCATGTCGGCCAAGATTGAGTATGTGGAATCCTCGGACAAACCACCTGTCGATTACGTGGTTGCGATCGAATTGCACAAATGAGTTCTACGCCCCTTCCACCAGCGACTTGAATTCCAAATATAATAGAAAGATTCTCTGATCCCTCGGATCGCTTCTGAGAGCCTTCCAGCCGCTTTCGATCCTGTTTGTGACTGGAGACCCGCCCGCGAGACTTTGGTCGAGGGCTCAGAACGGCAACTGAAACATCACCATGGATTTCAAACTCGTTTCTGACTACAAACCGCGTGGAGACCAGAAATCCGCCATTGAAGCGCTCACCCGTGGCCTGTTCGATCGCGAGGCGCACCAGGTTTTGCTCGGCGTCACCGGATCGGGCAAGACCTTCACAATGGCAAAAGTCATTGAAGCAGTGAACCGTCCGGCGCTGGTGATGGCGCACAATAAGACACTGGCAGCACAGCTGTATCACGAATTCAAGAGCTTCTTTCCGCACAATGCGGTGGAATACTTCGTTTCGTATTACGACTATTACCAACCCGAGGCGTACGTTCCCGCCGCCGATCTTTATATCGAAAAAGAAGCCACCATCAACGATGAATTGGACAAGCTGCGGCTCTCGGCAACGCGATCTTTGTTCGAGCGGCGGGATGCGCTGATCGTTGCCTCGGTGAGTTGCATTTATGGCCTGGGATCTCCGGAAGCCTATTACGGGATGATGCTGTTCCTGGAAAAAGGTCAGAAGATCAAGCGCGAAGACATCACGCGCAAACTGGTCGACATTCTTTACGAGCGGACCAACGGCGAGTTCCGCCGCGGAACCTTTCGCGTACGGGGCGACGTGATTGAAGTCTTTCCTACCTACGACGACATGGCGTACCGCATCGAACTCTGGGGAGACCAGGTGGAGACGCTTTCGCAGATTGATCCGCTGTTTGGCACGGTGAAGCAGAAATACGTGCGTCTGCCGATTTATCCAAAAACCCATTACGTCATGAAAGACGAGACTCGCGCGACAGCCGTCGAGTCGATCAAAAAAGAGCTCGCATGGTGGGAAGTCGAACTCGAAAGGCAGGGGCGGCTGGTCGAATCGCAGCGCATCCATCAGCGCACCATGTTCGATCTGGAAATGATCAAGGCCATGGGTTATTGCCACGGCATCGAGAATTATTCGCGGCATTTCACGGGACGCTTACCAGGAGAACCTCCGCCAACTTTGCTGGACTATTTCCCGCGCGATTATCTGATGTTCATTGACGAATCGCACCAGACGGTTCCGCAGTTGCACGGCATGTATGCCGGAGACCGGTCGCGCAAGGAAGTGCTGGTGGAATACGGATTTCGCATGCCATCGGCACTCGACAATCGTCCGCTGACATTTGAGGAATTTGAGCATCGCACGAACCAACTGATCTATGTATCGGCGACACCGGGTCCGTATGAACTGACGAAATCCGCGGGCGTGGTCGTGGAGCAGATTATTCGACCCACGGGGTTGATCGATCCGGAGGTCGAGATTCGCCCCGTGAAGGGACAGATTGACGATCTGTTGCACGAGATTCGCGCCCGCGTCGCCAAGGGTGAACGCGTGCTCGTAACCACGCTGACCAAGCGCATGGCGGAAGATCTCGCCGAGTACTATGCCGAGGTCGGCGTAAAGTGCCGCTACATGCACTCGGAAATCGAGACGCTCGAGCGCGTAAAGATTCTGCGCGATCTGCGCAAGGGTGAATTCGACGTGTTAATCGGCATCAATCTGCTGCGCGAAGGACTGGACCTGCCGGAGGTTTCGCTGGTCGCCATCCTCGACGCCGACAAAGAAGGATTCCTGCGATCGGCCGGATCGCTGATCCAGACCATCGGACGCTGCGCTCGCCACTTGAATGGACGCGCAATTCTTTATGCCGACCGCATGACTGATTCCATGAAGAAAGCGCTGGACGAGACTTCGCGGCGCCGCGCCATTCAGAGCGCATACAACGAGGCCAATGGAATCACGCCGGAGTCGATCGTGCGTCCGCTGGACATGTCGCTGGCGGCCATCGTGGCGGCCGATTATGCCGATGTCGCCACCACGGAATCGGAAGGCATGCCGGAGTTCAAGTCGCAGGAAGAAGTGGACACGTACATCGCCAAGCTCGAAGGCGAAATGCGCGAGGCCGCGAAACGCTTCGAATTCGAAAAAGCCGCCAAGCTGCGGGATCAGATCAAGGAACTGCGGACAAAGGAGTTTTTGTTCGCCTGAGCGGACATCGGATACGGGGTGCCGAATAACGAAGAATTTGGATTGCCAGCGTCCCCGTTCTCGTTGGATTCGCGCCGACCCGCGGCCAAGGTCTTCACGAACACTAGATTTGTGTTACACTATTTTCGTGTTGTCTAAACCACAACTTAGAAATGTAACAGTGACGCTCGAAGAAGACGTCGCGCAGTGGGCTCGCATCGAAGCTGCCCGCCGTGATACCAGCGTCTCTCGGTTATTGGGAGAAATGCTCAAGGAACGCATGTCCGCGCAGAACAATTACGAACAAGCGATGCGCAGGGCCTTGCGCCGCAAGCCATTTCTTAAGTCTACGGGCCGGTATCTGACCCGCGAACAAGTCCATGACCGCGCCCATCTTCGTTGACACGAACCCGTTGCTCTACGCGCTGGACGACGCCGACAAGGCGAAGCAAAGGGCTGCTCAGGACTGGCGCGCAGCCCTATGGCAGAGCAGACTCGGGCGCCTCAGCTTCCAGGTGTTAAATGAAATTTATGCGAACGCCCTCCGGCTAAAACCTTCAGCCCGTGACGAGGCACGCGCTGAAGTGCGCGACTTGCTGGCCTGGAATCCCGTGGTGCTTGATGCTGCGGTCCTAGAACTCGGATGGAGGTTTCAGGATCGCTATCAACTCGCGTTCTGGGACTCTCTCATTGTGGCAGCAGCAAAACTATCAGGAAGCGCCTATCTGCTCACGGAAGATCTGCAGGCTGGACAGATGCTGGACGGAATTGAGGTCGTGAACCCGTTTCTCGTTAGCCCGGCAGATCTACTCTAGCCTGCTTAGCGCCCGTAGGCGGCGCCGGCAGCCAGAGGCTTGCGGTACATCGTATATCCGTCGAAGACTTCCGAACGGAAATTCAGGCTTTGCGAGGAAAGCTTTTCCGTCTGGCTAAGGAACAGATAGCCGCCCGGCTCAAGGTAGAGATGCAAGCGCTCCAGCAGTGCCAAGCGTTGCGGACGCGAGAGGTGCGGAAGCACGTCCATGCAGAAGATGCAATCGAAGCGCCCGATATAAACCGGATGAATCAGGTTCATCGTGTTAAAGGTGACCATGCTGCGCAGGCGCGGCTTGACCATCAGGTATCCACTGGGCGAACTGCGGTCGGCCGCTCCGGCGGTAGAGGAAATTTTCGTGAAGCACGAGCGGATGGCCGCGGGAGGCAATCCTGCCACCGCCGATTCGGGATACACACCGCGTTCGCCAATTTTGATGGACTCGGCAAGCAAGTCGCTGCCCACGATGTGAATGGCCCATTCCTTCGTTAATTGCGAAGGCACGGGAATGCTGGTTTCCGCGATTCCGCCATTTCGGCAGGATGTTGCTTTTGCGCCATTGCTGTTTCCGTTCCCATTTCCATTGCTGCTGGCGCGAGTGGCACTCGCTGTTCCGGATGGAATCGCATCGCACAATGCCATGGCAATCGAATACGGTTCTTCGCCGGAGCCGCATCCGGCGCTCCATATCCGCAGAGTGCAGGGACCCTCGGTTGACTTGCGCGAATGGATCTGCGGCAACACATAGCGTGCAAGCGCCGTCATAGCCCCGGGATGGCGAAAAAAGCCGCTCGTGCTGTTGATCAACCCATGCAAAAACTGCGACAGCAGCGCAGAATCAGGTTCGGGCGAACGCAGCAAGGCAAAGAGCTCGTCTGTGGACCCAAGATCGTGGCGTTCGAGATAGTCCGAGACGTGGCTTGCGATCGCGCTGTTCGGCGCGTCGAGCAGAATTCCCGTGTGCCGTTCCACGAGCAGCCGAAGCTCAGAGAGTTCGTGCTCCAGAATCGCTCCGCCTGTAATGAATCGATGCATAAAAGTTCCCCGAAGGGCGATTTGAATTGCTTACTCTGAAGCCAGAGTGACCGGGGAAGTCAATTCTGTGCCTTCAGTTTGCTGCCGCACTCCTGGCTTCGAGAGCTGCTGCGCCATACGGCCTGCCGGCATCGCGCTCCGCCTGCAGGGCCGCGACATTCATCTCTTTTTCCAGCGACGAAAACCGCTGCAGAATTTCGTGGATACGCAAAGTCATGTTCCGAATCGTCTCAATCTGCGCGCGCGCCTGTGCCGAAAGCGTTCCGGGCTCGAGCAACAGCAGATCCGAGTTGCCTAACACCGACGTCAAAGCGTTGTTCAGGTTATGCCGCATCTCGAGCATGTAGCGGCCCAGCGTTGCTTGCCGATCCAGATTGGCGCGCTCCACTTCGGCGGTACGCGCCCGTACCTCCGCTCGCGAACGGAGCACTGCCTCTGCAGCCGCCGGAACCAGGATATCGACCCAGTTTTCTTCCTCGCGCATCAGGTAAATGCGCGGCCAGCGTTCGCGCACGAGTTGTGCCGTAGCCCGATCGTGATGGAGGTAAAAAATCGGCTGGCCGGTGGAATGCAGAGGTTCGAGAACAACCGAGAGGAGATCGCGCCGCAAATCTCCCAGAATAGCCACGTCGAAAGCATCGACAGCAAACCGCGGCCACAGTTCCCCGCTCAGCATGGTGAACGTGGGGAGACTCCGCTCCATCTGCCAGCGCGCGCTGATGCGGCGGGAGAAATCGGCGTCGTCAGAAATAATCAGTACTGTCGGCTGTTCCACGTTACAAATTCCTTATGTGCTGCACGCTGCAGTCGCGAAAACTCTTAGCTTTCGGAAGACGATCCGGAATCCGAAGAGACTTCGAATTCGGGAGCTTCATTCTTTGCGGGAGTAAGTTTTCCCGCTGCCTTGACTGGGGTCTTGGGATTGGCCGGCTTTGCGATTGACGATCCAGCGGCGGGAACGCTGGCTGCCGCCGCTTTTGCCATCGGCTTGCCGATTGGAACCGGAGTCCTTTGAGAGAGTGGTTTCGAGACCGGAGCGGGTGTTGGAGCTGTCGCTGGCTTCGCTGCCGCAGGTTGAGCCGTTCTGCGTCCCAGCGCATATTCCACCGACGCCCGCAAGTCCACCAGCATACGCAAAGGCTGCCCGGAGGAATACTCTGCCTGAAACATTACCTTCCACGACTGGCAGATCATGCGCAGCCGGGAGATTGGCTCATCCGCCGAAAACTGTGCCCGGCGGCAATCCAGCGTCTGAATTCCCTTGTTCTCCAACTCATTCAAACCGTCGAGAATGACATTCAGATCGGCATGCATGAGGCGGAAGAAGACGCGCCGCATCAGATATCCGAAGCGCGTGAAGGCCACCAGGGCAACCGGCAGGAAGAACAGGTCGCCGGCCTGCAGCTTGGCCTTGCGCCCCTGGGCGAGAATGCCGCCATGCAGAAGTTCGTCGAGCGAGGTGCAACGGCGGGCCGACTCGCGCACCCGGTCCAGCGCATTCAGCCATACCGGCATCTTCAAGTCCACCGGGCCAAGCACCGGCTCCAGCGCATTGGCCACAAAACCCATGTCCACTTCCGCTTCATTCACCTGCGAGGGCGCAATCTGGCTGAAATACTGCACCAGCAGGAAATCAATCTTGTCGCGCACTGCGTCGGACTTGGCCGCATTCCCGAGATGATGCTTCAGCAGTTGCACCAGGCTTTCCTGATCGACCAGCGCGCTGGTCTGGAGAAACTGTCGCAACTGATGCACCTGGATCTTGGCGTCCATGTCGCTGAGCCAGCGGCTGGCATGCTCCACCGCATCCCGCCCGGGCGCTTCCACACCAGCTTCCAGATCGGGACACGGCTGCACGTCAATCACGAACTCACGTGCCAACTCGAAATAAATGGGATAGAGCCGCCGAGCAGCGATCCATTTGGCGGCGAGGTCTTGTACAGAGGTTGATGGGTTCATGATTTTACGATCCAGTTGGGGACCTCTCCCCGAAATCGGGCCGCGACCACAGTCTTTCCGGGATGGTATTGGACGGCGACGACGGAAGTCTCCACATCAAGGGATCCATCGGCATTCCGCAGCCGCACTATATCGGCAAACTCCAGGGGAGACGTGCAGGCAAACAGCACCTCGCGCGGGGTTCCGTACTCGATGACCGTGCTTTCGCTGAAGTTAGACCCGGCATTGCCGTCGCGAGTGAACGAACGAGCGAGTTGAACGGGAATGCGAACGGGAGTGGCTTCGGGGAAAAAGCGGGCGAGCCCGGCCACGGCACTCTCCGGCTGATTGCGTGATAATCCTGTGGCTGATTGTGCCAAGCGAATCTTTTCCTTTGGTCCCGTTCCTCTGGGTACGACCGGAACTCGACCTTCCCGGTTAGGAGGGTCTTGGAGAAACCGGTGCACCGTTGTACGGAAACACGATGCACGGTGAAAACCAATTTTTGGAACGGAAGGGCTAGTCCTGCGGTGAACGACTTTTCAAACAGATAGAGAAGAAACGGCTACTCACCGGGCTGCTAGCGAGCCGCCGCATCTCACAATGAGACGCGTGTCTCACCTGGAATCGATTGGGACGCCCGCATCCGCTGCCGTCAAAAAGGCTGCTGCCCTGTTTTCGTAACAGAATTTGGAGCACCGCGGCAGCGACCAAGAAGATCCTTTTTGGTGTCGGTAACGGACTGCCAAAGTACAGCCCCGCTGTGCTAAGTGTATGCACAGCTTACACTTTGTTATGTGATCCTGAAGTTTTCAAGCCCTGACGCAGCGCCCGCAGAGTTTATTGCAGTGACTGGCTGGAAGACTCGGCGCTCGCGGTGATGTTGTAACGCTTGAGCTTGCGGTAGAGGGTCGCGCGGCTGATGCCGAGCATGCGTCCCGCCAGCGTCTTGTCGCCCTTGACCTGCTCAAAGACGCGCTGGATGGTGGCTCGCTCGATATCTTCCAGATCCGTGGTCGAAGCAGCCGAGCGGGGTTCTGTGACTGCTTCATCGGAGAGGTCGTCCATCGAATCGACAGTGGAGTCGGCAACCTCTCTGGAAAGGCTGTTGGCAAAACTGGCACTGGCGATTGCCGGGGGCAAGTCGCTGAGATCGATGATGCGTCCGTTGCCCAGGGCGACGGCGCGTTCCACGCAGTTTTCCAGTTCGCGGACGTTGCCCGGCCAGTCATATTGCATCAGGGCTTTCATGGCGGCATTGGCAACCCGCAAGTCCGTTCCCGGAGCGTAGCGTTCCAGGAACCAGTGCACGAGCATGGGAATGTCGCTGCGGCGCTCGCGCAATGCCGGCACCTGCACCGTGACTACGTTGAGGCGGAAATAGAGATCCTTTCGGAAATTCCCGGCTTTATAAGCGGTTTCGAGGTCGCGGTTGGTGGCGGCGATAATGCGTACGTCAACCTTGACGCGCTGGTTGCTGCCCACGGGACGAACTTCTTTTTCTTGAAGAACACGCAGCAGTTTGGCCTGCAACTCCAGCGGAAGTTCGCCGATTTCGTCGAGAAAAACCGTTCCCCCGTCGGCAGACTGGAACAATCCCTGTTTGGATTTCAATGCGCCGGTAAATGCGCCTTTTTCATAGCCGAACAGTTCGCTCTCGATCAGGGTCGGAACCAACGATCCGCAATCGACCGCCACGAAAGGCTGGGCTGCGAAGGCGCCGCGGAAGTGAATGGCGCGCGCAACCAATTCCTTGCCGGTACCGCTTTCCCCTGAAATCAGGACCGGAGTGCGTGTGTCTTTGAGCCGGGCCACCATCCGCAAAACTTCCTGAATTTTTGCCGACGAGCCGACGATGCCGTGCACGGCGGTTTCCGAATCCATGCGCTGGCGCAGGAATTCGTTTTCTTCGACCAGACGAACTTTTTCCGCCATACGCCGCAGAAACAACCGGAGTTCTTCGAGAGGCGAAAACGGCTTTGTAATGTAGTCGTACGCACCCAGTTTCATCGCTTGCACCGCGGTCTCGATCGAACCGTGGCCGGTCATCAGGGCAACTTCAATGCGTGGCAGAACCTTTTTTACTTTCTCCAGGAATTCCAGCCCCGACATGTGCGGCATCACCATGTCCGTCAGGACCATGTGAGCCGGCTGCTCTTCCAGCAAAGCCAGGGCGGCATCGCCGCTTTCAGCTTCGAGGCACACAAAGCCCAGCGCCTCGCCGACGGTGATGCAGAGTTTGCGGATGCTCTGTTCGTCGTCGACGACCAGCAGCCGAATGCGAAGATCTTCTTTGGTTAGTGGTTTGCTCACTGGGCCTTTCCTATCGTCTTCGAGACAACATCGATAAACTGCTGCACGCGAAACGGTTTCTCTACGCAGGGAGCGCCGGTCGCCCGCAACGTGGCCACAGTTTCTTCGTTGGCTATGTCGCCGGTGATGAAGACAATCTTGGATACGAGGTCAGGACGGTTCTGCGCGATCCAGGCATGCACCTGGGCTCCGTCCACACCGCCGGGCGTGCGCATGTCGGAGACTACGCCAAGAAAATCTCCCTTTTCCAGCAGGCGCAGAGCATCAATGCCGGACTCGCAGCACACGACGGGATATCCGCTGCGTTCGAGCGCCGCCTGCACATAGGCCATGACGGCTGGCTCGTCTTCAATCAGCAGCACGGGATACGGCGTAGGTTGGAAGGCTGGAAGGCTCATGGTTGACGAACTCCCGCAGCGACTCCGACGGAAGCGGAGTGCGACGTTGCTGGCAGGCGGACGACGAAAGTCGCTCCTCGCCCATCGCTGTTGTTGTGACAAAGGATTTCGCCGCCGTGCTCTTTCACGATGCCATAGCAAATGCTGAGCCCCAGGCCGGTTCCTTTGCCAATTTCCTTGGTGGTAAAGAAAGGATCGAAGATGCGGTCGGGATAAGTAATACCGGGCCCGTTATCACGGAATGAAATTTCCACAGCGCCTCCCGCCTTCGTAGTCATGATCTCAATGCGGGCGGCGCCGCCGGTTTCGTGCACCGCGTCATACGCGTTGTTGAGGATGTTCAGGAACACCTGCTGCAACTGATGCGCGTCTCCGATCACGTCGGGAAGGTTCTCATCCAGGTTCTGGATGACATCAATACCGTGACTGTTGAAGTCGTAGGAGCGCAGTTGCACGGTGCGGCGCAAGACCAGGTTGATCTGTACCGCATTGCGCTGCGGCGGCATTTGCCGGGCGAAACTGAGCAGGTTCTGTACGATCTGCTTGGTCCGCTGCGCTTCCTGCAGAATGACGCGAAGGTCTTTGCGGGCCGCCTCGGGAATCTCGGGATTCTGCAGCAGCAGATCAGAAAATCCGAGGATGGCAGTGAGCGGATTATTCACTTCATGGGCAACACCCGAAACCAGTTGTCCCACAGCAGCCATTTTTTCCGCATGCAGAAGCTTGTCCCGCAGAATAGCGGAATCGGTGATGTCCGTGAGGACAACCACGATGCTGGTTACGTTTCCCTGCTCGTCCCGCATGGGGCTGAGGTTGGCGGAAAACCTGCCGGGAGTTCCTCCGCCACGCATAATTGCAAGTTCCAGATTGTCTACTTCGTGTCCCTCCAGCGTGTTCTGTAAGCCGTTTGAAAATGCTGAAACGTCATCGGGAGAAACCAGTTCCAGCACTGGCCGGCCGAGCAAATCGCGCTGTTCGAAGCCCGCATTGGACCAGCGGCGGTTCACGTAACTGATCAGGCCGGCCGTATCGGCCACCACGATCAGGCTCTGCGTATTGTTGAGAATTTTTTCGGAGAAGTCCCGCTCCCGATGCAACTCAGACTGATAGGTCCGCAATCCGGTCACATCCAGGGCCAAGCCACGGATCTGTAAAAGATGTCCGTCGGTGTCGTACAAGCCGAAGGAATTCAGCAACACGTGAATGGGAGATCCGTTTTTGCGCCGGAGGGTGGCTTCAAAGTTCCGCAGATTGCCATCGCGCACTAAAACTTCAATCTGCCGGCGCCGATCCTCAGGGGAGAAATAGAGAGTGTTTGGAATATCGACTTGCAGTAGCTCTTCCCGGCTGCTGTAGCCGAGCATGCGAACCATCGCGTCATTCACTTCAATGAATCTGCCATCCGGAGTGCTGAAGAAAAGACCTTCCTGAATGTTGTCGAACAACTCGCGATAGCGGCGTTCCGCTTCTCGCCGGTCGGTAATGTCCTTCAGGATGTGAATGGTTTGCAGGCCATCCCCGCTGGCGGCATTGACGCGTGACGTTGAAACCAGGTAGGTCCGGTCCATCACCGGGTGCACAAATTCGTCCGCGGTATCGTCGCTCGAACGGCAGAAGGGACACGAATAAGGCACGGCATCCCCGGCAATCGCCAGCAGCGACCGCATACTCACGCCGATCAGTTCGGAGGTTGGCACCCCGATCATTTCCGAAAGTGACCGGTTGGCGTGCAGAACATTGTCGTGCGAGTCGTGGACGACGATGAAATCGGTGATGGCATCGAAGAGTTCGAGCCAGTGACGGTTCAAGGCCTCGGCACGGTGCCGGTGCTGCTCGGAAAGATGCAGATTGCGCGCAACTTCAAGCACCACGGCAACCTGATTCGATAATGCGCGGGCGCGGCGAATATCTTCTTGTGAAATGCCCGTTCCGTCGAGCCGATCGAGCACCCCGAACATGCCCAAAACGTCGCCATTCGCGCCCAGCAAGGGCAACGCTAACAGTTGGTGGACTTCGTATCTTTGTATCGCTTCCAGATTGGCGCCAGGAAGCTTTGCCGCATCGTCAGACCAGAACACTTCTTTTGCGCGCAGCGCCTGGGTCGCAATGCCTTCCGGAAAAATATCGTCGGCGGGAGTTGGTTCGCCACGAGTCGCCCCATAACGGACGCGGAACACTCCCTCTTCCTGCAGAGCAATGAAGCAGCGCCCGAAATTCAGGAAATCGCCCGCGTGCAGAACGAAGGCTTGCAGCACATGTTCCAGGTCGCCGCTCGAATTCAGCTCCGAAGCAATCTCCAGCAGTTGATGAAGTTCATGCGCCTGGGCTTGTGAGGTGGCGGATAGTTCCGCGTGAGCGAGAGCAACCGCGCCAAAGCCGGCAATGGCCGCGACCAGCGCACGTTCTTCGCTGGTAAATGCAATCTCGGAGCGCGGGTAAATGAGGATGGCGCCTTGAGTACGCGAGGTGCGGAATGGTGCGGCGATCAGCATACCGGCAGAGACCAGGCTGCCCAAGGAATGCGCATCGGCACTCACGGACACGCTGATGGGCTCTCCCGCGGAGACGGCACGCTGGGCCAAATCCGCGGCAAACCTTATCGTCTGGCGATCGTGCCGCGCCCGCACGGAGTTCGCCAATTGAGGAGTCTCAGCCGAGACTGCCCGCAACTCAAACGGGCCTTCCCGGCGCAACAGGATACAGACCAGGCGGGTGCGCAGAAGCATGCGCAGCCGGTCGGCCAGAGCTTCCACCAATGACGAAACGTCGGGCGTAGCGTGCAACGTCTGCGCCACATCGGCGAGAATCTCCACGCGGCGATGCTCCTCGCGAGAAACCTCGGTCAACCGGCTTGCCTCCAGCAGCGTGCTCAGCTGTCCCGTCAGGATTGTGACTTTGGCTGCCATATCGGGCGTGAAGAAATCCGGGTCGGAATCGTGCAAAAAGGTCAGGACGCCGATAGTTTCGTTAAAAACAACCAGGGGGGCAGCCATGAACGCCCGCGCCTCAAACTGATGACCTCCAGGAAACTCCGGCGGAGCAATGTGATTGGCGAATACCGACCGGTGGGTGCGCACAGCCTCGGTCACCAGGGCCATCAGTTGGGGATGCAGGCGCAGTCCTTCAATGCGGTCGGAAAACTCACCCTCGCCCTGTTGGCCGACAAATTCCGTCGGAGATTGCGCGCGCCAGAAATAGACTCCGGAAACCTGAAAAAATTCTCGGGCGCCGGTGCAGAGCAATCGAATCAGAGCCTCGGGCTGCAGCCGGTCCGTTGCGCCCGCCGAGATTCGCAGCAGCAGGTCTTGGAACCGCCCGTCCGACCCGGACGAGGGCAGCTGAGACGAGATGATGCCCGAGTTGCGACCGAACTGACTTACGTCGCTACCGCTTGTAGAAGAAACGGGTTCGCGATTCACAAGTCCTTGTAATCTAAAGGGAAACTATCCTGCCATCTCAATTTGAGTCAAGGGAAATGGCTTAGAAGGTGCCCAGGTATGAAATCCCGCGCCAAATCTTGAGACGGAATCTCAGCTTGAGAATACCCACGGGAAGAATACCGCAGTGAGACGCCAGCGATTACCTCTTTCTCCTGGCGCAACCACATTCCAGGAATTAATTCCATTGTTTTCATGAACATGTCGCGCGTGACTTTGGTTTTTTCTTGAGCGCCTGCATGGCCCGACCGTTGCACATTCTGCCGTGCGTCTCTCTGTAAGGAGGAGTTGTGTCTCGAATACCGACTGCAGCATTACTCGCAGTTTTGATGGCTGGAACGATTACTCCCGGAGTGGTAAAGGCCCAGCAAGCTCAGAATCAAGATTTTATCCGGCGAGCCAAGACTAAGGTCGAGCCGACTTATCCCGATCTCGCCCGCAAGATGAACATCACCGGAACGGTGAAGGTCGAAGTGGTGGTAGCTCCCAATGGAATTGTCAAAGATGCCCGTGTCGTTGGTGGACATCCGTTGCTGGCGCAGGCTGCGATAGAAGCAGCCAGGAAATGGCGCTTTGAACCAGCCGCGGGAGATAGCACCGGCATTATCGAGTTCAAGTTTGACCCGCGCTAGCGCCCAGCGTGGAGGAGGAAGCGCATGACAATTGGCAAGAAGCTCTACATAAGTTTTGGAATCATCCTGAGCATGGTGGTCGTGCTGTTCTTGGTCAACTGGCTGGCCGTGCAGCGGGAACACTCGGCGAAAGCGGCGGCCGCGGCTTCGCTGGAACTGGCCGAAGAAACCAACGCTGTGCGCTTTCAGATGATGCAGAACCGTCTCTATCTGAGCAATTACCTGCTCAGCGGCGACACGCGCGAAATCGACCGCATGAATGATGGGCTGCGCATCCTGAATGACAAGCTTTCCAAAGGCAAGGAACTCGCCAATTCCGAGCAGGAAAAAAGTGCGCTGGACAAAGTGCAGCAATTGGAACAGTCCTGGGCCAAAGAGTTCGCCCAACCCCTGATCGAAAAGCGCAAGGACGTCGATTCCGGTAACGCCACTGTGGCCGAACTGCAGATTTACTACCTGCAGAAAGACGCTGCCTCGTGGGTGAAGAATTCGACCGATGCCCTGGATCAAGCGGATGAAGAAAATCGCAAGCTGCTGGACGAGCGCCGCAAGTATGACGAAGCCGCGGCGACCGGAACCATCATCATCTCGCTGCTGACCACATTACTGGGCCTGGGACTCGGCGGCGTCATTGCCTATCGTACGGCCAATGCCATTACCGAACCTTTGGGCAATCTGATGAACGTCGCGCGCCAGATCGGCGATACCGGAGATCTGGAGCACTCCATTGATCTCAAACGCAACGACGAAATTGGCGAACTGGCCCGTACCTTCGCCAAGATGGTTGTCTATCTGAAGGAAATGGCGGGCGTCTCGGAATCCATTGCTGGCGGCGACCTTACGGTGGAAGTGAAACCGCGATCCTCGCACGACACGCTAGGCAATGCCTTCGTTCGCATGGTCGAAGGATTGGCAGGTCTGGTCCGCAGCGTGCGCGACGCATCGTCTCAGGTGGCGAGCGCTGCCAATCAGGTTGCGGGAGCCTCCGACGATTCCGCCAAAGTTGGCCTGCAGGCCTCGTCCGCCATTGATGAAGTTACCAGCACCATGCACGAAATGAGCGTCAACGTACAGAACATGGTGAAGAGCACGCAAGTCCAGGCGTCGAGCGTTAGCGAAACCTCGGCGTCCATCGATCAGATGGTGGCCTCGATTCAACGCGTCGCCGACACCGCCAAGGTTCTGCTCGATATCTCAAACCGCTCACGCGAGGAAGTCCACAGCGGTATCACGACGATGGAAAAGGCAACGGACGGACTGAATCGCATTAACACTACGATCACTTCTTCCGGAGAGATCATTGGAGCACTGGGCCAACGGGCCGATGATATTGGAAAGATCATCGAAGTCATCGACGATCTGGCCGAACAGACGAACCTGCTGGCGCTGAATGCTGCCATCGAAGCTGCCCGCGCCGGCGAGCACGGATTGGGTTTTGCGGTGGTCGCTGACGAAGTTCGCAAGCTGGCAGAGAAATCGGCGCAATCCACGAAGGAAATCTCCGAACTCATCCAGAGCATTCAGAAAGAGGCTCGCAAAGCGGTCGAGAACATGGACCGCTCGACCGGCATCGTCAATGAGGGCCTGGAACTCGGCGGCGAACTGAATGCCGCCCTGCGAAAAATATCCAACGTGGTCACTGAAGTCTACAAGTTCGCGCAGGAGATCGGTGCGGCCACCAACGAGCAGTCCCATGGGTCTTCGCAGATTGCCCGCGCAACCACGCGTTTGAACGAAATCACCCACGAAATCAATTCCGCGGTGGAAGAGCAGGCTTCCGGAGCGCAGGCGGTAGTAAAAGCCATGGAGCGCATGCGGGAACTGGTGCAGCAGTCCACTTCGGGTTCGACCGAACTGGCGGCTTCTTCGGAACAGATGTCGAAGATGTCGCGCGGACTGCTCGAGTTCATGGACCGTTTCGCACTGGCCGAAGCATCCCGCGGCCTGGGCAAAGAAGAATCCGGACGGGGCGCTCGCCGCGCCGCCGCCGGATCACAGTTCTGAGGTCCGCGAGTTAGCCCGATTCCAGGCGAGAGCGAGGAGATATGAAAGGCGAACTCCATATCGTGGGCTTCCAGGTGGGACGCGAAACGTACGGCGTGCCCATTACTTCCCTGCATGAGATCGTGCGGGTACCGGAAATCACCGCCGTCCCCGATGCGCCTGATTATCTGGAGGGAGTAATCAACCTGCGCGGCAAGATCGTCTCGGTCATGGACCTGCGCAAGCGCTTTGGCGAAAAGCAGGTGGACCTGAAAAAGCAGAATCGGATTCTGGTGGTTGAACATGCCGGCAGGCTGGCAGGTTTGATCGTTGACTCCGCGTCGGAGGTGCTGAAGATCCCCGCGGAGGACGTGGAAGCGCCTCCCGCCGTGTTCCAGGAAGGCGGTCTCAACTGCGTCACCGGGTTGGGAAAAGTGAAGGGCAGGCTGGTGGTGCTGTTAGATATGAGCAAGTTAATGGCGGCCGGAAATCTCCAGCAAACGAGTAATCCAGAAGCAAAACCCAAGGCAGAAACACGGGGAGCCGCGGCCCGATAGATGGCGTACATGCAATCACAACCGAACAGGTGACAGGAACCAGCATGAGCACATTCGGAGCAGCACCTGCTCCCATATTGACAGAAGCGGAACTGAAGCTGTTGCAGGCGCTCGTGTATCAGGAATGCGGCATGCACTTCGACGAACGCCGCACGCACTTTCTGCAGGACCGACTGCTGCGCCGGCTGCGCGAATGCCAGGTGGATTCGTTCTATTCCTACTACCGGCTGCTGATCAGCCAGGAGGGCAAAGACGAACTCGCCAAGCTGCTGGAAAACCTGACGGTCAACGAAACCAGTTTCTTCCGCCATAAGGCGCAGCTGGATCTGTTCCAAAAGTACGTACTCGAAGACCTGTTCAAGCAGAAGCAGATGCGCCGCGAGTACTCGATTCGCGTGTGGAGCGCCGGATGTTCCACCGGCCAGGAAGCGTACACGCTGTCGATGCTGGTCACGGATGCGCTCGCCTACTACTACCTTCGCAATCCCTTGCCGATGGAATTACCGATGCCCAAGCCGATGATCCCACCGCCCTGGCGGGTGGAAGTTCTGGCCAGCGACATCAGCTACTCGGTTTTGCGCGCCGGGCAGGAAGGCACGTACAGCGAAACCCAGATGAATTCGGTCGACTACGGATACCGCCTGCGCTACTTCGACAAAGTAGGCGAGCGCTATGCGGTGAAGAAAGCCCTGAAAGAAATGGTGCATTTCGATTTTCACAATTTGAAGACCGAGTACCTGCCCCAGCGTAATGACGTGATCTTCTGCCGCAACGTGATGATGTACTTCGATGAAGCCGAGCAGAAACGGCTGATCGAAAAGTTCTACCGTTGCCTGAATCCGAATGGATACCTGTTCGTCGGACACGCCGAAAGCTTGCTGGGAGTAACCAAGAAATTCCAGATGGTACACCGCGACAGCGGAACGGCGTACCAGAGGGTTGAGGTGAAAGAGTGAATCACTCTTCCGATGAGCGTGGCGCAGAACTGCGAGAGTTGTTTTTTGAGACCTCGCAGGAACTGCTGCAGGCGCTGAATGATGAGGCGCTCAAGCTGGAAAAAAAGCCCGGCGATGAAGAAATCGTCCGGAGCATCCGGCGCACGGCGCACACGCTCAAGGGCGACTCGGCAGCTTGCGGACTGCGCGAAATCAGCGAACTCGCCCACCAGTTCGAGGACGCGCTTTCGGTGGAAGGAGCCACCGCCAATGCCGCCGTTGCCGAAATTGCCTTCCAGGTAACCGATGTTTTTGGCGAGATGATCTCCGCCTACCGCAAAGGCAGCAAGCTTCCGTCTACCACCTCGTTGAGCAAGAAGATCAAGGCCTTGACCTCGGCTCCTGCGGTCCGGAAGTCCCGCGGCAAGAAGGCGAAGTCGATCGCCAAGCCTTCGGAGTGGACGGAGTACGAAAAGTTATCGATGACGCAAGCCCAGGCGAGCGGGATGGCGGTGTATCACGTCGTCGCCAAAATCGATCCGCACTGCGCCATGCCGATTGCCGGACGGCAACTGATTCAGAACGGTGCGGCGGCCGCCGGTCGCGTATTAGCGATCCGCCCCGATCCCAAATCTCCTGCCGCAGTCAAGCAGGTGGAACTGGTCGTAGCGACCTCGGGTGCTCCGGAACAGATTGAAGCTCGATGCAAGATTCCTACCATTGCCGAGGAAGTTTCGGTGGAGTTGATGTTGGCCGCAGTCGAAATCATCGATCCCGCGGTCAACGCGGCAGCCCAAACAATTCCAGATCCGGCGCAGCCTCTCCCGTCTAAATCTGAGAGTGGGGCCGCCGAGAACAGCGCGGTACAGAGTACGACCGAGAACATTCTGCGCGTCGAAGCCGGCCGCATCGATAACGTGTTGAACCTGGTCGGCGAACTGATCATCGGCAAGTCCATGCTGCAACAGGCGCTAAGTGAGTTTTCCAAACGTTATCCGCGGGAGTTGTTGCGCAGCACATTCGCCGACGCCATGGCGTTTCAGGCGCGCGTACTCAACGATCTGCAACGCTCGGTCATGAAAATCCGCATGGTGCCCGTCGATCAACTCTTCCGCCGCTTCCCGCGCATCGTTCGGGATGTGGCGCGGCAGTGCAGCCGCGAAGTCGAACTGGTGGTCAGCGGACAAGACACCGATCTCGATAAAGGTATCCTCGACGCCATCGCCGAACCCCTGACCCACATGGTGCGCAATGCCGTCAGTCACGGCATCGAGTCGCCAGAGGATCGCAGAAAAGCCGGGAAGGCGGCGCAGGGCACGGTGCGGCTGAACGCCTATCACCAGGGCAATCAGGTCATCGTTGAAGTCAGCGATGATGGCCGCGGCCTCGACGCACAGCGCATTCGTGCCAAAGCGATCGAACTTGGCTTTGTCAGCCCCGACGAATCATCGCGTCTCAGCGATTCGGAGGTAACAGACTTCATCTTCCGTCCCGGATTCAGCACGGCCGAGCAGGTCACGGAAGTTTCGGGACGTGGCGTCGGCATGGATGTCGTGCAAAGTGTCCTCCACAGGCTGAAGGCGACAATCACGGTGGAAACGCGTCCGGGCCAGGGCACAACCTTCCGCCTCAAGCTGCCTTTGACTCTGGCCATCATCAAGGCCCTGCTTTTCTGGGTGGAACAGCGGCTTTACGCGATTCCCCTGAACGCGGTGGTCGAGATCGCGCGCACCACCGAAGCCGAAGTTCATCAGGTGGATAACTATGAAGTGCTGCAATTGCGGAATCAGGTGCTGCCGGTATTGCGCCTGGGACGACCGCAATTGGTCGGGGAAGAAGGCAAGACCCACAAATTGTTCGTGCTCGTCATCACGGTTGGAGAAAGGAAGTACGGATTGATCGTAGATGCACTGGAAGGCGAAGAAGAATTGGTGATCAAGGCGTTGGATGACCAGACCTTCTCGACAGATCTGGTGTCGGGCGCTTCGATCCTAGGGGACGGACGCGTGGTGCTGATCCTGAATCTGCCGGCGGTCGTCGAACATTTTGCGCACTCCCGGCCGCAGGAATCCGGCCGAGTACATTCCGGGCTGCTGCTCACCGCAACGGACCGCATGCGTTTCGCCATGACACAGGCGGGAGGTCGGGCATGAACCAGGGTCCAGTACGCGTTCTGGTCGTCGACGATTCGGCACTCATGCGGAAGCTGATTCCCCAGATGCTCGAAACCGACAGCTCCATCCAAGTCGTGGGAACGGCCATGGACGGGCAGTTCTGCCTGAAGAAGATTGAGGAACTGCGGCCCAACGTCATCACTCTCGACCTGGAGATGCCCGGCATGAACGGCATCGACACGTTGAAAGAGATCATGCGGCGGCAACCCATCCCGGTGATTGTTTTCAGTTCGCACAGCACGGAAGGTGCGTCGGTCACCATGAAGGCGCTTGGCCTGGGAGCTTTCGACTTCCTGACCAAGCCGAAAGATACCGCTTCGCACATGGCGGAGACCGCAGCCGAACTGACCGCTAAGGTCAAAGCTGCAGCCGAGTGCAAGCTGAAACCGCGGCCCATGCCGGGCATCATCCCGCGTCCGGAAAAGCGCGAAGTGGTATCGGCGGCTACGGTTCCGAGCAAAGTCGTCGCCATCGGAATTTCCACCGGTGGCCCGCAGGCACTCGAATATCTGCTCGCACAACTGCCGGGCGATTTTCCCGCTTGCATCCTGGTGGTGCAGCATATGCCCGAAGGCTTCACTGAGATGTTCGCGCGGCGGCTGGATGAGACCTGCGCGTTGCGCGTGAAAGAAGCTCAGTCGGGAGACTTGCTGCAGGCCGGACGAGTACTGATTTGTCCCGGCAGCCGCCACTTAAAGGTAAAACGGATGCCTCTGGGAGACATCGCGATTCTCACCGACGATCCCCGGGTCAATGGGCACCGCCCCAGCGCCGATGTGTTATTGAAGAGTGTCGCCGAAGAGTTCCGCACGCAAGCCATCGGACTCCTGATGACGGGCATGGGCGACGACGGTGCCGAAGGCCTGGGCGCCATCAAGAAATCGGGCGGAGTGACGATTGCCCAGAGTGAAGATTCCTGCGTGGTCTTCGGGATGCCGAAGGCGGCAATCGAGCGTGGTTACGCATCGCGCGTGGTTTCTCTGGACGTGCTTTCATCGACGCTACAAGCCGTCTGCGGCCGCAATAATTCAGGAGAAGTGGGTGGTAATGGCAAGGCGATGCACGCTGTCAGTTAACCAGCGCGCTTCATTTGCAAGGAATGATTCGTAAGGCAGTCAGCAAGAACGAGGAGGTTGTATGGAGCAGTTTGCACCAGTAAAACGCAGCAAAGATGGGCAACCGGTTCGCTACTTAATCGTGGATGACTCGGTCTTTGCCCGGAAAAATCTCGCCCGCATGATTGAAACTTTCGGCGGGCAGGTGGCCGCCGAGGCCGGCGACGGCTTGACCGCCATCAGCGAGTTCGACCGCACCCATCCCGACATCGTGCTCATGGACATCACCATGCCGCAGATGGAAGGCATTGAAGCGGCCGAGCGCATCGTGCAGCAGCATCCTGAGGCGCGCATCGTCATGGTCTCATCGGTGGGCTACCAGGAAAATATTGTCGCGGCATTGCAGCGCGGCGCGCGGCATTTCGTGCAGAAACCCGTGAAGCCGGAAGTTCTGTATGAAGTGATCAAATATGTAATGGGAGAAGACGGCGCGGTGGCGCAGAGCGCCGGCGCAGGGGCCTAAGTCCATGAAGATGGAATTGATTCAGCCCTTCATCAACGCGGCTGACGCGGTGTTGTCGCAGGGTCTGCACGGCAGGACCAAGGTGAACAATCTCACCATGGAAGAGGATGCGTATCGCCGCAAGGGCGTGGCCGGCATGATCGCTTTAACCGGCGACATCGAAGGACGCATCGTGCTTGATCTGGAGCCGCAGACGGCCGTACGCGTGGCCAGCCATTACGCCGGAGCCGAACTGCCGGAATCGGATTCGCTGATCAAAGAGACCATCTTTGAACTGGCGAACCAGGTCGTCGGCAATGCCATTTCCGCGCTCAACGACCAGGGATTCAAATTCCGCGTCCATCCGCCTGTCTTGCTGACGGCCGATCAAGGCGACGGCAGCAGTGAAGACGTCGAGGCGCTGATGATTCATTTCGAAACGGCCATGGGTGACGTCTTCATGAACGTCGCGCTGCGCCATAATCCGCAGCGGATGAAGGAACACGCCGTCGGAGCGTAAGAGCCCGCGTGCTCCCCAACGGCCCCGCGCCGCAATTTGCAATTTCGGATTATCTCAGCTGGTAAACCTGGAACCGTATCACGGGTCTTCCGCCCCAGGCACAGATTTTCTTCGGACTAGAGTTCTTTCCGCTTTCCACCCCAGATGAGCTCGCCCCCACTGCCGCACCGATTGCAAGACGGGGCGCACGCTCTGGCCGTGCTCTGAAATACAGTATTCCACCCGCGGAGGAACTTCAGCGTATACCGTCCTCGAAATCAAGCCTTCCCGTTCCAGGTCACGCAGCGTCGCCGAGAGCACCTTGTGCGAAATGTCAGGCATGAGCCGCCGGAGTTCATTGAAACGGCGCGTGCCAGAGTCTAGCCAGTAGAGACAGATCAAGCTCCATTTGCCTCCGATTGCCGTTATCGCGGCGGTCAGCGGACACTTGGTCGGGGCCGCGGATTGCGCTTCTTCGTCGGTTTTCGCGAGGGTACGAGTTTCCATGAGGTTACCCAGTCACCAAAAAGTGCATTCTTGCGCTTTGATGCGGAGTGCGCAACTCTGAAGCATGGCTTACCTTGACCACCGATCCGTTCGGCTTGGGCGTTTTCTCACGGCTTGCGCGTTTCTCTTGGGCGTCACAATGCTTTTCGGAGCTCAAGGCGGTCCACAGGCTAGAGCCGCCTATCAGAATACCTCTCCGACCTCCCTGCGCGATGGACAACACGATTTCGATTTCGTTTTCGGAACATGGCGCAGCCATGTATCTAAGATCCTGCATCCGCTCGCTGGTTCGGCCACATGGGCAGAATACGATGGAGTTTCCCATACCCGAGAGATCTGGGATGGACGGGCTGACTTGGCTCAATTGGAAGCTGATGGTCCGGCCGGCCACCTGGAACTCCTCTGTCTGCGGCTCTACAATCCCACCACTCGCCAATGGACCTTGAACTACGCCAACAGCGGGGATGGTACGCTCGAAACTCCGCTAGTTGGCAAATTCAATTATGGCCGGGGAGAATTCTACGATCAGCAAACATTTGACGGCAAAGCGATCTTCGTCCGGCAGATATGGTCGGATATAACCAAAACCTCCGCGCACTTCGAACAATCCTTCTCTGCGGATGGCGGCAAAACCTGGAAAGTCAACTTCATTGAGAACTTCACGCGGATATCAGACGATGGCAATATCAGTGGGAACTCCAAATGGTCATCACCCCATGAGGGCGTAAGCCATGATTTCGACTTCGAAATCGGAATTTGGAACACTCACGTTTCCAGAATTCTGCATCCTCTGAGCGGGTCCGAAACTTGGGCCGATTACCATGGCACATCGACCGTCGAGAGCATATGGAACGGCCGCGCCAATCTGGTGGAACTTGAAGTGGAAGGTCCATCAGGTCACATCGAGGGTCTGAACTTGCGCCTGTATAATCCCCGATCGCAGCAGTGGAATCTGACTTATGCCAACAGCCGTACCGGCACGTTAAGCAATCCGACGATCGGCGAGTTCAAGAGCGGACGCGGCGAATTTTATGATCAGGAAGCACTCAATGAGCGCTCCATATTTGTACGGTTCGTAATTTCCGACATCCATCCCCATTCTTGCCATTTCGAACAGTCATTCTCTGATGATGGCGGAAAGACTTGGGAAGTAAATTGGATCGCCACCGATACCCGGATGACGAAGCATGACGATATTCGCAAAAGCGGGAAAATCCCATGATCATCGAGATGCGCACTTACAAAACCAAGCCGGGCAAGCGGACCGAATTCCTCGAGATCTTCCGCACCCAGTCACTCCCCGCCCATGCGGAAATTGGAATGAAAATCCTGGGTCCGTTTCTGTCCGTCGAAGATCCTGACACCTTCTTCTTCATGCGCGGCTTTCCCGACCTGGCTTCACGCGAGCCGATGAAGACGAAATTCTATGAAGGCGAACTCTGGAAAAGCAAATTAGAAAATGCCCTTATGCCCATGCTGGAAAAATATGATGTCGTGCTGGTGGAAGATACGGATGGACTGGTTCGTTGGTAGTGCCCTCATCCGAACTGCAGCGTAGCTTCGGATTGTCCCAGGTCATCCACAGGATCGGCGAATCTCCTCAGGTCCGGATAGTTCTGCACCAGCGTAGCCGGAGCGGGCACGTGCTTTCCGCTCAGCATCGCCTTCAGTTCCAGCGCATTCACCGCGGCCTTGCTCTCGAAATGATTATTGGTGATCACGTAAGTCGACTGCGCTCGTTCGGCAAGGTTCGCAATGCGGCTCTTCCAGTCGGCAAGTTCGCTCTCTTTGTAGAGATAGTTATAGCGGTCGTTGCGATTGTCGGAATCGAACCACTGATCATAGTTACGCCCGTGCAGGCGGACGTAGGCGATCGGCGCCGTCACATGCTCGGTGGGCGAAAGAGAGCGTCCGAGCAGCGGCTGGTCAATATTGCAGAATCCTACGTTCTTTTGCGTGAACGATTCCAGCGTGGCAGGATCGTTCCAACTCGAATGCCGCACCTCGACCACACGTGGATATTCGATGAACTGCCGCAGCAGGCGATCAAGATATTCGCGATTTAGCGGCGTGTTCTTGTATGAGACAGGAAACTGGATTAGCAACGCTCCTAGCTTCCCTTCTCCGGCCAGCACGTCCAAGCCTTCGCGGGTTTGCGCTTCATCTTCGTCGGTCGGCCGGATGGTCGCAGCCGATGTAGGCTCCATCACTGCGATTGGCGAGTGTGTGAACGCGCGATAGAGCTTCGCGGTAAAAACGAATTTCGGATTCGCTAGCGCGACGCGGCGGCACCAGAATTTGGCAATCTCCGGCTTCAGCGGTCCGTAAAAGGATGTGTTGATCTCGGCCGTGTCGAAGAAGCGCGCAAGATATTCGAGGCGATGGTGTTTGCGGTAGTCGAGTCCGGCAGGAAAGAAGATTCCCTCCCAGTCTTTGTAAGACCAGCCAGCCGTGCCGATGCGGACCTGGGGTGCGGATTCCATAGGAATCGCAGACGGAGGGCAACAGAAGCGTAGCATAACCAGTTTGCCGGCGGTTTTCGGCGGTAAGGAGTCCGCTTTCTTGCCAGGACGGGAACAGCAGAGTACTCGCTGCGCGGAACGACAAAACTGCTTGCGGCAAGCTGCGAGCAGCCGTGCCATCGACGGTTTACGCCGTCAATATGCCGCTGCGAATATCTTTTGCGGCTTGCTCCACCTGCTCGGGTTTACCAACATCGCGCCAGTAATATGGGTCGGCGGGAAAGGCCACAATTTTTTCTCCGGCGCGGGCGAGGCGCAGATAGACGTCAATGATCGAGAACACCCCCTGCTCCGTCATGAGTCCGAAAATACGCGGCGAGATCACGTGAATGCCGCAGAATGCGAGCGCTCGCGACTGATCGCAAGAGATTGCGATTTCATCGGGTTCGCCCTTCCGCCGGCGTCCGCAGAGCCGAAGCTGTGTATCGAACAGTAATTGCCGTGAGCTCTCACGCTTTTGGACCGCGAGCGAGGCCAACGCTCCGTGCTCGCGATGGAAGGCCGGCATTTGCCCGAGGTCGATATTGCTGAGCACATCCACGTTGTGAACCAAAAATGGCTCGTCTCTCGAATCCTCCCCAAAAAAAGGCGCGGCTTTCTTGAGGCCCCCTCCGGTGTCCAGCAGCATGTCTTCCTCACGAGAAATCTCGAGGCGCATGCCGAAATTGTTCTTCGAACGGAGATACTCCACAACCTGGTCGGCGAAATGGTGAACGTTGACGATTACCTCATTCACGCCAAAACGCCGCAATCGACAGAGAGTGATTTCCAGCAGAGTGCGTCCTTCAATTTCAACAAGAGCCTTAGGACGATCGTTGGTGAGAGGCTGAAGGCGGGTGCCCAGTCCGGCCGCGAAGACCATGGCTTTCATGGTGCAGCGCTCTGCGCAGCCATAGCTTCTTGCCGGCGTGCTTCCAGTCCCAGATGGCGCACAATTACCTCGATACCGCTCTTCTCCCGCAGATGTTCGGCAAGTTGTTCGGCAAGATAGACGGAGCGGTGTTGGCCCCCGGTGCAGCCAAAAGAAACCATCAGGTTCTTGAAGCCGCGGCGCTGATATTCGGCGACACTGGCGTCTACCAGCGAAGTCACGTTCCCCATAAACTGGTGCACGCTGGCTTGCTGATTGAGATATTCAATGACGGGTTCGTCTCTGCCGGTGAGCTCTTTGAAACGATCCTGGCGTCCGGGATTGGGCAGGCTGCGGCCATCGAAGATAAACCCGCCGCCATTTCCCGATTCGTCTTTGGGCAGGCCGCGGTGGAAGGAAAAACTGAAAACACGTACGACTAAGCTGTCCGCTTCCGACGCAATCCCCTGCAATTTCTCGGAGCGCAGCATGCCGCGGAAGGCTTCGATCAGCGCGGGAAGGGCAATCGGCAATTCCACGTTATGCAGCAGCCAGCGGATATTTTTCAGCGCGTACGGGACGCTTTGCAAAAAGTGCGCCTTGCGCTCATAGAATCCGCGGAAACCGTACGCGCCCAGCGCCTGCATAATGCGTACGTAAACGTATGCGTAGTAGTACCGCAGGAATTCGGCGCGATCAAGCGCGATGTAGCCCGACAGGCTGTCGAGATAGTGATTGAGCAACTGCTCGCGAACCGCCGGCGGCAAATCGGCCTTGGCATCAAAGAGCAATGACGCGACGTCATATTGCAATGCACCTTTGCGGCCGCCCTGATAGTCGAGGAAAAACGGCTCGCCGTGCGGCAGCATGACATTGCGCGATTGGAAGTCGCGATAGAGAAAATAGTCGCGCTCTGCGCTCAGGAGAAAATCGGTCAGCGTGCTGAAGTCGTCTTCCAGGGCCTGCTCACTAAAAGGCACACCCGCAAGTTTCAGGAAGTAATACTTGAAGTAATTCAGATCCCAGGAGATTGACTGGCGATCGAAGCTCGCGCGGGGATAGCAGACCTTGTAGTTCAGGTCCCGTCCCGCTTCAATCTGGAAGCGCGGAAGGATTGCAATCGCCTTGCTATACGCGTCGATCGCTTCGGGAGCGATCTGATCTCCGTTTCGATTCTGCGACAGGAACTCGAACAGGCTGGTGTCGCCGAGGTCCTGCTCGAGATAAGCTCCGTGATCAAGATCTTCGCCATAGATCTCGGGTACCGGCAGCCCGTGCTGGCGGAAGTGACGCGAGAAGTCCAGAAAGGCGACGTTCTCCTCCCGCACTCCGTAGAGAATGCCGATGGCGCTGGAGCGGGCGTTCGACAGACGGAAGATATTGCGTCCCGAGCCGCTGAGCTTGCCCTGAAGCGGGCGAATCGCGTCCGCGGGCGCATGAAAGTGCTGCTCGAAAAGTTGTTTCAGTACATCCATGGAGTGCTGGGCTTAGTGTAGACGAGCGGAGATTCGGCGGCATGCAAAATGCCATGGGAGGGTGACACAATAGTACCCACTTGGCCAAGCCACAATACGCCCGCGACACCGAGTTGGCCCCCCCTCCATGCCTGACGGCTACGGGGTTATCGACTGGAACTGGTGGAAGCTCAAAAACGCCTGACTGGTGCTACGCTAGGTAGCGAAATCCTTCCCGAGAATACCTATGTTGATGGAACTCGTGACCAGTGGGGTCGTGGGACTGTTGTTTGGCTGTGTAATCTCCTGGCTGGTATTGCGCTCGCAACGAGCCGCTCTGACGGCCCGCTTGTCTTTCCTGGACAAAGAGTTATTAGCAGCAAGGGTGGAGTGCAGCCGCCTCCAGCAGGCACAGGCGGAACTGGTTGCCGCCAGGGCAAAGCTCGAGGCTGCTTTGGACTTGGAACGCAAGGCGAGCACGGAAAAGCTCGAGCTGGTAACGCGCGCGGGCGAGGATCTGCAGAATGCTTTCAAAGCCCTTGCGTCCGACGCCCTCAAGAATAACAACTCATCGTTTCTGCAGGTTGCACAAGAAACCCTAAAGCGCTTCCAGGTGCAGGCGGATGCTGATCTGGCAGCGCGTGAAAAAGCGGTCGCCGACCTCGTCGCTCCGGTTCGCGAGTCGCTGAGCAAGGTCGATACGCAAATTCAGGAGATTGAGAAAGATCGCGCAAAGTCTTACGGCGCACTTCGGGAACAGGTTCAGTCGCTGATTACGACTCAGGAAAAATTGCACTCTGAAACGAGCAACCTGGTGCGCGCTCTGCGGACTCCGAATGTACGAGGGCGGTGGGGAGAAATTCAGTTGCGGCGGGTCGTAGAGCTTGCCGGAATGGTTTCCTACTGCGACTTTGCCGAGCAAGAAACAGTTACGACCGAAAATGGCAGATTGCGTCCGGACCTCGTCGTGAAGCTGCCCGGCGGTAAGCAAGTTGTGGTCGATGCCAAGACTCCCCTGCAGGCGTTTCTGGACGCCTTTGAAGCAACCGACGAAGACTCGCGGCGTACCTGCCTGGCGAATCACGCACGACAGGTTCGCGATCACATGCGGACCCTGAGCGGTAAGTCCTATTGGGAGCAGTTCGAGTCCACCCCGGAGTTCGTGGTCATGTTTCTTCCCGGTGAGACATTTTTCAGTGCGGCTCTCGAACAAGATTCGGGGTTGATTGAAGAAGGTGTAATGAAGAAGGTGATCCCGGCATCACCGACGACCCTGATCGCGCTTCTTAAAGCCGTGGCCTATGGCTGGAACCAGGAGAAGCTGGCTCGCAACGCCCAGCAAATCAGCGCCTTAGGCAAAGAACTTCACGACCGACTTCGTAATTTTGCGAGCCATATCACAGGCCTGGGGTCGGGGCTCGACCGGGCCGTTGAAGCCTACAACAAAGCGGTAGGGTCACTGGAGAACCGGGTACTGGTCTCGGCCAGAAAATTTGCCGAATTAGGAGCTTCTGTCGCCGAAGAGATCCCCCAGTTGGAGCCTATCGAAACGACCACGCGCACGCTATTGTTCGACTGGGAAGACGATGAGACTCTTTCCCAGGCAAATCCACCCGCAGGACCTAAATAGGAGCGCAATTCTGACCTGCTGAACAAAGTAGGAAGAGGCAACGACAATCTGTAGACACAGGCTGCAAACCTACCAGATTTCACAGAATGATCCTAAAACCTGTAGTGAGCCTTCGGAAATGCATCTATAATTTCGGAAGTCCGCAGATTCGCTGGACTTAATTTCCTGGGTATTTTCCCAAATGGCAGTGAAGTTGCTCAATCAGGAACGTGAAGGCCCAGAAGTAGTCTTCGTCCAGCCCCCTAGGGGTTCGGGGCAGTCGCCGAAACCCATGAATCCGCAAAATCAGTTCCGATCTATCGCCATTGTCTTGTTCCTGCTGACGGTGGGATCGGTCGTTTTTGCTGCATTCAATTTTCAGACAGAGCGTAAATATGCCGCACCCGACGATGGCGTCTGGTGGGTAGAACGGAGCGGGAACCTGGTCGCGGACCGGGTAGAACCGAACGGACCCGGCGACAAGGCCGGAATACGACGGGGCGATTCGCTGGTCACCGTCAACGGGCAAGACGTCCGCAACACGTCGCAACTGGAACAGCAACTTTACCGGACCGGCATCTGGTCAAAAGCCTCGTATTCGCTGGGGCGCAACGGGGTCGTGCTGGATTCCAGCGTCATCCTGATTCCGGCCGAGCGTTCCCTCAACAACTGGCTCCGGCTGATTGCCCTGATCTATCTGGGAATCGGAGTTTACGTTTTACTCCGCCGCTGGACCGCTCCAGGATCGACGCATTTCTACATTTTCTGCCTGGTTTCATTCATCGCGTACTCCTTCAAGTACACCGGCAAGCTGAACGATTTCGACTGGTCCGTCTATTGGAGCAATGTGGTTGCCTGGGTGCTGCAACCGGCGCTATTCCTGCATTTTGTTCTGACCTTCCCGGAAAAGCGGCCCATCCTGCGCAAGAATTCGTGGCTTCTTACGCTGGCTTATGTTCCCGGGTCGTTGCTGCTGATTCGGCACGTTCTGGCGCTGCGCCTGGGGGAAGCCAGTGGCGAGCTACGCTGGAACATGGATCGGCTGGAAATCGCCTACGGAGCGGTGTTTTTCGTCGTCGCTGCTGCTTTCTTGTGGGATAGCTACCGGAGCGCCAACACGACCATTCTGCGCCAGCAACTGAAGTGGGTGACGCGCGGAACGATTCTGGCCATCGCGCCCTACACGCTGCTCTACGTCCTGCCCTTCGTATTCCCGCATGCGCTGGGATGGGTGCCGGAGACGGCGATGAAACTGTCGGTGCTCTCGCTGGCGCTACTGCCCCTGACCTTCGGATACGCAATCTTCCGCTACCGCCTGATGGACGTCGATCTCATTTTCAAGCGCGGCGTGGTTTACACGTTGGCTGCGGCCACCGTGATTGGGCTGTATTTCGCCCTGGTCGTCGGCATCGCGGAATTGGTGCATATGCGCCAGCCGGGCACGGGTCCTGTAGGACTGATTCTGGCCGTCGTCGTGACCGCACTGTTGTTTGATCCGGTGCGCAACTGGATTCAGGACCGCGTCGATCAGTTCTTCTACCGCACCCGTTATGATTACCGGCGAACGTTGATCGAATTTGGCCGCGAGCTGAGCTCCGAGACCAACCTGAATGCTCTGGTAACGTCGGTGATGGACCGCCTCTCGCGCACCTTAGCCGTCGACCGCATTGCGATCTTCCTGGCAGGAGGAGACGATTCTTTTTCGCTCGCCAAATCAACCGGGGTTACCGTTCCGGCAAAACTGGATCTGAGTTTTCTGAGCGCGCCACGACCGGAACTGGCCGATCACCTGTTTTTCGAAAACACGCACATGGTTCCGCGGGAAACCGCCGGGGCGCAGGACAGTATCGCCCGCCTTGACCTGAACTACTACATCCCCTGCCGCGCCCAGCAGAAGACTGTTGCCGTCATGGGACTCGGCAAAACGAGTCAAGGGGATTTTCTCTCCAGCGAAGACGTGGAACTGCTCGAGACGCTAGGCGGTTATCTCGGCATTGCCATCCAAAACGGCCAACTCTATACCTCGTTGCAGCAAAAGGTTGTGGAATACGAGCGGCTCAAGGATTTCAACGAGAATATTGTCGAATCAATCAACATTGGCGTCATGGCCCTCGACATGGAAGATCGCATCGAGAGCTGGAATGCGCAGATGGAAGTTATGTATGCGGTTCCCCGCTGGCAGACGCTGCGGCAGCCCTTGCAAAGCATCCTCCCGCCGGAGTTCGTGGAAGAGTTTTATCGCGTGCGGGAGAACTCTGGGATCCATAATCTCTATAAGTTCCGGTTGAAGACTCCGGCGGGGGAGACGCGGACCGTCAATGTGGCCATCGCTCCCCTTGTGACCCGCCAGTTCGAGGTGGTGGGACGCCTGGTCATCATGGATGACATTACCGAGCGGGTAGAACTCGAGGCGCAGCTTTCGCAAGCCGATAAGCTCACATCCATCGGATTGCTGGCCGCTGGGGTTGCACACGAAGTTAATACGCCTCTGGCGGTGATCTCGTCCTACACCCAGATGCTCGCCAAGCAACTGCAGGGGGATCCTCAAAAATCATCTCTGCTCGACAAGATCACCCGGCAGACGTTCCGTGCATCTGAAATTGTGAATAACCTGCTGAACTTCTCCCGCACAAGCGGGACCGAGTTCACCGAGATCGACATCAACAAAGTCATTACCGACACGCTGGCACTGCTGGAGCACCAGTTCAAGACGGCTAACATCAAAGTCCAACCGGAACTCACGCCGGCAATCTCGTTGATCCACGGAAACGCCGGCAGATTGCAGCAGGTCTTTTTGAATCTGTTTCTGAATGCCAAGGATGCCATGGCTGGAGGCGGCACACTTACGATTGGCACCAGTAATGGAAACGTTGTGAGCGTCCGCGTATCCGATACGGGCTCGGGAATCGCGCCCGAAAACATCAACCGCATTTACGATCCGTTCTTCACGACCAAGACCGCACCCCGGGAAGGCCAGAACCGGGGAACAGGCTTAGGCCTCTCCGTGACTTACGGGATCATCCAAGAACATGCAGGCAAAATTCGCGTGGAAAGTAATCCGGGCCGCGGCACCACTTTCGCCCTGGATTTCCCCCTGAGCAGAAAGGCAGTACATGTCTGAAGCAGTAGTGATTTCGCGCAGTGCGTTGCAGGGCAATTCCAGTCCGCTGGGGTCCGTACTCATCATTGATGATGAAGCAGAAATCCGCGAGTCTCTGGAAACGCTGCTCGAACTGGAAGGATTTGCGATCGAAACTGCCGGCAATGGCGAAGAAGGATTGCAGCGCATCGCGGAGCACCCGTTCGATCTGGTGCTGCTCGATCTCGCTCTTCCCGGCCGGGATGGAATGGATATTCTTGCGGAGATTCGCGCGCACGATCCGCGGCTGCCGGTCATCATGATTACGGCCTACGGCACAGTAGAAAACGCGGTGCGCGCGATGCAGTCGGGTGCAACGAACTTCGTTCAAAAGCCCTGGGACAACGAGAAATTGGTGGCCGATGTCCGGGCCGCCGTCGGCTGGCGGAAAGCAGAAGAAGAAAACGTTCAGCTGAAGCGGGCTCTCAAGCAGCGCTACGATTTCGCCAATATCGTGGGCAAGAGCGAGCCCATGCTGAAGATTTTCGACCTCGTCGCGCAAGTGGCGAGCAGCCGCTCGACGGTGTTGCTGCAGGGCGAAAGCGGGACCGGCAAGGAAGTGATTGCCAAGGCCATCCACCTGAACTCTCCGCGGCGAGACAAACCTTTCGTTCCAGTCAATACCGGTTCCATGCCGGCGGATTTGCTCGAATCTACCCTTTTCGGGCATGTCAAAGGCGCCTTCACCAGTGCCATCGCCTCCAAGAAGGGCCTGTTCGAGGTGGCGGACAAGGGCACATTGTTCCTGGACGAAATCGCCACCATGGGACTGGAGACGCAGGCGAAGATCCTGCGCGTGCTCCAAGATCGCAAGTTCATGCATTTGGGTGGCATCCAGGAGGTCCAGGTGGATGTCCGCATCATCGCTGCGACCAATGTCGATCTGCGGCAGATGGTGCGGGAAGGCCGCTTCCGCGAAGACCTGTTCTATCGCCTCAATGTGATCACGGTCGAGCTGCCTCCGTTACGCCAGCGCAAAGAAGATGTCCCTCTGCTGGTGGAACACTTCATGAAAAAATACGCGGAGGAGAATGATCGTCAGGTTCGCCGGATCACTCCAGAAGCACTACGCCCCCTGATGGCGTATTCCTGGCCGGGAAATGTCCGCGAGCTCGAGAATGTGATTGAACGCGCTGTCGTGCTCTCATCGGGTCCCGAAATCAGCATCGATCTGCTGCCCGACTCGATGCTCGGGCGCGGCTCTTCTCTCTCGTTGCACGATCCGCCTTCGGACGCATCCCTCTTCGAAATCGTAGAGGATATCGAGCGGCGCATCATCACGGACATGCTGGAGCGCTGCAACTGGAACCAGACCGAGGCCGCTGAACGGTTCCACGTGCCACTTTCCACGCTCAATCAGAAGATTCGCCGTCTGAATATCGAGATCAGGAAGAAGAGCCGAGCCTGAATCCAGCACTCTGGGCTCGATTTCCTTCCGGGTAATCCTTCTATTATTTCGCTGCCGCATCTTCCTCCTCCCCTGCCTTGGGAGCCGTCCTCCTCTTGCCTCGGAGTATTCGCTCAGATTCCACAAGCTGAACCCGAAACGCGCTGTCTGTTATAGTTCGAGTCAAGCGGCACCAGTAGATCTCGACCTGCCATGGAAATCATCTCTCCCGGCGAACTCGCAAAAGAGAAGGTGCTGAGCGTTCAGGATTATGTCGTGCTCTCGGCGCGCGCCGTGGCAAACGTTTTCCGAAGGCCCTTATATGTGGCCGACATGGTGCAGCAAGCCGACATGATCGGGGTGGGCTCGCTCCCCATCGTCATTCTGATCGGATTCTTCACCGGGGCCGTGCTGGCGGTCCAAAGCGCCAACACCTTGGAACGCTTCGGTACGCTCACTCTCATTGGGCAACTTGTATCGTTGTCTATGGTGCGGGAATTAGGACCGGTACTGACAGGATTGATGGTAGCGGGGCGAAATGCCTCGGGCATGGCCAGCGAGTTGGGCTCGATGGTGGTGACCGAGCAGATCGATGCCATGCGGGCCTTGGGCACCGATCCCATGAAGAAACTGGTAACTCCACGGGTGGTGTCCACCGTTTTCATGCTGTTTTTCCTGACGATCATTTCCGATCTGGTAGGGATTTCCGGCGGCCTGCTCGTCGCCAAGGTGGTTCTCAATCTGGACGCACGCCAGTATTGGAGCAATGCCTGGCAGGCGCTGGTTTTCGCCGACGTGATCATGGGCCTCGTAAAGCCCGTCCTGTTCGGCTTCATCATTGCTACCGTAGGATGCTTTTACGGCATGACCGCGCGTGGAGGAACGCAAGGCGTAGGTCGCGCCACCACGCAAGCCGTCGTTGCCGCATCAGTTCTTATCATCGTGGTCAATTTCTTCACAACGCAATTCCTAATGAAGGTGTTTCCTTACCAATAAGATGTCCGCACCAACGTTCCCGGCTAATTCCGCCCGCGCCTCCTCCGATGGCCGATCCGGCTTTGCCATCGAATTCCATGACGTGGCCCTGGCATTTGGGAATAACGAAGTCTTGCGCGGCGTCTCTTTCCGGCTCCCTCACGGAGAAACCAAAGCCCTGTTCGGCGTAGCCGGTTCGGGCAAAAGCACAATCCTGAAACTTGCCCTGGGACTTCTGCAACCGGACTCGGGAAGAATTGTCGTGCTTGGGACAGACGTAACCCAACTGAAAGAAGATGAACTTTTCGAACTTCGCGCGAGGGTGGGAATCGTCTTTCAGGAAAGCGCCCTGTTTGATTCGCTCACGGTTGCCGAGAATGTTGCTTTCCGGTTCATGGAAGAACATGGAATCTACGACGAGGAAATCGATCGCCGGGTTCGCGAGGCCCTGCACTTCGTGGAACTCGACCATACCGTAGACATGTTTCCATCAGAACTCTCTGGCGGAATGCGGCGCAGAGTGGCTATTGCCCGGGCCATCATCACCCATCCCGAGGTGCTGCTTTACGATTCACCTACGGGCGGGTTGGATCCTGTCACGTCGAACACGATCATCGAATTGATCATGAAGCAGCGGGACGTTTATAAAACCAGTTCCCTGCTCGTGACCCACCGTTTGCAGGACGCGTTCACGATGGCCTCGCATGAATTCGATGCGGCAACCAACCAGATGAAAGTGCTGCCTCGAGGACAGCGCTGCCTGGTGCCCATGAGCTTTCTTATCTTGCGTGACGGCAAAGTAATTTTCGATGGAGACATCGAGGAACTGGCACGCACCAAAGATCCGTACATCCGCGAATATCTTTCTTGAAACTTTCTGAATTCTGCAGAGTCTACTTCCCCGCCATTGCGTTCTCCACATCGACTGCCTTGGAGGGCAGCGCTGCGCTGAGTTTGATCAGCTTACCAATGGAATCTACGTAAAAATCGTCTTCAATGCGGACGCCAATCTTCTCTTCCGGAATGTAAATCCCCGGCTCGATGGTGAAAACCACTCCCGGGCCCAGAGGCGCTTTGTAGTCGCCCGCGTCGTGCACATCGAGTCCCACATAGTGTCCGAGAAGGTGGATAAAATACATGCCCAGCGGCTTTCCGTGCAGATCTTTGCCATGGGAGTTGATGTAATCCCTGGCAACTTTGTCCAGAGAATTTTCCGAGTCCCCGGCCAGCATTGACTTGCCCGATTGAAACGCATCGATCGCCGCCTGCTGCGCGCCGAGAACAATGTCATAGATTTCACGTTGCCGCGGGGTGAAGTGTCCGTCGATCGGTAGCGTGCGCGTGATGTCGGAGGCGTACATCGAGTACTCTCCCGCCGCATCAATCACCACCACATCTCCTGATTGCATCGTGTTTGTGTTTTCGGAAGAGTGCAGAACCGTCGAATAGAATCCCGAGCCCACAATCGGAGCGTAGGCCGGACGCTCGCACCCCCGGCGGCTCCATTCATACTGCATCAGCGCGGAAATTTCGAATTCGGCGACTCCGGGCTTCACCGCTTTAAATGCCGCAAAATGCGCGGCAACAGATGCATCCACCGCTTTTCGAATCAGCGCCATCTCGCCGGCATCCTTGAGCATGCGCAATGAAGCGATCATCGGCTTTACATCTTCGAAATGGAGAAAAGAATTCGTACGCTCGAGGAATGCCAAAGGCGCGCTGCTGGCCGAGGTTCGTCCAGACGAGGGAACATCGGTATAGATTGTGGGATGCCTTCCGCCGAGAAATTTCTCGACCTCGCTGGGCAGCGTGGCTATATCTGCGACGCGCGCGAAGCCCGTGATGCGCGGCGCATCGGGATTTTCCGGCCCCAGCTTCGGCCCCATCCACTTTTCCTGGATGAGGTTTCGTACCGGAAGGAAAAGAATCTCGGCGTAAGGCACGGCCGGTGTGTCGGCGCTGGCCTCCGTGGCAGGGTGGATCAGCAAGGCCGCCCCGGGGATCGTGAGTCCGGAGAGATAGTAGAAGTTATTCTCCTGGCGGAAGCCATAGACTTCGTCGGGCGCTTCAACCGGCGCGAACAAGACGATCAGGCCGCCGGTCTTTTTCGCCAGAGCCTGACGCCGGGCTTGATAGTCCGCATTCGGCTGGCGATCAATGGCAAAGGCTGTGATTGAAAGAATCAAGCACCCGAGCAGAAGCAACTTGCGCATAGACTCTCCCGCGATTGAAGTACAGATCACTTCAACGTCACATTCTTTTTGGCTTGTAAGAATGCATCCACATTAGATCGGTCGATCAGGTCGGAACCAGTATCCACGAATGCAGGAATGGGGGCAAAGCTGTCTTTCGACCAATCTGTATCAAGACTAGCCGGTCTGTGATGATGCAGGTTGTCGAGCATCTGCAAGCCCACGAAGGCCATCGTGTACGGCTTTTGGGCAATCGTTGCGGCGATGATCCCCTTCTGGATCCACTGCAAGGTTTCTTCGTCGGTGTCCATAGCCATCACAATTTTGCCCGTGACATGATAACTGTTCAGGACATTGGCAATCTCTTTGCCCGATTGCGCCTCAAGGCAGACGAAGGCGTCTACTTTGTCTTTTTCCTTCCCGATAATCTGGGTTGCGGTATCGAACGCGATGCGCGGGTCGCCCTGGATATCAACGATGCGGGTGACCTTGACGCCCGGCGTACGTTCGAGCGCGTCGCGATACCCGCGTAAACGATCCTGCAGGTTCGGTTGGTCGGGCATGGTAAAGACAACGGCATTGCCTTTGCCCTTGAGTTCCTGAGCCAGCCGCTGCCCTCCCATAAAGCCCACTTGATAATTATTCGTGCCCACAAAAAAAAGTCTTTTGCTGGCCGGAGCATCGGAATCAATCGTAATGAGCGGAATGCCCGCCGAGATGGCCTTGTCAATGCTTTTCTTGAGTAGAGCAGCGTCGGCGACCGACAGCAGAATTCCGGTGGCCTTCTTGCCTACCGCGTCGTCCAAGGCGTCGCGTTCCGCCTTGGCGTCGTAATTTTGTGGTCCAACAAATACGGCGCGAACTCCGAACTGTCCCGCCGCTTTGGAAAACCCTGCGTCCGCGGTTTGCCAGTAAGGCACTTGCAGGTTAGCGGTGATGAAGTAGTACGTTTCGTCTGGCGTATGCGCCGAGTTGCACCCAGCCAATAAACCGAGAGTAAGTGCAGAAAGGAACGAGGAAAACCAGCGATCGCGGAGATGCATGGAGACCTCCTTGTACGCGCAATCAGGACTTGCTTAGGAGAAGCCACCCGCAGCTAGAGGATTGTAAACCCGACCGGCAAGGCAGAATTGAAAATATGGCAACAAGGAGGGTTACACGCCGACCGGAAATGGTTTGCTGCTGCGAGCCTCTTCGGCCAGTGAAACGCGGGCGAACCGGCCCTGCAGAAGCGACATCAGTCCCGTGTACCAGTAGCCGACCACAAACAGCATGAGAAATGGCACCGTGATGAAATTTTCATTCTGCACAGCGTAATAGACAGTCAGTGCGAAGTAGGTGCCGATCAGCAGCTCGATCCATGGCACCCAGCCAAGGCGCCGGCGATATTTGGTCGCGCCCACTTTGTCCTGCTTCGATTCGACTCGATATTTCGGCGTGCGGGCAAAGGCGCTTTGCTTTCCGATCAGCGCCTCGATCACGGCTTTTGTATTGGTCAGGGTGAGGCCGATTCCCAGCGCCATCAGAAACGGCAAATACAGCAGCGCCTTAGGCCAGCTTTTCGGAAACAGTTCGCGCTGCGAGACAAGGTAAAAGCTGGAAATCGAGAACGTCGATGCCATGAACAGCGGCAGATCGATGTAGAGCATCTGAAACCATCCCTGATAGAAGCGGATGATCATGGCGGGCAGCAGCAGCACCGAGAGCACGATCATCAGGGGATAGCTCAAATTCGCTGTCAGGTGATACCACGCTTCAATCTTGGTATGCAGCGGCGCGTCACTGCGCAACACGCGCGGAAGAATCTTCTTGCCAGTCTGGATCAGCCCCTTGGCCCACCGCGCCTGCTGGGTCTTGAAAGCCGTCATTTCCACCGGCAGTTCCGCCGGACACTCCACATCCTGTAAGTAAACGAATTTCCATCCTTTGAGCTGCGCACGGTAGGAAAGATCCGTGTCTTCGGTCAGCGTGTCGTGCTGCCAGCCGCCGGCTTCTTCAATGGCCTTGCGCCGCCAAACACCCGCGGTTCCGTTGAAGTTGAAAAATACCCCGCTGCGCGCGCGGCCGGAGTGTTCCAGGACGAAGTGCCCATCAAGCAGGATCGCCTCAACTTGTGTCAGGAACGAATAGTTGCGATTGATGTGGGTCCAGCGGGTCTGCACCATCCCGATTTTCGGGTCGGTGAAGTGATGGATGGTGCGCAGCAGGAAATCCTCCGGAGGAGCAAAGTCAGCGTCAAAGATCGCGACGAATTCCCCCTTGGCGGCATTCAGTCCTTCTGCCAGCGCCCCCGCTTTGAATCCGTGGCGGTTCGTCCGGTGGTGATAGGTGATGGGCTCGCCCAGTGCGGCGTAGCGTTCGACCAATCCCCGCGCCACCTTGATGGTCTCGTCGGTCGAATCGTCAAGCACCTGAATATCGAGCTTTTCCCGCGGATAATTCAGCTTGCAAACCGCTTCCAACAGGCGCTCGATGACGTACTGCTCGTTGAAAATCGGTAGCTGAATCGTAACTCGTGGCAGGTCCGCAAAACGCGCTGGCGGCTCCGAGGTATGCCGATCCCGATGCTTGTAGTACAGGTAAACCAGAATGTAGCGATGCATGCCGTACCCTGCCAACAGGATCAGTACGACAAAATAAGGAATGAGCAAGGCTAGGTCGAAGGCATCCGTGTGATACAAGCCCTGGAAAGTTTTGTCGAGCAGATGCTGGCGGATGTACGGACCGATGCCCTTGGGACCACCAAAGAGTGCCACTGCGCAACAAGCAATGAAATCAGATACGAACAAGGTATCTCACGACCGTGACCGGGGCTTTGCAGCTGTCCGCTGCGCTGCTTGCATTTCAAACTGCAAGCCACGCGTCACTTGCCCCTCGCTGATGTCACTGCCATCGCTCAGGACTGCAAACTGGCCCACGGCGCACGGAAAAGTGTAATTTTACCGGAAACCGCTATATACTCGCGGATTCATTTTCAGAACGAGTCGGGAGGAATCGGGTGCGTTTAACCAGGATCGCATTATTCATAGTTTTCGCGGGCATGGCATTGGCCCAGGAGCAACCCGCCAAGCCCCTCTACAAGTATCAGCAGGTGATGATTCCCGTACGCGATGGCGTGCACCTGCAAACGGTTATTCTGACGCCTGTCGATCAGCACGGACCGCTGCCCATCTTGTTCCGGCGCACCCCCTATGGCGTTCCCGATAAAGCCCCCGAGCAGTTGCCGCCCTTTATGAAGGAGCTTGCTCACGACGGCTACATCTTCGTCATCCAGAACCTGCGCGGGCGCTTCAAGTCCGAAGGAGTATTCAAGCTTTCTTCGTGGGTGGACCTCAACGATCCCAAGGCGACCAACGAGACCACCGACGCTTACGACAGCATCGATTGGCTGGTGAAAAATGTCCCGAACAACAACGGCAAAGTAGGAATGTATGGCGTTTCCTACGACGGTCTGACCACGGCTCTGGCGCTGCTCCATCCGCATCCGGCGCTGAAAGCTGTCAGCGAGCAGGCCTCTCCCGTCGACCAGTGGATGAATGACGACGATCACCGTTACGGCGCGCTGCGCGAAAGCTATGACTTCGAATATGCCGTGATGGAGCAGGCCGACAAAGAAAAGAACACCCATTTCGACTTCAACCAGTACGACACTTTCAGCTGGTATCTCGATCTGGGCCCGCTCTCCAACATCAACGACCAGTACCTGCACGGCTCAATTCCCTACTGGAACTCCACCATCGAGCATCCTGACTACGACGAATTCTGGAAGAAGGAAGCCTGGGTGAACCAGTTGCACGCATCCACCGTCCCCAACCTCAACGTAGCGGGGTTCTGGGACCAGGAAGATCCCTGGGGACCGTGGCAGATTTTCCGCCACGCCAAGGAGCATGATCCCGACCACACTGATTTCATGGTGGCCGGGCCGTGGTATCACGGCGAATGGTGGGCTCCCAAGGGAGAGTCGATCGGAATCATCCCATTCGGCGGGCACGAGACATCCCGCGAGTTCCGCGAGAACCTCGAAGCACCATTCTTCCGCTACTACTTGCACGGCGAGGGAGAAAAGCCAGCATGGGAGGCTAGCACCTTCCAAAGCGGATCCAATACCTGGCACACCTATCCCGTTTGGCCCCCGAAAGACGCGAAGCTGACCAAGCTCTACCTGCAGCCCGACGGCAAACTCTCATTCGAAGCTCCGCGGAATGCCGCGAAGGGCTATCGCGAATACGTTTCCGACCCGGCCAAACCGGTTCCCTATCGCGCGCGCCCCATCTCCCCGACTTATCCTGGCGGCGATTGGCGAACCTGGGAGGTGGCGGATCAAAGATTCGTGACCGATCGTCCGGATGTGCTGACCTACGTGAGCGACCCCCTGGATCACGATGTCACCGTGACAGGACAGCTTTCGGCGCATCTGGTCGCGTCAACTTCCGGCACCGATAGCGATTTCGTGGTGAAGCTGATTGATGTGTTTCCGGACAATGCGCAGAAGGACAGCTGGAATCCTGATTCGGGCCCGAAACCCGGCCAGTACGCGCAGTCCCTGAACGGCTACGAATTGCCCATCGCGATGGAAGTCCGCCGCGGCCGCTATCTGCAGAGCTTCGAGCATCCGCATGCGCTTCCCGCCAACAAACCAATCGTGTGGGAGGTTCCGCTGCGCGATCATGATCACGTGTTCCTGAAAGGCCACCGCATCATGGTGGAGGTGCAGTCGACCTGGTTCCCGGTGATCGATCGCAATCCGCAGAAGTTCGTGCCCAGCATTTATCAGGCGAAGGCATCGGACTTTGTGCCGGCCACGCAACGCGTGTACTGCACGCCCGCGATGCCGTCGTATGTGGAACTGCCCATTATGCCGTAGAGCCGTCTCGCACCGGCGGCGAAATTCTTCTACGCCCAGTAGGTTCGGTCCAGGCTGCGGTATTGGATCGCTTCGGCGATGTGCTTCGGCTCGAGGGAGTCGCGGTCTTCCAGGTCGGCGATGGTGCGGGCGACCTTCAGGATGCGGTCGTGCGCGCGGGCGCTCAGTCCCTGCTGCGTCATGGCTCGTTCCAGCAGGCGCTCGCAGTCGGCGGAGAGATCACAGAATGTGCGGATATGGCGCGACGACATCTGGGCATTGCAATAGAGCTTTTCTCGTAATGCGGCAAAGCGCCCCAGTTGCTTCCCTCGCGTACGCATGACGCGCTCGCGAATCTTTGCCGAATCCTCCGGCTCCACTCCCGAACGCATTTCTTTATAGTTCACCGCCGGCACGTCGATGTGGATATCGATGCGATCCATCAGCGGTCCGGAAATCTTGGAAATATACCGCTGGATCATGGGCGTCGTGCACTGGCATTCGCGGCTGCGATCGTTGTGAAATCCGCAAGGGCAGGGATTCATGGCTGCCGCCAGCATGAAGCGTGCCGGAAACGTGAGCGACATGGCGGCGCGGGCAATGCTGACCGTCCCATCTTCCAGCGGCTGCCGCAAAACCTCCAAAACGTTGCGGGGAAATTCCGGCAATTCATCCAGAAAGAGCAGTCCGTTATGGGCCAGCGAAACTTCCCCGGGACGCGGTATCACCCCACCTCCAATCAGACCTGCATCGGAGATCGTGTGATGCGGCGAGCGGTACGGGCGCGTTCCCACCAGGCCTGTGCCGGAATCGAGAACTCCGGCAACGCTATGAATCTTTGTCGTCTCCAGAGCCTCCTCAAATGTCAGGGGGGGCAGGATCGTCGGCATGCGTTTGGCCAGCATCGTCTTGCCCGATCCCGGAGGCCCGATCATCAGGATGTTGTGTCCGCCCGCGCAGGCGATCTCGATGGCGCGCTTGGCTGTCTGTTGCCCGCGAACATCTTTGAAATCAACAAAAAACTGCTGCGATTCGCGCAGCAGCGCATCGCCATTGCTCTTGATTGGGACGATGCCATTGCCCGAGTTCACGAAATGAATCACATCCAGGAGTGAACGCACGGGATAAACCTCCACACCGCCCACCATCGCCGCCTCTTTGGCATTGGCTTCCGGCACCACCATACGCAGAATCTTCCTGCCGCGGGCTTCCAGCGCGATCGGCAACGCTCCGCGCACGCCGCGCACACCACCATCCAGCGACAATTCCCCGACAAAGATGCAGTCGGGGACCTCCTTCTTCGTCAATCCTCCATAAGCGCCGACAATGCCCAGAGCCATCGGCAGATCGAAACCCGATCCTTCTTTCTTGATGTCGGCCGGAGCCAGATTGATGGTGATATGAGTGGGCGGAATGTCGTATCCACAATTCTTGAGCGCGGCGCGGACCCGGTCGCGGCTTTCGCGCACTGCGGCGTCGGGCAGGCCAACCGTATGAAAGTGGTCCTGATCGGTCTTTATGCCCGAACAATCGACCTCAACCTGAATGATGTTGGCATCGATGCCGTAAACCGCGGCGCTAAGAGTCTTATAGAGCATTCGGGAGACGCCCGTCAGCGCCCCATGAGGCAGGGCATACCTCTAAGCAGGCGATAGATGTTCAGGTTACGGGCCGGCGACGATTACTGGCTGTGACGGATGTCACCAACCGGCTGTGGAATTCCCAAAATGGGAGCAGGCATTTCCCTCCGGACATGTACTTTGGACCATCCTCGCCAACACAGTAGCCAATTGCTGTGCGGGTATTCAGCAATTAGGATGGAAGGTCATTCCAATATGAATCCCCCCTCGCAGCCGACGCCACCGCGGTCCCGCGATCAGTTTGACCGCGAAGAATCGCAACTCTGGCGATGGGCCTTGGGATTCATGATTGTTCTCTCCGTCGCCCTCTCTGCCCTGCTTTGGGAGCGGCTGCAAAGCATCCCTTATGAATTGCGCGCTATCCCTCTGGGGATTCTGGCTTTGTCCATCCTTTTCGCGGTCTACGCTTACGGCCGCCGACGCCAAGTTTCCGAGCTGAAAAGCGTACTTCAGGGCCTGCAGGAGCACGTAGGCGCCGCTCCCTCCGAAGAACAGCTGGATCAACTGAGCCAGATGATCATGCGCTCGCAGCGCAACTTCAAGGAGTTGATCGACTCCTTTGATGATGTGGCCTGCGCGATCTCGCTGGACGGGTCGCTGCGCACCGTGAATCGGCGGATTTCGCAACTGCTCGGTAAAACCTATTCAGAACTGGTCGGGCAGAGGATTTACGACTTCATCGAAGAGCCCACCCGAGATGACGTAGAACGGAACATGGCGCGCTTCCTCGACCGGAAGCACTGGGCTGGTGCGGTTCGCATCCGCCTGAAAGACAGCGCTCGACCCCTTTATTTCGATTGCGTGGTGAACGCCATCATAAAAGGGGACGAGGTAGTCGGCGTCAGCGTGCTCGGACGCGACGTTACCGAGCAACGGGAAAAGGAACTTCGCTTTACGGAACTTTTTGAGACGCTGCAGGAAGGCGTCTACTTCAGCACGCCGGAAGGCAAGCTTCTGGATGCCAATCCCGCCCTGGTCAGCATGCTGGGATATGAGACCAAAGATGAATTGCTCAGAACCGACACGCAGCAATTAAACGTCGATTCCGGCTCCGCCGTGCTTGGCCGCGCGATTGACGATCGGGGAGGAGTCCGTACGCGGGAAGTTAAATTGCGCCGCAAGGATGGATCCCAGGCCGTCTTTCTGGATTCTTCGCGCGCAGTCTGGGACACGAGCGGGAAAATCATCCGTTACCAGGGCACGCTGGTCGATATCACGGAAAAACGAGCAATGGAACGCCAACTGCAACAGCAGGAAGAATTCCGCCACCGCTTGCTGCAGAGCTTTCCGGACCTCATCCTGGTCATTGATCTCGAAGAAAAATATACGTTTGTCAGTGAACGCATTCGTGACCTGCTCGGCTATCAACCCGAGCACATGCTCGGACGCCGCATCTCGGACCTCGAAAACCACTCCGCCGAGCTTGCGGTGCTCTATCACGAGGTCGCGTCGAGCCGGCAGTTGTTTGCCTCGGCGGAGTACGGTGCGCGCCATCGTGATGGTTCCTGGCGTACCATGCGCGCTTCTGCCAGCCAGTTATTCGGCACCGATGGGAAACTCAATGGCGTCATCATGTCGGTCCGCGATGTTACGGTTGAACGCAAACTGGAGCAGCAGATCGTGCAGCGCGAGCGCCTGGCGGCCATGGGCCAGATGATTGGCGGCGTCGCCCACGAACTCAACAATCCGCTCACCAGCATTCTGGGCGTGAGCGAACTCTTACAGGACAGCGAGACCTCCGAATCGGCTCGCAAACAACTGGGGATGCTTCAGCAGCAAGCGCGGCGCGCCGCGGAGATTATCCAAAATCTGACGTATTTTGCCCGGCCTCCTGCCGCCGGCAAAAGCCGTATCAACCTGGGAGACGTTGTCGAACGCACCCTGAACCTCCACGCCTACTCACTGCGCAAGAGCAACATTACGGTGGACTTCCTGCGCGAGCAGAATCTGCCTTACGCCTCGGGCGATCCGCAGCAATTAATGCAGGTATTCCTGAATCTGATCGTCAACGCCGAGCAGGCCATTCGCGAGGTACGGGATAAAGGAACGCTGCGCATCCGCATGGGAAGATCCGAAGATCAGGTCTGGGTAGCGTTCCAGGACGATGGACCGGGCATCGCGCCCGAGAACCTGCCCAACCTGTTCGATCCCTTCTTTACCACGAAACGACCGGGCCGCGGCACCGGCTTAGGGCTCAGTATCTGCAAAGCCGTCATGAAGGAACACAGCGGAACCATCGAAGCAGCGAACTCCCCCGAAGGCGGAGCGGTGTTCACCGTGACCTTGCCCAACGCTGCCAGCGCTTCGACTGAAACTTCCAGCTGAAATTTCCGCAGACGCTCATGTCACAGAAAATTGGCTACCTGGCCTTGGTGGTGCGCGATTACGACGAAGCCATCGCCTATTACGTTGATATCCTGGGCTTCCGCCTCATTGAAGACACCGATATGGGAAGTGGCAAGCGCTGGGTTCTGGTCGCTCCTGAAGGATCTGCCGGTACAAACCTTCTGCTCGCCAAGGCGGCGGCGCCAGAACAATCCGCCCGCATCGGCGATCAAACCGGCGGCAGGGTATTTCTTTTCCTTCACACGGATAATTTCTGGGACGACTATCGTCGCTTCCAGGAACGTGGCGTCAAGTTTGTCCGCCCGCCGCGCGAAGAAAGCTATGGTACCGTCGCCGTCTTCGAAGATCTCTACGGCAACCTCTGGGATTTGTTGCAGCTGAAAAACGCGCCGGTCTTGAGCAAGAACTCCTGATCAGCGTTCGACCGCCATGGCGACCGCGTTTCCGCCTCCGAGACAGAGAGCCGCAATGCCGCGCTTCACGTCGCGGCGAATCATTTCGTAGATCAGCGTAACCAGCACTCGCGCCCCGCTGGCCCCGATCGGATGCCCGATGGCTACGGCCCCGCCATTCACGTTCACCTTCGCGGGATTCAGTCCGAGTTCGCGCATCACACCGAGCGCCTGCACCGAGAAAGCCTCGTTCAGTTCATAAAGATCGACATCTTCATTCTTCCAGCCGGTTTTCTCCCAGATCTTCCGCACTGCGCCCACCGGCGCCATCATGACCCACTTCGGTTCGACCCCGCTGGTAGCCTGTGCCACGATCCGCACCATGGGCTTCGCGCCCAGTTCCTTGGCATGAGTCGCGCTGGTGACCACGAGTGCCGCAGCGCCGTCATTCACTCCCGGGGCATTGCCGGCAGTGACCGTACCATCTTTTTTGAAAGCGGGTTTTAGCGAACGAAGCACTTCGATCGTCGTGTCTTCCCGGGGGGACTCGTCTTTATCGAAGATCGTCGGGGCTGCGCCTTTCTTCTTCGCAGGAATCTCGACGGGAACGATCTGCGACTTGAAGCGGCACTCTTTAATTGCCGACACGGCCTTGCGATGAGAATTCACGGCGAACTCGTCCTGCTCTTCGCGCGTGATGCCGTACTTTTCGGCGACATTCTCTCCCGTGATTCCCATGTGGTAGTCGTTGTAGATGTCCCACAGGCCGTCGTGCACCATGGAGTCGACGATTTGCGCGTTCCCCAGACGATATCCTTTGCGCGCCTGCGGCAGCAGGTAGGGAGCGTTCGTCATCGATTCCATCCCGCCGGCCACTACCAGCGAACTGTTTCCGGTCTGCACCGCTTGCGCCGCAAGCGCGACCGCTTTCAATCCTGAACCGCACACCTTGTTGATTGTCATGGCACCTGTCTCCGGCGACAATCCGCCGAAGATTGCCGCTTGCCGCGCAGGATTTTGTCCCAATCCCGCGGCCACCACATTGCCCATGATGCACTCATCCACTTGCGCCGCATCCACCCCGGCGCGCTTCACCGCTTCGCGTACAACCATGGCTCCGAGTTGTGGAGCACTAAAATCGCTGAGGCTTCCCTGAAATTTTCCTACCGGAGTACGACATCCAGAAATGATGACAACATCGTCGAAAGAGGCCATAAAATCGAGCTCCGCGCGAAGATTCGCAGGTTTCTATTATAGATGCGTTGCTACGCGGAATCGACGCGAATGCATGACATTGTGGAATGTCATCTCGATGGAGCCGGCGGACGCTTTTCGGGCGCCGCAGCCGGCGAGAAATAAAATTTCTTCCGCGATACACGCGCCGTTTTCTCTTCTGATCAACCGCGACGCATTCGCATTGAGCATTTTTGTCTTGACAGTTGCCCTCGCATGACTTTGGTATTGGCACTCTACGCTTCTTCATGCGTCATTTTTTTCTTGACATCAATTTTCAATGACTCTATACATTCAACTAGTTGCAACAAAACATCGTTGCAAATTTTTCCATGAAGAATGGAAGGGAGAATAGACAACATGGCAACCAAGAAAAAGGCAAAGAAGAAAAAGAAGCACTAAGAAATTGAAGTCACGAGGGGACGCCAAAAGCGTCCCCTAATTTTTTTCTCTCAACCACTCCGCACCAACCCGCCTAAGAATCTTTCCCCATCGGAATCAGTTTCTCCTGCGACGGGCACACACCACTGTAGGCGCAGAATGAACAATGAAATCCAGGCTTGGGAGCAAACTTCCCTTTAGCTATCGCGTGCGCCACATCCGTCACCTTCTGATGCGCTTCCAGCAACTGGTCCGGCGTGCGTATGGTGACGACCGGCACGTTGTCTTCGACGTTGTAGAAGACCAGCGAACCGATGTCGTATCCCCACTTCTCGCGGGCAGCGATGGCGTAGATCGACAGTTGCAGACTCTGATCGGCATCTTTCTGATCGCGGGCCTTGCCGGTTTTGTAATCGACGATTCCCGCGCGGCCATCCGCCATACGGTCGATGCGATCGATGCGGCCCACTACGCTCGTGCTGTCGACCTTCACTTCAAACCATTCCTCGGTATGCAGCACCTGGGGCGCCGGCCTGCGGGTTGCTGCTTCATAGAAATCGGTCAGGTGCGCGATTCCCTGCTTCTCGTAGAGCTCGTGCTGGTAAGGTTCGTGAATCTTTGCCTCGACCAGGTCGTCGCGGAATTGCGTGATCAATTCTTCGAGCAGCTTCGGGCGGCCAAGCCGAACCGAGTCATAGTACGTTTTCAATACGCGATGCATGGCCGCGCCATATTGCATGGCAGCCACCGGACTGCGCGCCAGTTTCCAGTCTCGCTCCAGCTTGAACTGCAACGGGCAGCGCTCATAGGTATCCACCGCCGATGCGCTGAGTTTCTCGTGCAGGCCGCGGCTGGGAGCCATCTCGACCCAATCGGCAATCCGGGAGCTTCCCGGCTGGAGCGCAGAGATTCCCGCCGCAATGTCCAGCGATCCCTGCGCTCCCATCGCTTCCCGCGAACGAACCCACCGCCGCAGCGCGGCATCCTGCAGCAACTCACGCACCATTCCCGGAGGAGTCTTGTCCTTCGTGCCCTTTCCCTGCTTGGCGTAGATTCTCAGCGAGTCCCGCGCCCGCGTCATGGCGACATAGAACAACCGGCGCTCTTCCTGCGTGTGCAGTGTCTTATCGTCGCCCTCGCCGGCAGAATCCGGATCGCGAAGATCATTGGGGAACTCGACTATGGTCTCGCGAAATGAAATAGGGAATGAGCTGCTGTTCGCCCGCAGGATGATCACGTGCGGAAACTCCAGCCCCTTGGCAAGATGCGCGGTCATCAACTTGACGGCATCTTCGCCCTCGCGAAGCGGTAACGGAATCACCCCGTTCGCCTCGCGGAAGTAGTTGAGGTAGTCGGCAAGTTCCTCCAGCGCGGTCGTCCGGTTGATCGATTTCTTTTCCCACTCCGTGAGGAAACTCAAAGCAGCCTGCAGGGCCGGAGACTTCCAGTCGAGTTGAAAATTCCGGGCAATCTTCTCGACAGCCGCTCGCCCCCTCGCACTGGTCTCGGCAATTTCCGCGCGCGTGCGGCGCAGCACTTCCAGAATACCCGGGCCGCCTCGCACTCCATCCAGCGCCGAAGCCAGGGTCACGACTCTGCCGTCCCGCGCATCGGAGGCGATCCGCCGCATGGTCGCACGGAGCTCCTCCGGATCTACATTGAACAAGCGCAACGCCGCAACGCGAAACAGGCTGATGTCATCCCCGGAAGAGACCATGACCTGTATGCAGGCAAACAGGTCGCGCACCTCCGGAGTGTCGCTCACATCCATGCCTTCGATGGTGAAGGGAATCCCTGCTTCGCCCAGCTCTCGAACCGCATCCTCGCGGTGGCTATGGGTACGATAAAGAATGGCGAAATCGCTCCACTTGCCGCGCAATTTCTTCCGCCATTCGGCAATCGTCGCGGCCACATCGGGGCCCTCGGCGTCCTTCCCCACGGAGCACACGCATTCCACCGGAACACTTGCCACCGGCTTGCCCTCGCGCAGCCATTCCTCTTCCCGGGCGGACTGCAATGCAGCGCGCTTGTACCCGAGAAACGACTCCCGGTCGCGCGCAAACACCTCGGGATTCTTGTTGATCACCGTGAAGGCAGACTGCAGAATCGGAGTCGTCGAGCGGCGATTCTTCGCCAGCACGACCAGCTTCGCCTCGGGAAATTGCCGGTGGAACAACTCGAAGGCCGCGCTCGATGCCCCCCGAAAGCGATAGATGGCCTGGTCCGGATCTCCGACCGCAAACAGATTCCGGTCTGTTCCCGCCAAGGCGGCGAGAATCTTCACCTGCGCAAAGTTCACATCCTGGAACTCGTCGACCAGGATGTATGGCGTACGCTCCCGTTCCTCCTGCAGCAATCGCGCGTCGCTCTGGAACAGAGCATAGGCGCGCGTAATCATGTGGCTGAAGGTGCCCCTGTTTTCCTCCACCAGCCATTTCTCCACCGTAGCGAACACGCGGGCAATTTCACGGCAGCGTCCGAGAACTTCCTCATCGGGAAGTTCATCGCTCGATTTTGAAACCCGGGGAATCGGCAACTCGCCGCGCTCCAGCCGTTGCACATAGTCCGCGTACTTCTCCGGCGTAACCAGTTCATCGTGACAGCGGCTGATAAAGCCGAGCAGGTCGCGGAGGAATTCCCCGACATTGGCCGCGCGAACGAAGTATTCCAGCCGCAAGTCCCGGATGCGCCGCCGCAGGTAGATCCACAGGTCCGTATCATCCAGAACGTCGAAGCTCTTCCCCGTCCGCTGCAGCCAGGTGTTGCAGTAATCGTGGAAGGTGTGCGCCCGAACTTCTTTGCCGCCGATCAGGCCTCGAACCCTGCCGCGCATTTCGGTGGCGGCGTTGCGCGTATAGGTCAACGCCAGAATCTGTGAGGAGTCGGCATGGCCTTGCTGCACCAGCCGCGCAGTGCGATGTGTCAACACCGAGGTCTTGCCCGTGCCAGCGCCGGCCACGACCAGCATTGGACCATCCACGTGCTCGATGGCTTGCCGCTGGCGCTCGTCCGGAACAAATGGAGCGGAATGGGAGGTCGATTTCGCCACGTGCGGCTCAGAATACCACCTTGGCTTTTGAGGAATTCAGGAGAGTTCCGCGGTTGCAATCACGACCGCGGCGATCGCAGCCGTCTCGGCGCGCAGAATGGTTTTGCCCAGCGAAGCGGATATCCAGCCAGTTTCTCGAAACGCCTCTAACTCGTCGTCGGTCCAGCCGCCCTCCGGGCCGATTGCCAACGTCACGCTCGACGGGGACGCCCCCGCAGCATTCTGCGCGGCTTGCAAGGCGTCCTTGAGAGGCACTTCTTTTTCGTTTTCCGAGAGGATAAAACGTGGACCAGAGATCGATTTCAGGATTTCGGACAACTTGATGGGATCATCGATCTTCGGAGGAGAAGCACGCCGTGACTGTTCCGAAGCTTGCGCGGCCAACCGTCGCCAGCGCTCGACCCGTTTCGTCGCGGCTGCCGTAAGATGCGCGTCGGTACGCCGCGCGACCAAAGGAACAATCCGTGCCACCCCGAGTTCAGTGGATTTCTCGATCGCCCATTCCATGCGATCGAATTTGAAGATGGAAAGTACCAGCGCGATCGGAGCAGCGGTGGCGCTGCTCACTTCTTCCGCCAGATCGAAGGCAACGCGTCCCTCGCTGATGCTGGCAATCCGCCCACGCCGGACCGCCGAACCGGTGGAGATTTCAAATTCCTGCCCGACTCTTGCCCGCAGTACGCGCACCAGGTGGTCCGCGTGATCGCCGACGAGTGCAGCCCGGTCGCCCGATACTTCATCCGCCAGCCA
>DAIDGW010000215.1 GCA_027452245.1 Acidobacteriaceae bacterium
GCCGACTCACTGGAGGCTCCTCGAGCCCTCCTCAAAAATGGAAGGAGACCTACCATGTTCGCTCGCATTGTGGAATTCGTTCCCAAGGCAGAGAAGAAAGAAGACCTGATTAAGACCCTTCGCCAGGACATTCTGCCGATCCTGCGAAAGCAGTCCGGTTTCCTGGAGATCATGCCGTTTGATCCGGAAATCAAGAACGAAAAAGCGATCGTGATCACGCTTTGGACCCAAAAGTATGAGGCTGAAAAGTACGCACGAGAGACGTTCCCTGAGGTCGAAGTAATCTTGAAGCCATTCTTGACTTCAACGATTACCACGAAGATGTACAAAGTGGAAACCAGCGTCTGCAAACACCTCACGGAGACATTAATCCAGGCAGCGTAAACCAGAGCTTCAGTCGGAATTAGCAGCAGCAAGGGGCACGACAATGTTTCATCGTACCCCTTTCTCATGCCGATACGCACAGGCGGTTAGCCCACCGAAGCCGGTATCGCTTCTTCGATATTTGCCTCACGCAGGAACTTGGCAGCTTCTTCCGGCGGAGTGGGATTGATGTAGAACCCGGTTCCCCACTCGAATCCCGCCGTCTTGGTCAACTTGGGCATGAACTCGATGTGCCAGTGGTAATGATCATTGCTCGGTTCCTGAACTGGTGACGTATGAATCACCAGATTGTACGGCGGATTATCCAGCACGCGATCGGCCTTGATCAGCAACGTCTTCAGCGCTTTCGCCAGATTCTCAAACATGTGCGACGACGAGTTCTCGAACGAAGACTCATGCGTCTTGGGAAGGATCCAGGTCTCGAAGGGAAATCGCGGAGCATAGGGTGCTAGCGTCAGGAAGCTTTCATTTTCGGCCACCACCCGAATCCCGTTGTCCATCTCCTGGCGAATGATGTCGCAAAACACGCAGCGCTCTTTATAAAGAAAATATTGCTTGGCGCCTTCCAGTTCCTGAGTCACGTTGATGGGAAGAATCGGCAGCGCAATCAACTGCGAGTGCGAATGCTCCAGCGACGCTCCGGCTGCTTCGCCGTGGTTCTTGAAGATCAGGATGTACTTGAAACGGCGATCTTTTTTCAGATCGAGGATGCGGTCGCGGAACGTCCACAGAACATCTTCAATACGCTTGGGAGGCAGCGTCGCCAGGTTCGCCGTATGGTCAGGCGTCTCAATGATGACTTCGTGGGCTCCGATTCCGTTCATCCGATCGAACATGCCTTCCGCCTGGCGATTCAAGTTGCCTTCAATGCCCAGAGCCGGAAATTTGTTCGGCACGACGCGAACCGTCCATCCCGGAGTATCGCGGGGCGCAGGCGGTCCTCCATTCTGGTTGGGACGATAGGCCTGGATTTCCGGAGGAGTTTTGCTCTCATTCCCATAACAAAAGGGGCAAAAGCCCCCTTTGATCTTCATGTTCTCCCGAATAAAATCGGTTGGGCGCTTGGCGCGGTCCGTGGAAATGATCACCCAGCGTCCGACGATCGGGTCTTTTCTCAGTTCCGGCACTTAGTGAATCCTTTCACTAGCGAAGTTGGCGTGCATCTCATACAGCCAGGGAGGCGTTGCGAAATACCTCAATCTTTGGTTGGCTTGAACTTTCATAGTATACGCTCACGATGTCGAACCTCCATTGGCACGAAGGTGAGCAGCGCCGCAGGTACTCGCGCGCAACCAGCGCAATTTCGTGACGCTTATGCCGATCGACTGCTGCCTCAGCGGACGCCACGTTGTGCGACGTCCGTGTCTTAACTTCAATAAAGCAAAGCACCTCGCGATCCCAGCCAATCAGATCGATTTCGCCGCGGCATTTCGGCGAACGAAAGTTGCGGGCCACCAGGACGTATCCCAACCGCCGCAGATAAAAGTACGCATCCTCTTCCCCGCGCCGCCCAATATGCTGATGTTTCGGTCCTACTCGTTCCGGAAGTGTACGAGTGGCCACCCAATCCAGAGCGCGAATTGCAGCGTGCGTAAGACGTCCTGACAGCATGAAAGATGTTGCGATTTTCAATATAGGCGAGAGATGCCAGCGCAAAATGTGATGAAAATCACACCAGGGTGGAGCTGATGCTCATTCGGGAAAGCAATCAGGAAGGTGTATCAGGAATGCTCGATTCCGGGAGGTCCAGACGAATCCAAGCCTCCCGGAATCAACGGTCAGTGCTGCTCGAATCGCGACCTACGCACCCATGCTGCGGATGCACTCCTCCAGAACGTCGACCGCTACGTCCGCTTGCTCTTTGGTGACAACCAGCGCCGGGCACAGGCGGATCGAGCTCGGACCGCAGCCCAGGAACAATATCCCCTGCTCGAACGCCTTCTCCACAATGCGGTCGCGCTCGGCCGCGGCGTATTCCTTCGTGAGCTTATCCTTCACGATATCCACGCCGATCATCAGGCCGCGTCCGCGAACGTCACCGACAAGCTTTAGCTTCTTCGGCCAGTCCGCCATGCGCTTCAGGATGTGATTGCCCACTTTCTCGGCATTCTCGATCAGGTGCTCGTCTTCGATAACGTCGAGTGTGGCAAGAGCCGCCGCAACCGCCACTGGATTTCCCCCGAACGTTGAAGCGTGCGATCCAGGAATCCAGTCCATGATTTCGGATTTCGTCAGCGTGATGCCGAGCGGCATGCCCGACGCCACTCCTTTCGCCATGCAGACGATGTCCGGCTGAACGCCGGTGTGCTCCACCGCCCACCATTTGCCGGTGCGTCCGATTCCGCTCTGCACTTCATCGACAACCAGCAGGATGCCGTGCCGGTCGCAAATCCGCCGCAGTTCCTGCATGAAAATGGTGGGAGCAACTACGTATCCACCCTCGCCCTGAACCGGTTCCACGAAAATCGCGGCGACTTCTTCCGGAGCCAGCGTGGTCTTGAACAGCTTTTCTTCGATAAACCGCGCGCAACCGAGCGCAAACTTGTCGGCCTCTTGTTGGCCGCCGACGCATCCGCGATAAACATCCGGATAGCGTACGTGGGTCACGCCCGGAACCAGCGGCGAAAAGCGCCGCCGTTGCTGCGGCTTCGAGGCCGTCAGCGAGAGCGCGCCCATCGTGCGCCCGTGGAACGCGCCAAAGAACGCGATGATGTTCTGCCGCTTGGTGTGATAACGCGCTAACTTGAGCGCACACTCGATCGCCTCGGCGCCCGAGTTGCCGTAGTACACGCGATGCGGTCCCGCCATTGGGGCGATCTTCGACAGCCGCTCCGCCAATTGCACCATGTTCTCGTAATAAAAATCGGTGCCCGACATGTGGATCAGTTCACCCGCCTGCTTCTGAATCGCGGCCACCACACGCGGATGGCAGTGTCCTGTCGAGGTCACAGCGATGCCGGCAGAGAAGTCAAAAAAATCGTTGCCATCCACGTCAGTCACCACGATTCCGCGGCCGCTCTTTGCGACCATCGGATACGACCGCGTGTACGACGGAGAGATAAACTTCTGGTCGCCCTCGAGCACACGCTTCGCGTTCGGCCCCGGCAGGGCGGTCTTGATCTTGGGCTTGTTAACATCGTGACCAGCACTTGCGGTCACTTTGGGAGTCATCGTTTCGGTAGCCATGGCGCCTCCTAAGCCGGCTGTCAGTTGTCAGCGGCCGGTTGTCAGTAGATTCGTATCGTGGAACCCGCTGGGCTCTGGTTGGAACACACCGGGTCTGACGTTAAGGAAGGAAGCGGAACTAATCGCTACCGAACAGGTTCGGACGCAGCCGCGAAGGCAGGTTCGAGCGATAGCGCCGCGGACACACCAGGCCATCCAGCCAGCACTCGGGCCGATGGGTATGGAGAAGACGCGAATTGGGATTCAGACGCTGCATCGCTCGCCAACAACATTGCTCTTTGATTATATCCACCTGCACAGTGCCCTGTAACCCCTTTTCTTCATGAGACGTAACTCCCCGCCGCATGCGGCCGCAGGCAGAAACTCAACAATGGGATGCACCCGTTCTCGCCGCCTTTGCGAGAACGCGGGATCTCGTCCGTCGCCTCCGAATCGAGCTTTTGACTTCCCCCCGCGCCAGCCTTAGCATGGCTGCACTGGAACTCTGGGGTTCGCCACTTGATCGAACAGACCATCTCCCATTACCGGATCGTTGAAAAACTCGGCGGCGGTGGCATGGGCGTGGTTTACAAAGCCGAAGACACACGCCTGGGACGCTTCGTCGCTCTGAAGTTCCTCCCCGAAGAACTGGCACAAGATCGCCAGGCCCTCGAACGTTTCCGCCGCGAAGCCAAGGCTGCCTCGGCCCTGAATCATCCCAACATCTGCACCATCCACGACATCGGCGAAGAAAACGGGCGCACCTACATCGTCATGGAGTACCTCGACGGGGTGACGCTGAAGCATCTGATCGGCAGCCGCCCCATGGAGATGGAGATGATTCTTTCCATCGGCATCGAGATTGCCGACGCGCTCGACGCTGCCCACGCCGAGGGCATCGTTCATCGCGACATCAAGCCCGCCAATATTTTCGTCACCAAGCGCGGGCACGCCAAGATTCTCGATTTCGGTCTCGCCAAGGTGAACGGCCCTGCGGCAAAACCCGGCAGCGTGCCCGACGTAACCGCCCCCACCGCAGTCGTCGAAGATCATCTGACCAGTCCCGGATCGACGCTCGGCACCGTCGCTTACATGTCGCCCGAGCAGGCCAAGGGCAAGGAACTCGACGCCCGCTCCGACCTGTTTTCGTTCGGAGTCGTTCTCTACGAGATGGCGACCGGAGCCCTTCCTTATCGCGGCGAAACTTCTGCGATGATCTTTGAGGCGATTCTGAACCGCGCGCCGGTCTCTCCGGTCCGCCTGAATCCCGATCTTCCCGCCAAATTCGAAGACGTCATTAACAAGGCTCTGGAAAAAGATCGCAATCTGCGCTATCAGCATGCCGCCGACATTCGCGCAGATTTGCAGAGGCTCAAGCGCGATACCGAAAGCGGCCGCGCGGTCGCTCACAGTTCCGGTTCCGTACCTGCAGCGCCTGAAGCCGTGGCCGTCGCTGCACCTCAGGCGCCGTCATCCCACTCTGTAGCGGCGCAGCCGAGCGCTCCATCAAGTGCATCGCAACCGGCAGCAGCCTCGGCGAGTGCGATCGCTCCCGCGAAAAAGCGCTGGAACATCCTGCTGCCCATCCTGGCGGGCGTGTTCGTCATCGCGGTTAGCGTGGGAATCTTCTTCCGCTCGCACCGCTCCGGCAAGCTGGGCGCGAAAGACAGCGTGCTGCTCGGCGACTTCGTCAATACCACAGGCGATCCGGTCTTTGATGGAACCTTGAAGCAGGCGCTCGCCGTTCAACTCGATCAGTCTCCCTATCTGAATCTCGTTCCCGAATCGCGCATTCAGCAGGCCTTGCGCTTCATGGGACGCTCGCCTGATGAGCACCTGACCAACGACACCGCCCGCGAAATCTGTCTGCGCGAATCCATCAAGGCCATGCTCACCGGATCGATCTCCGCGCTGGGCAGCCATTACGTCATCACCCTGCAGGCGATCAATGCTCAGAATGGCGACACGCTGGCGCAGGAACAGGCCGAAGCCGACAGCAAAGAACAGGTGCTGAAAACACTCGATCATGCCGCCTCCGACTTGCGCGAAAAACTCGGCGAGTCGATCGGATCCGTGCAGAAGTTCGCCACTCCCCTGGAGGCCGCCACCACATCTTCCCTCGACGCGCTCAAAGAATTCAGCCTGGGTCAGGAGCTGCATGAGAGATTCGATGACGAAAATGCGATTCCACATCTGAAGCGCGCCGTCGAGATCGATCCCAATTTCGCCATGGCCATCGCCGTCCTCGGCATCGCCGAAGAGAACCAGACCAACACCCAACAGGCCGCTGAATATCTGAAGAAGGCGTTCGATCTGAAAGACCGCGTCAGTGAACGCGAGAAGTTCTATATCTCGTCGCATTACTATGACGTGGCCCAGCACGATGCCGTGAAGAGCGTCGAAATCCTGCGGGAATGGATCCAGACGTATCCCCGTGATACCGTGCCCCGGGACAATCTGTCGCTGCTGCTACAGGCCATGGGACAGCCGCAACAAGCGTTGGAGAGCGCAAGCCAAGCCTTGCGAATCGATGCCAAAGACCCATTTGCGTACCAGAATATCGCCTTCGCCTATGTGGCATTGGGCCGGTACGACGAAGCCGGCGCGATTATCAACCAAGCCGCCGCACAGCGGGTCAACAGCTGGGCACTGGATCTAAGCCTGGCGCAAATGGACTGGATTCGTGGTGATCAAACCGGCTTTGACCATGAGATCGATCACTCGGCCGGCAAACCGGAAGAACCGGTTTTGCTGATGTTCCGGGCTGAGAGCCAGTGCGCGACTGGGAAGATCAAACAGGCGCGGGAGAGTTACTCGGCTGCCCTCGATTCGGCTCACAAACACGGCTACAAGGAATTGTCTGCAGGCGTCTCTCTGGACGAAGCTAACTGCAACGAGCAGGTCGGATTCAGCCGTGAAGCGCAGCACCTCATCGATTCAGCGCTGGCAGAATCCAATGATCCAAATGATGAAGCGGTTGCTGCGATGCTTTTGGGCGAATTGGGAGACGGCGCGCGTGCACAGAAAATCATCGGTGAGTTAAGCAAAACGTTTCCCGACGCCACCCTCATGAATCAGGTTGCGCTAGCTTGCGCGCGAGCTGAATTGAGCCTGCACGAAGGTCATGCCCAGCAGGCTCTGTCGCAGTTAGAGCCGTCTCGACAATATGAGTTCGGTACTGGACCCCAGGGATCGGGATATTTTCCGACTTATGTCCGCGCCGAAGCGCTGCTGGGCACACATGATTACACGCAGGCTGCTGCAGCCTATCAGCAGATTCTCGACCGGCGCGGAGTGGATCCCACCAGCATCTTTTATCCGCTGGCCCATCTCGGCCTGGGACGCGCCTACGCCGGACAGGGCGAAACCGAGAAAGCCAAGATCGCCTATCAGGACTTCTTCGCCGCCTGGAAAAACACCGACCCCGATGTACCGATTTTGAAAACCGCCAAATCCGAATACGACAAGCTCAAGTAGCTGCAAGATTCACTTCTTTTGGAGTCATCCTGAGTGCAGCGCCTGACTTAAGTTGCGTCATCCTGAGCGCAGCCGCTTTCTCCAGGCGAAGCGAAGTTCTCCTCGCGACTGATATGTCAGGCAAGCACGGGTAGACACCATATCCCTCCGCGCCCGTGCACCCCCCACTTCCGAATCCAGGCCGGCATTCGCCTCGTCTGATATCTTTAGAATTCCTCGGGTCCACCTGTCATGCACGCAACTCAGCCTTCAAATCGGTGGAAGGTTATCCTCTGTTTCGGTCTGGTGTATCTATTCTGGGGTTCGACCTACCTCGGCATCGACATCGCGGTGCAGACGATCCCTCCGGCACTGATGTGCGCGCTGCGGTTCACCATCGCCGGGGCCGTGATGCTGGCGGTTTGCGCAATGACCGGCCGCAAAGTTCTCTACTCGGCGCGGCAGATTGGGCTGGCCTCCATCGTCGGAATTCTGCTGCTGATGGGCGGCAATCTCACGCTGTCGTGGGCCGAACTCGCGGTTCCCACAGGACTGGCCGCATTGATCCTGGCGGTGACTCCGCTATGGTTTCTGGTGCTCGACACGCTGCTGCTGGGCGATCATCACATCTCGCGTCGGGGTAAGGCCGGGCTGGCCCTGGGGATTGTCGGGCTATTCATCCTGTTCTATCCCGAACTGATGTCCGACACGGCGCTGAGCCATCAGCAACTGATTCGCTCGACTGCGCTCCTGGGCGGATCATTCAGCTGGGCCCTGGGATCGGTGCTGTCGAAGCGCTGGCAGTCGGGCATGGATGTTTTCAGCGCCACCGGCTGGCAGGTTCTGGCAGCAGGAATTGCGAATTTTATCTTCGCCGTGATCGTGGGCGATTTGCCGCACGCGGTGTGGACGGCCAAGGGTATCGGCGCGGTGCTGTATCTCGTGGTTTGCGGATCGTGGATCGGCTACACGGCATATATCTACCTGCTCGATCATGTGCCGACCTCGAAAGTGTCGACCTACGCCTATGTGAATCCGGTGATCGCGGTGATCCTTGGCTGGCTCATTCTGCATGAGCGCGTGGACAAGTTCATCGCCGCTGGAAGCGCGGTTGTGGTGCTGTCGGTGATTCTGGTGACCAGCGCAAAGGTAAAAGGAAAAACGGTGGCCGAAGAACTGCCCGCGCTCGAAAGCAGCGGCGACTAGAATGGTGTTTATCCCTCGTTATGGAGAAGCTCTGAGCGAACAAAAAACAGTTTTCTCGACTGCGCTCGAAATGACGGGGTTTGAATGAATGCTAGAAATGACAACGCTGGCGGGTTATTAATGGCAAATTGCACACGATGCGGACGCGAACTGCCGTCATTCTCCTGGGGACAAACCAGCGATGTCTGCCCGGCCTGCAAAGCTTCGCTGCAGACCGTCCCGGCGAATGTTCCTCCGGTGACAGCGGCGCGCACGATTCCCCTCAGCGTGAAATGGCCTCCGGTCACGACCACCCTGGTGGGGATCAATCTCCTGGTGTTCGTGGCGATGGTGGCCAGCGGAATCTCGGTTACCGAGCCGAAGATCAATGAGTTGATACGCTGGCAAGCAAACTGGGGCCCGCTGTCGCTGGGCAGCCAACCCTGGCGCATCCTCACTTCGAATTATCTGCACATCGGAATCCTGCACATCTTTTTCAACATGTGGTGCCTGCTCGATCTAGGCAGGCTGGCAGAGCGCGTTTTCGGACGGCTGACCTTCTTTCTGATCTACACGGCCTCGGGCATTGCCGGCAGTCTGGCAAGTTTGTGGTGGCATCCGATGGTGGTTGGAGCGGGCGCCTCCGGAGCGATCTTCGGATTGGCGGGCGCGCTTATCGCCGCACTTTATTTAGGACATCTGCCAATTCCAAGAACGGCCATCCAGCGCACGCTGAAAAGCCTCCTGCTGTTTGCGGGGTACAACCTGTTTTTCGGGGCAGCGATTTCCCGGATCGACAATTCCGCTCACATCGGAGGCCTGGTTGCGGGACTCGCAATGGGCGCAGCCTTGTCGAAACATTTAATGGTCTCATCAGAAGAGCGCGGCCGCTGGAGGAATCTGGTTTTTGTAGCTTCCGCGGTCGTGCTGTTTGGCTGCGCCACACAGGTTCGTGCCCACAGCGGCTACACGGTCGCTCTGAATAATGCGCTCAATGACATGCAAGGACATCGCTATGCCGCGGCGGCAAGGGAACTGGAACCAGTCGTGGCGAGGCACCCGAACAACCAGATCGCCCTCGGCCTGCTGGGAGAGGCTCGCATGCGCAACCAGGATTATGCCGGAGCGGAAAAGACCCTGAAGCGGGTGGTGACGCTGAATCCCAAGAATGTGCCGGCGCAAAGCGATCTGGGTTGGGTCTATCTGAAGACCAACCGCTTTGAACACGCGCGCGATGTTTTCAGCAAGATCGCCAGCGACAATCCGAAGGACGACGAGGCCCAAGCGTTGTTAGGGAATGCCTTCGAAGGATTGAACGATGAGGAGCAGGCTATCGCCGCGTACCGCCGGGCGCTCGGAATCAATCCGGCGAATAACGATGCGCGCGTCTCGCTCGGTCTGGCCTTGCTGAGAACCGGAGAAATTAATCCCGCAATCGCTTCACTCGAAGACGCAGTCAACCGCGAACCACAGAGTGCTGATGCGCAGCGCGCGCTGGCCGCGGCATATGAGAAACAGGGCAACCGAACCGGAGCACTGGCGGCACTGCAGAAGGCGGCCGAACTGGAAGCGGGACAAAATCCGTCACCGGCGAAGTAGATCAGAGGCCAGCTATTTCTCAGCTTGATCTGAATCGTCATCGTCGTTGCTGACCAGATCGACGAGTTGACCATGGATGGAGAACGTTTCGGCTATTTTGCCTTCCAGTCCAAACGCGACACGCGACGGAGACCGCTGCCAGACCGGCGTATCGCAGGCTGAATCCGGCACGGAGTCGTCGAGGTTGAAGTCAGCGGCAAGCACTTTTTTCAGCAAGGGCTTGCGACGGCCCAGCTGAAAGACCACGGCGTAGACTTTCTTGCCGTCCTCCGAGGTGCCGCAATACGCCGCATACTCGCGGTACCAGGAAATCGGAGAATAGAAAGGATCGAAATCGGGCAGGTTGACAGGCGAGACATGGCCGGAAACACGATCCACCAGCAGCCAGCCTCCCCGTTGCCACAACCATCGGGGCGTTCCCGATTCGTCGGGCAGGCTGTCGTTCACCCGAAAGGCGCGGCGGATCACAAACAGGCGCTCCGTGATGTCATGCGAGGGTCCGGTTGCATATTCTTTCTGTCGTCCGTCGACCAGGACAGGGTGGATTTTCATAGTCAAAGGTTTGGCATCTTTCGTGCCGGTGTACCACGCGACCGAAGATGTTTTTCCCAGCGTAACCACGTGAGTCTTCGGCGCGGCGGCTGCCGATTTTTGCAGTGTCCCAGAGAGAACCGCCGCCATCAGTAAGAAGCAGAAGCACTTTGACGACATGGTCCCGAGAGTATGCGGACTGCAAGTGCGTAACAAGGACCCAGATCACAAACTGGGAGATTGAGTTTCGATGTGGGAAAATTTTCTCGGTGTGTATAAGAGAATTGACGGCAAATCTGTGCGACAATCGCGCACAACCGAAAACGATCGCGCTAAAATGAAAAGACGGTGGTAAATGATATGAGTGTGTCACGGGGCTCATTCCGGGTCGAGCAGAGCGCCAACTCCGAGGGGGAGCGGCATACAACTTCGCCGGGGCAACCCGCTTCTTATTCCCTTATGCTCGGTGAGCTGTTGGGGCGTCGCCGGAGCGCCCGTATTCTTGTCGTGGATGACCAGCCCGGAATTGCCGGCCTGATGAGTCAGTTGCTGACGATGCGCGGCTACGACGTCGTAACGGCGGCCAACGCGGAGCAGGCCGAAGCGGAAGTCAAACGGCAGACCCCCGATTTGATCCTTTCCGATGTGATGATGCCCGGAAAGTCGGGCTACGATTTGTGCCGGGCTCTGAAAGAAAATCCCGCGACCCGGCTGATCCCGTTCGTGCTGATTACCGGCCTGAGCGATAGTGGAGATAAGGTCCGTGGAATTGAGGCGGGAGCAGACGATTTCCTGAACAAGCCGGTTCTGGCCGAGGAACTCATTGCACGCGTCAAATCGCTGCTGCGGCTGAAAGAGTTTACCGACGAACTAGAGACGGTGGACTCTGTACTCTGTACCCTGGGACTGATCGTGGAAGGACGCGATCCCTATACAGAAGGTCATTGCGAGCGCCTCTCCGTACACGCCGCGGATCTTGGACGACATCTCGGGCTGGATGAAGATTCGATTATTGCCCTGCGGCGGGGCGGATACCTCCACGATCTGGGAAAGATTGCGGTGCCGGACGACGTGCTGAAAAAGGGCAGCAATCTGACGGCGGAAGAGTGGTCGGTGATGAAGCTGCATCCGGTGACCGGTGAAAACATTTGCAAACCGCTGAAGTCGCTGCGCCTGGTGCTTCCCATCATTCGTCACCATCATGAGCACACCGATGGATCGGGCTATCCCGATGGCCTGCGCGGAAGTGAAATTCCCGTACTGCCAAGAATTCTGCAAGTGGTCGACGTCTACGATGCCCTGCGGACGGCGCGTCCATATAAACCGGCGCTTTCGCACGAATATGCCCATAAGACGATGCAGGAAGAAGCGGAGCGCGGCCTCTGGGATGTGGAGCTGGTTGCCGAATACTTCTTCATGCTGGAACAGCAGCGCAGCGTCGCCTAGGACTCCCGCTATATCCCCTCCGCATTCAGGCGCATATCCCTCTGCTGCGCGACCTTTTCGAGAGTGCACCGGGGTTGGTAAACCGGCCGGAAAAACGTACAATTGCACTGCACCAGAGGTAGCTATTCCCGGAAGCGGGTTCTCGGCAACAGGAAGTTGAGGATCGACATCTTAGGAGTTTTGAACCGGTAAACAGTGGTTTGGCTCCGGTCGCGGGGAACTCAATTGAACGCTCCAACTTACAGCATCGTCATTCCGGCCTATAACGAAAGCGCCCGCCTGGGCGGAACGCTGGAAAAAGTCCTCAATTACATCGCGCAGAACGCGTTCGACGCCGAAGTGATCGTCGTCAACGACGGTTCGCGCGACGATACGGCTGACATCGTTCGGGTTTTCGCGGAAAAGAACCCGGCGCTGCGTCTCGTGGAAAATCCGGGCAATCGTGGCAAGGGTTACAGCGTGCGCAATGGCATGTTGAATGCCCGCGGCAGAATTCTCTTGTTCAGCGATGCTGATTTGTCCTCTCCGATCGAAGAGGTACCCAAGCTGCTGCAGGCCCTGCAAGAGGGTGCCGACATCGCGATCGGCTCGCGCTGGGTGAATCCCGAACTGCAAACCCAGCGTCAACCGATCCACCGCCAGATCTTCGGGCGAGTTTTCAACCTGCTGTTGCGTACCACTCTCGGGTTGCAATTCCACGACACGCAGTGTGGATTCAAGGCATTCAAGCGGCACGCCGCAGAAGCTGTGTTTCCCCAGCAGAGAATCGAGCGCTGGGGATTCGATCCCGAGATTCTCTTCCTTGCCCGCAAGCGCGGCCTGGTCGTCAAAGAAGTGCCCGTCATCTGGGGCCACAGCGGTGGAGCGAGAATTAACCCCGTAGTCGACGGCGCCCGCATGTTTGGAGAGATGCTGCGCGTCCGCTGGTATGACCTTTGCGGGAAGTATTCCCCGCGAGCCGTGCTGACTCCATCAACCGCTAAGACGCTATCCCAAGGCCGTGGACGAAGGGTTTGACGAAAACGCGGCCGTCCCCATCGGATTGCAGCGTCATCTCCGATGCGCACCGATCGCAGAGCCAGTAAAACTCTACCCGCCGAATAACCTTCGCCGACTTCGCATCGGAATCATCAGGCATCTGTTCGGTTTCCATTCGAAACAATTTTCCCTGATGAAAATACCGGAAGGAGGCGGCACACGGCGGGTTAGCGCATTTAGCCAACATGAATGATTGCAAAGACTTGCCCTGTTTTTAGATCGCCAGCGGCTAGCCAAAGGTTGCAGATCGAAGAGGTTTGTTTCCAGTTCTCCTCCCCAAAAAGACCCGACGACGTCCTCTCGTCTCTGACTCAGGCCACATCCCTTTGGGGAAGCTATCGGCAACCTTTCAGAGTAGGGTGCCATCTATTGCGGCGCCCTATGAATGCCACTGAGTCGAGATTCTTCTATACCCTTGCTGTGCTTGCCATTGTGTTGCCGTTCTGCGCATGCTCGGGAATGCAGAATTCCTCGACGACTTCGCCTCCGAAGACGCAGCAAGTCAGCATCAAGCTGAGCCAGTCATCCATCAGCTTGGGGCTGGGTGCGCAAGAGCAGTTCACAGCCGTTGTGAACGGAACCACGAATGTCGGAGTCAACTGGTCGGTAGACTCGATTTCGGGTGGCAATACATCGGTGGGCACGATTACAAGCGGCGGTCTTTACACCGCTCCCTATCAGGACGGCACGCACACAGTCACGGCGACCAGCGTGGCCGATCAGACCAAAAAGGCGAGCGCAGTTGTCACCGTCACAGGCGCATTAACGGTTTCGCCAGCAGCCGCATCTGTGCAGGCTGGGCATACACAGCAATTCAGCGCAGTTATCAACGGGCAGGCTACGACAGCAGTCACCTGGTCGGTCGATGGCGTCAGCGGTGGAAATTCGACTGTCGGAAGCATCAGTTCCTCAGGGCTCTACACGGCTCCCGCGCAGGTCGGCACACACACGATCACTGCCACAAGCACGGCCAACTCTTCCACGACGGCTAAAGCTGCCATCAGCATTTGGACGATGTCGATCTCGCCGGGATCCGCGGTTCTTACCGCCGGTGCGACACAACAATTCCAGGCTACGGTGAGCGGGCTCAGCGGCACAGCGGTGACCTGGTCGGTCGATGGCATCAGCGGCGGAAATTCAACCGTCGGAATCATTACTTCGGCGGGACTCTACACTGCCCCCGGTCTGGCGGGCGCGCACACAGTTACGGCTACGAGCACGGCCAGTGCTTCCGCAACTGTAAGCGCTGGAATCAGTGTTTGGACCATCTCGATCTCGCCGGGATCCGCGGTACTCGCTCCCAGTACAACGCAGCAGTTCCAGGATACGATTACCGGGCTGAGCAATACCGGAGCCATATGGGCAGTAGATGGAGTAACCGGCGGCAACAGTTCGACCGGAACGATCACCTCCAGCGGGCTTTATACCGCGCCTTCCACCGCGGGCTCACATAACGTCCAGGTCTCCAGCGCCGCCTATCCCTCGGTGATGGTCACGAGTGTGGTCACCGTGTACAGCGGCAATCTCTCCCAAACAGCTGTACTCACTTACCACAATGACGACGCGCGCGACGGCGCGTATACGCAAGAAGTCACGCTTACGCCGTCCAACGTGAATTCGGGCACGTTTGGGAAAGTGGCGTCTTATCCAGTAGATGGCCAGATTTATCCGCAGCCGCTGTATATGCCGCAAGTCAACATCAACGGCACGATGCATGACGTCGTCTTCGTAGCCACGGAGAACAACACCGTGTATGCCTTCGATGCAGACGCTTCGGCATCGAATCCGACCACGTTTTGGCAGCGCCACATCACCGGTCCCAAGGTAGTGTATGACTCGGGAGGCCCATGGCCGGCGGTGGGAATCTTCTCGACTCCGGTGATCGATGCCACCTCCAATACGATGTATTTCGTCGTCGAGCGTGGCGACAGCAATCCCTTGTTCCAGTTATATGCAATCGACATCACTACGGGCAACGATAAGATCTCGCCGGTTGCGGTAACCGGTTCCTACAGCGGAGATACACTCAGCCCCGGCTGTTATCAACGCATGGGACTGGCGCTGAGTCCGGTGACAAATCAGATATATATCGCTTTCGGCAGCTGCGATCACGGCTGGATTTTGGCTTACGACAAATCCACGCTTGCCCAGACTGCGGTCTTCGATGATACGAATCAGGCGGCGGGCGGCGGCTTCTGGGCAGGCGGTGGTGCTCCGGCCATCGACGATAACACCGGAAACGTGTATCTGGAGAGTGGCACTGACTTTGGAGATGATGCCTGGATTCAGCCGCCTCCAACCTACACGCAGATCGGCTACAACGATTCGTTCCTGAACCTGAATGGAAGCACCTTGGACGTGCAGAGCTATTTTTCACCGGACAATAACTACGCATTAGCAGGATCGGATGCCGACCTGGGCAGCGGATCGCCCACTCTGATCCCGGGCAATACGCAGCACCCGCTGGAGGTAGTGGGCGGAGGCAAAGACGGAAATGTCTACGTCCTGGATCCGCTGAATATGGGCGGCTTCAATAGCACCAATAATGTGATCGAGAGCGTCCATACCGGGACCACGCAATATGACAATATTTTCTCCACCCCGGCGTACTGGAACGGAAACATTTACTACCACCCCAGCCGCGATGTCGTTCATGCATTCAGTTGGAATTCCGGAGCGAGCGATGGGCAGCAGATGTCCTCCAACCCAACGTCTTCCGGACAAGCAGTGTTCAGCGACGCCGGCCATGGGGCGACCGTTTCGGTTTCGGCGAACGGCAACTACAACGGGATCGTCTGGGACATCGACAATTCCGCGTACATCGGAAACAATCCCTCGGGCAGCGGCCCGGCGGTGTTGCACGCCTACAACGCGACCAATGTCTCGCAGGAGCTTTACAACAGCACCCAAGCCGGCAGCCGCGATCAGGCAGGACAAGCGTGCAAATTCTCGGTGCCCACGATCGCCAATGGCCGGGTGTTCGTGCCGACGGGGACTGAACTGGACATCTATGGCCTGCTCGGACAGTAATCAGCCGAGCGCATCTGAGATGCAGAACCCTTCCTTGGCCATTTAGTATGAGTTGCGCCCACCGGAAGCGGGCGCGACCAGAATGGCTCATCTTTCGTCGGCGGCAATATCGGACCTGCAGATCCTCGCCGCCTACATTATTTTTCTCGCCAGCTATGTCGTCTTCGCGCTGGGAAAGTTTCCTGGCCTGAAAATCGACCGCCCCGGCGCAGCGATCATCGGTGCGGTCGCGATGATTGCATTCCGCATCGTGCAGCCGGGGCAGGCCCTGCAATTCATCAACTTCCCCACGGTCGTGCTGCTGTTCTCGATGATGCTGATCGTGGGCGTTCTGCACCTGGTCGGTTTCTTTGAGTGGAATGCCGAGATCCTGCTGCGCCGGCTGAAACCTTCGCGGCTGCTGCCTGCGGTGGTGTTCACCTGCGGACTGCTCTCGGCATTTTTTGTGAACGACATCGTCTGCCTGGTAATGGTTCCATTTGTCTTGAGCATCACCCAGCGCATGCGACTGCAGCCCACGCCCTATCTTCTGGCAGTCGCGACGGCGTCCAATATTGGCAGCGTCGCCACGGTGACGGGCAATCCGCAGAACATGCTGATCGGGTCATTTTCGGGAATTTCGTATCGCGATTTCCTGCTTCACCTTGGACCGGTCGCCGTAGTCGGGCTGCTGCTGGATTGGCTGATCCTGCATTGGCTGCACATCCAAAGGCTTCAGGATGCGGGTAAGTCGACCGAAACCATTCCGCTGCCGCAGATTGATATCTCGCGGTTGACCAAGCCGGTCATCGTGGTCACGGCCGTTGTCATCGCATTCTTTGCCGGCGTGTCGCCGGCGATGGCAGCCGCTTTGGGAGCCGCGGTGCTGCTGATCACCCGCACCCTGGAACCGCGAAAGCTCTATCAAGAGGTGGACTGGGGGCTGCTCGTTTTCTTCATTGGACTTTTTCTGATTGTCGGGGGAGCTCAAAACGCAGGAATCGTAGACAAATTTCTCGCTGTCGCGGAGCATTGGAATCTGCACAGGCTGGCTCCCTTCACCGTGGCCGTGGCCCTGTTGAGCAACCTCGTGAGTAATGTTCCCGCCGTGATGCTGCTGAAATCGCTGGTGCCAAACTTTCCCAATCCACACATGGCTTGGCTGGCGCTCGCGATGGCATCAACCCTGGCGGGGAATCTGACGATCACGGGCAGCGTAGCCAACATTATCGTGGTGGAAAGCGCCGCTCCGGATACAAAGATCGGGTTCTGGGAGTATTTCCGTGTGGGGCTTCCGATCACCGCCGCGACTCTCTTGTTAGGCTGGGCGTGGCTTTCGTGGATCAAGTAGAAGAATAAAGTTTTGCGCACTGCTGGATAGAGCTATCGCGAGAACCACCTCAATCTCGGCTGACCCGGCCGCGGCGAAGCGACACGAGTGACGCTCGAACAAGCGCTCTCGGGGCATCACACGTAGATCACATTGCTCATTTCCGCACGGGACCAACATCCGGGGCAGCATCTGGCGGCAAGATGAAAGCGCACGTCCAAAGCCCGAAGAGCCAGCGCTACTTCTTCTCTTTCAATCTCGTCTTCAGGTGAAATGCCCAGCGTTTGCAGGCGATCCCTTAGCAGGGGGATGGCCGCATTGATCTTGGCGATCACCTCCCGATGATTGGTTTCCTGCATCGCATCGCGATATACCGGCTCCCACTCAGGATGATTTCGCTCATGTTCGCCCATCAGGCCATTCATAGCCTCATATTGGCAGTGATTGCTTGCTGTGTCTGTCAATGCAAACAAGTAGAAAGCATACGGGCAAACCCTAATAGGGCAACGCTGGCGGGTGAACTCTTCAGCGCGGAGGTCCGTACCCGCACTGCTTCCAAAGCTTTTCCCAATTCCATAGTCCATAGGACGCGGGGCCGGGCAAGGGAAATCCAAGTTGATGAGCAAGCATGCATACCTGGCCGCGATGGTGAGCTTCGTGAGTGATCATGTAGGCAAACATGGCTGTGCCGGGAGTCCAAGGCTTTGCCCAGCCGTCGCGATGGAATTTCCTCACGCGTCCGTCACAGAGAGCCTCGGTCAGCATTTGCGAACACAGGTTCGCGGTTTGGGCCAGAGATTCGCGGGTCTCGTCCTGGGTGCAGCGGGTGCGATTCAGAAGATCCGGCCGCTTCAGATGCGGTGCCGACAGGCGGAGCCACTTGCAGCGAACGTTGTGAACATGGGCAAAAATGGCGGCGATCGTGCGTAGTTTGCTGCCCGGGAGTTGGGCACGCCATGCCTTTGGATCCAGATGCTCCAGCACCAGCTGATTCATCCGCTCATTGACAGCGAAGGCTTCCTGCATGCCTTGAAGCAGTTCGGGAGACGCCACGGGTTTTGATCGGACCATGCCACTTCCTCGTGGGAGGAAGGCTAGCGTGAAGTCATGCCCAGAGCAAGCAGGAATCCCTGGTTAAAAACCCCAGTCGCGTCAGTGCTCGGTTTTCGCAGCCGAGGCACCCGGTCCTTTCAGCACACTACCCGCTTTAATTCCGGTGAGCTGTCCATTTTCGAATTCGAGCTGTCCATTGACGAAGACGTACTTCACTCCCTGAGAAAGTTCGGCCGGATGCTGATACGTAGCTTTGTCCTGAATGGTGGCGGGATCGAAGATGGTCACGTCCGCGAAATAGCCCACCTTCAGCAGACCGCGATCGTGCAGGCGTTCCCGCTGGGCCGGCAGCGAGGTGATCTTGCGAATTCCCTGCTCCAGCGGAAGCAGATGCTGATCCCGAATGTAATACCCGAGGAACCGCGGCATGCTGCCGAAGGCCCGGGGATGCGTATGCGGATCGAATAGAGGTCCATCGAGCGACATCTCGGGTGCGTCGAGGCCGATGCTGGTCCAGGGCTGTTTCAATCCGTAGCGCAGATCCTGTTCGCTGGCGATGAAGTAAATTGCCCCGGGCTGCGCCTTGTCGTCGAGGACGAGATCGAACAGCGTATCCAGGGGATCTTTTTTCTGTTCCGCGGCGATCTGCGCGAGCGTCTGGCCGTCGTATTTTTTGAGATCAGGGTTCACGATGCCCGAGACTAATACTCCCGACGCCCCGCCGCTGCCCAGGTACAGGTTCTCCCATTCGCGGTGTTCGGTTGCCATTTCTTTCTTGATCCGGGCGCGGATGGCTGGGTCTTTGAGGCGCGTGAGCAACTTCTCCACGCCCCCGTCGGCGACCCACGGCGGCAGGCTGGAAGCGAGCGCGGTGCCGCCGGCAATGTAGGGGTACATGTCGGCCGAGACATCCTGTCCGGAATCGCGTGCAGATTGAATCATGCCGACAATCTTTGGCATGGTTCCCCAGCGCGGCTTGCCGATCACCTTAAGATGGAAAATTTCGACGGGCAAATGTCCCTCCCGCCCGATGCGCAGAGCTTCTTCGATAGCCTCCGTTTCGGTTTGCCCCTCGCTGCGCATATGCGTGGCGTAGATGCCCCCATATTGGCCCGCAACTTTGGCGAGTTCGATCAGTTCGTCGGTTTTCGCGTAATGCCCGGGAGGATAGATGAGAGCCGTGGAGACGCCGAATGCGCCTTCCTGCATGGCTTGCGCAACTAGCCCTTTCATCTTGTCGAGTTCGGCCGGCGTAGGCGCGCGATCGACATCGCCCAGCACCGCTTCGCGAACCTGCGCGGCTCCAACATAGGTTCCGATATTGATCGGAGTGCCGATTTTTTCGAGGCGGGCGAAATACCCTGACAGAGTGGTCCAATCAATTTTCACGTGATACGGATCGAGGGAAGGCTGCGCCGCGGCAATGGTCAAGGCGTCCTGCGGCGCAATCGATTGCCCTTCTCCTGTGATCTCGCTGGTGATTCCCTGCGACAATTTGCTGAGCGCCCGGTTGTCGATCAGCAGAGACATCTCTGATTGTCCCAGCATATCGATGAAGCCCGGGGCCACGACCAGGCCGCTGGCGTCGATCACACGCTTGGCGCTTGCGCTGGCAAGATTGCCGATGGCAACAATGCGATTCCCTCGGATCGCAACATCCCCGGAGACCCAGGGATTTCCCGAACCATCGATAATTCGTCCGTTGCGGATCAGAACGTCGTACCCTGCCGGTTCTGCGGGCGCGGTAGCTGCCACGGCAGAAGGAGCGTCGTAGGCTGCGGCGGCGATCTCGCCCAGGGCTTGTCCTGCAATCTTCTGGATTGCATCCGGATCGTTCATCGGCGTGTGCACCATATTCACGTACGCCGAAAACGCCAGATGCTCTCCCTCCGAAGTTTGCATGTAGCCCGCTAGCCCCTTCCCTGTGACCAGCAGATCTTTGTTGAGCGCGTCGTAAACGCCGTAGGTTCCGGTCTTGGCCTGCACATGTCCGGCGGCCGGCGAGTTGACCTGAATGTCATAGAGCGTACCGTCGCGCCCCAAAATGGGCAGGCCGCGATCGAAATCCGCGGCATCTTTTACCCCGGTCATGAATGTCAGGTAGCGCACGATGAAGTCGGGAGTGAAGTAGGCATTGCCCCCGGCTCCGTCGCTCTGCGATGCAGCCGTGAGGTCGAGACCGGCCTTCTTTAGAAAGTCGTGCTCCAGATCGAATCCGGCCTGATCGATGTCTTTCTCTTTGTGAGCCAGTAAGGCGCCGAGAAGATAGGGCCCCATGGACGCATGTAGGTTCTGGCTCTGCTTGAGCGTGATCTTCACATCCTCGCGCAGCGGAGGCGAAACGTGTTCGGCCAGAAGATTCTCCGGCGTGTACTTCGAGGCCAGGGTTTTAAAGTCGACCGGAGCTTGCGTTCGCGGTGCGTCCATTTTGACGCCAAGCTGTGTCAGGGTTTCAGAAAGCAAACTAGCCGCATAGCGGCTCGGCTCCGGAACCGGATAGGCGTTCATGTAAGACTTCATGCCCAGCGGCAGCGTGCCAGTGAGCGTCACGCTGCGGGTTCCGTCAGGATTAAGCTTTTCGTCGGTGTAGTTCAGGTCGGGCGTGGCATCGGACTTCCCGGTCGTGGCCTGATTGATAATCTGCACATAGGAATTCTTTGGAGTGACTTGAAGTTTGAGAGGCGAACCAACCTTGTCGCCGGCGCCGACAATCACATCAACGAGATTGTCGTTCACCACAATCGGAGAGATCACGACATTCGTTCCCAACTCGCGAGTGCCCTCCGGGAAGAGACTCACATCGACAAGAACTCTGCCACGAACTCGTTTGATTCCTTTTGCCGCAATCTGCTGGGCAATCTGGCGGATGACGAACAGCGGGTCGCCGAGGCCTTTGCTGTCGGGACCACCGTAAGAATGGTCCATGTTTTCGTAGACGAGAGTGTCATCGGGCTGAACGCGGCCGGAAAGATCGGGATCGCCGCTGGCCACCAGAACGATATCGCCCTCGAGCGTGCCCTTCTTGATTGGCCCGGTGCGGTAGATGCGGGTATGAAACCGGTAATCGCCGCCCAGCAACTCGAGCACGGCTCCCTCGGTCATTAACTTGGTAGTCGATCCGGGGACCAGCAACTGGTCGGGATTGTGCTGGTAGATGAGTTGCTTGCGGTCGAGTGAATAAAACTCGACACCGAACGTGGAGTGTGCGAACTCCGGGCGGTTCATGACCGCCTGAATCCGCTGCGGCAGCGTAGCCGAAGACTGGCACAACAAAGTTGACGGTAAAAAGATAGCGAAAAATGCAACCGCAAGTCGGTCGAGCTTCAGCTTCATTGCGAAGACCTCAATATTAGGATGCGATGACCATATTTCCCCACGTCAGACCACCACGCGAGCAGCTTTGCTCCAGCTCTTGTTGATTACTGTAAGCCGTTCCAGAAGTGAGGCTTCCGTTTTAGAACTGAGCGAATCCCCTGTCAAGCAAAAATGCACCAGTTGGTGATATTAGTTGACATTGTGCACCATTTGGTGTCATGGTAGTGCGCAAAATTCAGGGGTTCGCCTGGATGGCGTCACACGTACAAACAGGAATTCGCAGCAACGGGCAAGCCATTGAGCGCAAGCCGTGGATGACCGCGCTCGAGCACAGGCTCGCCCAGGCGCAACCCAACCTGAGTTCCAGCAGAATCGATCTGCTGGAGAAAATCATCGCGCAGTCAGACGAGAATCATTTTCTCTCTTCGCGGGCGCTTGCCAGGCGGTACGAAGTGGACAAAGCTACGATTGTCCGCAGCATTCAGGTGCTCGGATACAAGCGCTATGCGGACTTTGCGGCTGATCTGCGGACCCATTTCATCAGCCACATCACTCCTTACACGCTGATGAAATCGGCGGCGCGGGAGAAGCGGAGCATCGCCGGTCATGTAGCGCATAGCCTGGAAATCGAACTGAACAATCTGCAGGCGTTGCAATCGAGCCTCGATCCGGTGGCGGTGGTCGAAATGGCCCGGCGCTTGAACCGGGCGCGGCAAATCGTCGTGACGGGCGTCGACTTTGCGGCAGGACTGGCGTATCTCCTGGCTTACGGCCTGGTGTCGCTCGGCTATAACGCGGAGGCCCCCGTAGGTTCGGCGGGAAGTCTGCAGCAAAAAGTCACCCTGCTGACGTCGAAAGATCTGCTGATTGCGCTCAGCTTCGGTCGCTGCCTGCAGGCGACCGTTGATGCCGTCGTCCACGCCAGGCAGAATGGCGTTCCTACATTCGGCATTACCGACAGCGAGAAGACTCCGATCGCGCGGTTTTGCGATACCTTCTGGCTCGCCTCGATTGCGAATCCTTCCTTTCATGGTTCCTATGTCGCGCCCCTCGCCGCGATGGACGCGCTATTCGTCGCCTGCGCCCATCTGAAGCCCCGGCGATCGCTGGCCCTGTTGCGGCGGAAGGACCAGGATTCGCGTTCACGATGGTATTCGCCGCCTGGCAAATCTGCCCAGAAGAATGGATCGCGCGCTGACGATCTGCCTTCAGGGCTGCCGGTAGGCCCGGAAGTCAGTAATTAACTTCGATTTTCATGGTTCGGAGACTCAGATGAATACTGAAATATTGCGCAAGAACATACCTTTGAAAAGTCCTAAGGCCGCATGGAACTCGACCCGGTTCCGTCTTGGCTGCGTGCTTCTTTCCACGATTCTGTGCTCCGTAACCTTGGTCGGACAGGGTCCGAAACCTATGTCCCGCAAACCGGTCAGTAAATCCGAAGAGGGCAGCAGCACGCCCGCGACCACCCCGGCCGGGACACACGAAATGACTCCCGAGGATGTCGCGGCTTTCCTCGACGGGATCATGCCGCAGCAACTGGCGCGCAACGATGTTGCCGGCGCGGTAATCGCCATCGTGAAAGATGGCAAGGTTCTGTTCGCGAAAGGATACGGGTACGCTGACGTAGCGAAGAAAACGCCGGTCACGCCCGATGGCACGCTCTTCCGCCCGGGGTCGATCTCGAAGCTCTTTACCTGGACGGCGGTGATGCAGTTGGAACAGGATGGAAAGCTCGATCTGAATCGTGATGTCAACGATTATCTCGATTTCAGGATTCCCGCGACTTTCCCCCAGCCCATCGCACTACGCAACATCATGACCCACACCCCCGGCTTTGAAGAGGCGGTGCAGAACCTGATCGCTTCGAAGCAGAGCGACATGATGCCCCTGGGCACGTATGTGAAAGAACACATGCCGGCGCGCATCTTTCCTCCCGGAGTGACGCCGGCATATTCGAACTACGCAACCGCAATGGCCGGATACATCGTGCAGCGCGTCTCCGGCGAAGATTATTACGACTACATCGAAAACCATATTCTCAAGCCTCTGCAGATGAACCATTCGACGTTTCGGCAGCCCCTCCCCCCATCGCTGGCGCCGATGATGTCGAAGGGCTACGAACGGGCCTCGCAACCGGCAAAGGACTTTGAGTATGTCGTGCCCGCCCCGGCCGGAAGCTCGTCGGTCACGGCGATGGATATGACGCACCTCATGATTGCCCATCTGCAGAACGGGCAGTATGAAGGCGTGCAGATCCTTCGTCCGGAAACAGCCGAACTGATGCACACCCGCCAATTTGCAAATTTGCCGGATATGAATGGCATGTGCCTCGGTTTCTATGAGGAAACTCGCAACGGACACCGCATCATTGGGCATGGCGGAGACACGGAGTATTTTCACAGCGACCTGCACCTGATTCCCGATCAGCAGTTGGGATTCTTCGTCTCCTACAACAGCGCCGGCAAAGGCGAAGTCAGTCTGCGCGAAGCCGTGTGGCATGCGTTCCTGAATCGCTATTATCCGATCCAGCTTCCGGATACCCCGGCAGTCGCCAGCGCCGCGCAAGATGCCCAAACGGTGTCGGGTCACTACATCGTGAGCCGCCGGGAAGAAACCACCATCCTGAAAGGGCTGAACGTGGCTGGAGAGCTGAAGATCTATGCCAACAGCGACGGCACGATCAGCGCGAGCGAAATGAAGGACATGAACGGCGAGCCAAAAAAATTCCGCGAGATCGCTCCCCTGCTCTACCGGGATGTCAACCATCAGGACAAGCTTGGCTTCAAGCGCGACAGCTCGGGAAATCTGGTCGCGGTCATCGATTTTCCGTTTATGGTGTTTCAACGCGCTTCCTGGTGGGACAACAGCGCGCTGCAATTGCCGCTGATCGGTGTCTCGTTCGGAATTGTTGTGCTCACGGTCCTGCTTTGGCCCGTCATGGCTTGGACCCGCCGGCATTACGGACTGCCGCTGAAGATGGATGCTTCCCAGCGCAGATTGCGGTTGCTGGTGCGCCTGGGTTGCATCGCGATTATCGTTTTCCTGGTCGGCTTCGTTACCTTCATCTCCATGGGGATGAAAGACCTGGAACTCCTCACCCCCAAGGGCGACATCTGGTTACGATTGATTCAGTTGTTCGGCTGGCTCGGATTTTTTGGCATGCTCGTAGCCGTTTACTCCGCAATCAAGTCGTGGCAGGATCATGCCCGCTGGATCTGGGCGAAGATCGGGGACGCTCTGATCGCTTTATCCTGCGTGGGCGTCTTCAGTTTCGTCTTGACTTGGAATTTACTGCACTGGAGCCTGAAATACTAAGGGACGCTTCGACGGGCCGTTTGCGTTCGAGCCTCGGACTCAAGCGGCCCGCGGTCTTTGCTCCACGCCACCTCGCCCCGATCAACTTACCACCGGCGCCTCTCGGCCGACTTTAACCCGCGGCATAGATGTTTCCCTCTCCATCGCGTTCGCCAACAGCAGGATGGATCCACAGAAAAGCATCGTGTCGAAAAAATAGTTCAGCGCAACCACATCTTTTGGCGCAGTGATCAGTATGGGGAGATAGATCCAGAAGATCGCCAGAAGAATCGTCAGTCCCAGAGCGGTAGCCGCCGTGCGCGTTCTCTTGTTCAATATCAAGCAGACTCCTGCAAGAGTCAGGATCACACCCACGAAATAACTGAGCAAGATTCGTCCCGGAATCCACACCGGGGTTAGTTTTTGCAGTGGAACTCCCGGCACGTGAGCCGGATGTAGAAAATGCTCCACCCCATAGAACAGCGAAGCAACTGCGATGAACAAGCGCGGAATAGTAGCCAGCCCGCCTGCGGGCAGCGGTCGTCCAGACGGACTGCTCCACGGAGATATGGCGAGCGCCAGACCGCCGCCGCTGAAAGCAAGTTCCCTCAACGCCAGAGCCCAGAAAAATCTGTTGTGCGGGTTATCAATCACGCCGGGGATATCCATCAGGATTACGAACGACAGCATGGTCATTCCGACCAGTCCGGCTGCCAACCGGGCCTGCACCAGCAGCACGATGCTGAGCCCGGCGCACACAAAACCGAGGCCCACCGCATACACCCAAAACGTATGCGCGGGAATCCAGTGTGGAACGAGGGCCGCGATATCGGCCGTATCGGTAAAATGCTCGGTTCCAAAAACTGCCATGGGAATGGCAAAACACAATCGCCCAAACGGCATGATCTTGTCCACGCCGTGCTCCTGCGGCAGTTCTTTGCGAATCTTGATAAGGCCAATGATGAAAAGCAGGGACGCGCAAAAGTAAATCCAGAATGCGATTTTCGAGAGGCCAAATGGAACCGCTGCCAGCGCAAGCGCTAAGCCAGCGAAGTGCGGAGAACAACTGAGGAGATTCTGCACGGGTTCGTGCTCCCACGCCAGACGTTAAGTCAGGAGATTCTAGAACTGAGAACCAAACGGAAGCAACCGAAGTTGCCTGGCTCGATCGCACGTGCCGCTCGCAGTCTTCCGTGTCAGACCATCACCGTCGCGAAGGTAGAGGATCGGTGTGGAACGTGGCAATCCCCACCGGCGGCCGATGGTAGTAAGTACCAAAAACCGAGCTTTACCTACGTTCCCGCCCAGCCGCCCCCTGTTAGGCGATAGGTAAAAGCGTGCGCCAATGACATGATGCCAATGACAGTACGGCTATTTATCATTGCGTGATTCAACAATCGGCAAACAGCGGCGGAGTATTCAACTTCCCACCAGACGACTTTCGGACCCCGAGTTCTCTCCAAGGCTGACGGTTGACCTTCATACCCTTGAATCGAATGTGCTGGAACGTAGGTTGCCAGAGTTATAATCACGCCAACCATGGCCCTAACCTCCGGCACAAAAATTGGTTCTTATGAAATTCGGTCACTCCTCGGAGCTGGCGGCATGGGCGAAGTTTATCGCTCGCGTGACAGTAAGCTCGGCCGCGAAGTTGCGCTGAAGGTCCTGCCTCCCACTCTTGCGGCCGACCCCGACCGGCTGGGCCGCTTCAGCCGCGAAGCCAAAGTTCTGGCGGCACTGAATCACCCGAATATCGCTACTGTCTATGGTCTCGAATATTCCGGCGCCACGCACGCCCTGGTGATGGAGCTCGTCGAAGGGCCTACGCTTGCCGAGCGGATCAAAGCCGGACCGATCGCTATTGAGGAGGCGCTTCCGATTGCCAAACAGATCTGCGAAGCACTCGAGTACGCGCACGAGCATGGCATTATTCACCGGGATCTGAAACCAGCAAACATTAAGGTTACGCCGGAGGGAACAGTAAAGGTCCTCGACTTCGGGCTGGCGAAAGCTTTGGAAAATGACCATAGTGCAGCAGACGTTTCCAGCTCTCCCACGATGAGCCGAATGGCCACACAAGCCGGAATCATTCTGGGCACAGCGGCTTATATGTCGCCGGAGCAGGCGCGCGGGAAGGCTGCGGACCGGCGAGCCGACATCTGGGCATTCGGCTGCGTGCTGTACGAAATGCTGACCGGCGAAATGGCCTTCACTGGAGAAACAGTCTCGGACGTTCTTGCCGCAATTATCAAAGAACATCCCAACTGGGGCCAGCTTCCAGCGACGACATCCACGAGAATCCAAGTACTAGTGCAACGCTGTTTGCAGAAGGATCCGCGGCAGCGTCTGCAGGCAATCGGGGACGCGCGAATCGTCATTGACGAGGTTCTATCAGGGGCGCCGGATCCAACGGTGCCTGCGCTCAAAAACTTGCAGAAGGTTCCGGCGTCAGAGTGGCGCCTCTTCGCGCCGTGGGGTGTGGGCGCGCTGATTTTGGGCGCGCTCGTCACGGCAGTGATTTTTGTAGCCTTAAGACCGCCGGTCACTCGCCGGTTGGTGCGGCGTCTTACGATTGGCATCCCACCCTCCACCTCGCTCTCCCCGTTTTTGCCAGATCTGGTTCTATCTCCTGATGGGACCCAGGTTGTGTATTCAGTGTTGCAGAACGGCAAGACGCAACTTTATCTCCGTCCTCTGGATCAGTTCGAGGCCAAGCCTATCGCGGGGACGGAGGGTGCATATAGTCCGTTCTTTTCGCCAGACGAGCGGTGGCTGGGATTTTTTGCAGGTAACAGCGTGAAGAAAGTGGATCTGGCGGGGGGGCCGGTGCAGACCCTTTGTAGCTCTTCTGGGTCTGGGGCTTATTGGGCGGCTGATGGAACTATATTTTTTCAAGGCAAGAATCTTGGGCTATCGCGGGTTGCGAGCACTGGAGGGAATTGCGAGGAGATCACGAAGCCGGACGCAAGCAAGGGTGAGGTGGGCCATGACTTGCCGGAGCTCCTCCCGGGCGGCGAGGCGGTGCTATTCAATATAGGCCAAGGATTCAGTTCGAGCCAAGCCAGCATCGCCGTTCTCTCCCTGAAGACACGGAAGTGGCAGACTCTGGTCCAGGGAGGTACCTATCCTCATTACGTTCCGGGAGGATACCTGATCTACACGCAGGGAGGCACGCTGCTAGCGGTACCGTTCGATCTTGCCCAACTCAAAGTGACAGGTTCTCCAGTTCCGATTCTGGAGGGGGTAATGAGCAATCCCGAAACGGGCGAGACGCGGTTCTCATTTTCGCGTGATGGGACGCTCGCCTACATCCCCGGGAGTGTGGCTGAGGCTCGCAGAAAACTGGTATTCGTAAATCAGAGTGGCGCATCGCAAGTGCTAACACAAAGTGAGGGAGCATACGAAGATTTATCGCTTTCCCCTGATGGGCGGCGCCTTGCGCTGACCATCGAAGGGCCAAAATGGAACATTTGGATTTACGACATCCCGCGGGGGACGCTGACGCGATTCACTTTTGAAAACGACAACCGGGATCCTTTCTGGACCCCCGACGGCAAACGGGTCGTTTATACGTCCTTTCGGAATGGCAAATACGGCCTTTATTGGAAAGCTGCGGACGGAAGTGGGGGCGAAGAGCAACTGATCAGCGATACCAATTGGCTGTGTGCGTCTTCTTTTTCCTCAGACGGTAAAGAGCTAGCCTACATCGAGCAGAGTCCCGAGACCGGGATTGATATCTGGATACTGCCGCTCGGCGGCGAACGGAAACCTCGGCCGTTCTTACGGACTCGTTTCAGAGAGTGGTTTCCTGAGTTTTCGCCGGACGGACACTGGCTGGCTTACGAGTCAGACGAGTCGGGGCGGTTCGAGATTTACCTTCAGCAATACCCAGGCCCGGGACGAAAGGTACAAATCTCGAACGAAGGTGGCTCCCGCCCGGTCTGGTCCCACGACGGGCGCACGCTCTTTTATGTGAAAGGCGACAAGCTGATGAGGGTACCCATCGAGACGAAGACAGGGTTTGCGGCTGGTATGGCGCAGCAGCTGTTTCAAGGCAACTACTATGCTTCCGGCCACTACTTTGACGTGATGCCGGACGGAAAGCAGTTTGTCTTCATTAAGGAGACGGAGCAGACGCAGGCCGCTACGCAGATCAACCTGGTATTGAACTGGGTTGATGAATTTAAGCAACAGATGAGAGAGGGCACACAGCGATGATCGCAAAATCGTCGCGTGAGGGAACCTCCATATCACGGGCTAAGAGTTTGTACCCACCAAGCGAAATCACAGGCAGGAAATCACAGGTAGAAAACTAGGCGGGAATTCCGCAGAACGTGCTAAGTGAATGGTGAGCGACCCTGAAACGAGTTGATCTTAGTACAAACTGAGCGGTCGATCTGGCATCGTTTGGAACATCCTCCGTGATGTCAATCACAGTCATTTCGTGCTGGTAATGACAGAGTGGCCTGAGGAGATGTAAATGACTCAGTTCCGGTTTGTACTAGTTCTTGCGCTCCTAACAAGCACAGTGTTCGCGGCGGATTCCTTCCACGTTACCTCGATTCACAAAGCTACGCGGGATGATGAGAAGACATATCACACTGCCTTCAATCAGAACATCATCATCGGAACCATTGGGAACAGGAGATACACACTTGAACAACTCGCGTCTTGGTTCTTCTACCATTTCGAGGTGGGAAAAGACTATGAAGTGGTAAAAGCAGACGAGAAGGAAATCAAGATCAAGGCACAGGATAAGAAGGGCCACGAGAGCACGGAACGACTGAACGTCGTCACGGTCGAAGAGATCGACGCCAAGTAACAACAGAGCGAAACGGAGCATCATTTTGGACTAAGGTGTTGGCCAACTCTCCGTCAATCCTCCTGAGTAGTCGTGTAGCTAGGGCGATGGCATCCGCTATTACTGATTCCATTGCTGGCGACGGTCTTAATCACAGAAGAACAGGTTGATCCTAAGACGGCGCAGGGTATTCTGCGCCACGCGAACTCCGACGTCACAATGGACATCTGCACACACGCGCAGGACGAGGCAAAGAGGAAGGCGCTTGAAAAATTTGAGGCGCGGCTTGTTCAGTGAAGCGCAATTTCACCTGTGACAGCGAAAGACTGGCCCTTACACACGGTTGCTGTCGGATGGGGTCGCTACTGTCAGGCAGGCCCTCGATCAGCAGTTTTGAGCAGCTATGGCCTGATTGAAACAGCTACGCGGTGACCCCTTGTGTGGACGCCCTTCGAGGAAACCACCAGTAGAGCGCGAGTGCGAGATAGAACGACAGCCAGCCCGTTGCGAACAGCCTGAGTTCGGACCCCTTTATGGTTGTGATGCGGTCGGGAAGATGAACGCGGCTCCCGCCCGGCAGCTGCCGTGCGATACGCTTGAGTTGATCAGTGGGAATGTCTCTGTAGTCCGGTAGATTCAGCAGGGCCGTGCGGAATCTCTCACTGACTGCCGGAAGCACGATGAGTCGTTCCATGCTTCGAATCTACGGGGGAGGAAGAGCGATTCGGTTATGAAGGTTGGGCAGGGTGGTTGAGTGCTTTGGGGCTTTCGTAATACAGTGCCACCGACGAGTTTGTAGCAGATTGCCGATGCCTCGTGATCTGAATATCTTTCACAACCTTGTGGATGATGAACCATCCACGACCGAATTGCTCTGTAATGTAATGCGCTTCACGGCGCTCCGTGACCTGCTGCTGGGGCGTTTTCTCACCGAGCCGTGCGCGACACGGATCGCATTCGAGGACATCACCACGCGTGCTCGTCTTGGCGAAGGCGATCCAGACATCGTCATCGAGAATTCGGACGTTTATGCCTTCGTGGAAGTAAAAATTGATCCTTTTCGTGAACTCACGCTAAGGCAACGAGACGGTAGCTATTTGAGATTACTTGCCAAGGATAAACGGCAGGAGCGTTGGCTTGTCTTCCTAGTACCTGAGGGTTGGGAATTTCTTCCTGTAGTTCAACAATTGTGTGGTGGGCTTGACACCGACCGCCCAGACGGAGTTCACACAAGGGTCAGATTTTGGAAAAGGGACGTCCTTGACGTCATTGAAAGAAGTGGCCTCAACGAACTTAACCAAATCGTTACCGAATTCTGCTTATTGCTGGCACCCAAGTTTAGGGTGATTGCCTTTTCGCCGGAGGAGGCGCGTATGTTGGTATCGAAGGATCTAGGCACGGCGGTGTCAAAGTTGTTCGGAATGGTCGAAAAGGTCAGAGACAAAAGCAAGCAAAAAGGTTACAAGCAATCGAGTACCTTAACGGGAGAGATATACTTCCGAAATTCCGCTGGCGAGAACATTTTATGGTTTGGCATCTGGCCTGACTTCTGGAAGGAAAGCGGTTTTCCGTTGAGTTTCGGTGTAGAGGATACGTGGGGACAGAAATCGGTTGAGAGGTTCCGCGAAGCCTTCAAAACGATAACTGGAAAAAGCGCGTGGGATTTCAAATCGGGCAAGCGCGTTTGGACCCTCGGCTGGATAACGGAAGAAACTCTGAAAAGCGAGAAGTTGGTGGATGACGTGTGGCAACAACTTGAAACTGTGATGAAAGAGATTCAAGCACCCTTAAGCTGACGACATCGGAATCCGCAACAGGGCACTGCCGCGCGCCGCCTCAAGCTTCGTGGAGCGACCCTTTTACACATAGCAGCAGAATACGGCAATGTCGGTGCCGCGAAACTACTTTTGGATCGCGGGTCAGATGTCAATGCCCGCGCAACTCTCGATGAGTCCGGCGTTGGCGGACAGACACCCATCTTCCATGCCGTTGCACAGTTTGGCGACTGGGGATTGCCCGTGGCGAAGGTACTCATAGATCGGGGCGCAGACTTAACGGTTCGCGTGAAGCTCCCCGGCCACTACGAGCGCCCGGACGAGTTTGTCGAGTGCGACCCATTGGGGTATGCCCTGCTCTTCCCCGGCGTAGATGAGCATTCTGGAGGTAGAGTTCCTCCCAAGGAAAGTGGCACTGTCGTGTTGTTGCGTGCACACCGCGCCTCCGAGTAAATGTTTGAGAAAGCGAGAACACAGGTAGGAAATCACAGGTAGAAAACTGCGCCGGAATTCCGCAGAACGTGCTAAGTGAATGAAAACGATGGTAGGCCCGAATGGATTCGAACCATCGACCTCTTCCGTGTCAAGGAAGCGACCCTAAAACACTGATCTTAGTACAGCTTGAGCGGTCGGTCTGGCACCCATCCCAACATTGCGTCGCTACCCCGAACCTTGTCCGGCACTTTGTCGCAATCCCGAGCGATGTGATGCTTAAGGCATGGTGGTACAGGACGACGCTCGTGAACGAGAACTGATAGGACTGTTCAAATTGGAACGAATCGAAGGCGCTGGCCGTGCAGATACGGACGCCAAGCTGGCCCTCGAAGGCGCGGTCATCCCATTGAACTGAAATCGTCCACGGATGATTCTGTCACGACGGTGCGCGACTTTGGTCCCGAGCACGTCAAGAAGTGGGAGCATAAGCATTGGCTCTTTGGCTTCTACGCAAAGGATGGTGTCACCCTGAAGTACTGTTTATACGGTTCCCCGAAAATGATGGGGCCGTGGGTCAAAGAAAAAGAGGAATACATTCGTGTGGACTTCGAGCTTGCGAAGACTGTGCCAGCATTGATCCACCTTGAGCTGTTGTATCAACTTCTTGGGAAAAAGGATGTCTATAGCGTAGAAGACGCAAAGTTGCTTCACAAGAGACAGTACAGCGCCAAACAGTACCTAGAGCAGCGTGACCTTCCGAACGGATACTCACCCAACCGCATGTTAGAAATCCTACGGGAGCGTTGCTCCTACGTAATCGCAAGGGGTTCGACACTCAACAATCCACACATCCCCGGTAGCTATTTCAAGGGATGGGAACAAATCACGGAGCGGCACGCGGAACGCCTGCGGGAGCTTGTGGCACAAGCATTAAAGGAAGAGGCTGAGGATTTGAAGAAAGCGGCTCAAGCAGCCGAGGAAAGTGCACGCAAGATCGACAAGGCCACCTGATAAGCCATCGGCGGTGCAACCGAGTTCCCGATTTGCCCTATTGATTTGTACACTGCACCGCTGAATTTCCAAGACTCCGGGAAACCCTGCAGAAGAGCACAGTCGGGAACGCTCAAACGAAAGTGGCCGTTGTCGGGCACGAAGCGCCGCGCCGCTTCGCGGGAAGCGGCCACACCATTCGGCCATATCTCCAGCCTGTTCCATAGCTTTAGCGCGGACACACTGCTAAGTATGGAAGTCGTATGGCGCGGTCCTGTCAGTCCACTGCGTAGCGTAGGAGCAAGAGCGTCAAAGCCGATGTCTGGCAGTCCTAACGCTTGACGGGCCCCCATACACCGCTCGAACGCAATGCCCTTCATAACTTCCGCCATCGGCGGAACCTCGTCTCCTAGAAGGTACTCGAACGAATAGGTAGGCGACGGAGGGCAATACTCAGTTTTCAATCCGCGTCGAAAACCCACGAAAAACACTCTCGTCCGCACTTGCGGGACACCGAACGATGCCGCATTCAAATCAAATACGTGCACACTGTAGTCACGGGACAAAGGCTGGACAATCTGTTCCTGTACGAACTGGCTGAACTTGCCGTTTAGAAGAGCACGAACGTTTTCGGCAACAAAGGCGAGAGGCTTTATCTCTCGCACAGCGCGGATGAACTCTGGAAAAAGATTACGTTCGTCTTCATGTCCCAGTTGTCGTCCCGCGGAACTGAACGGCTGACACGGCGGTCCCGCATGGATGACATCTGCCTTCACCTTGCGCCAATCAATCCGCGTAACATCGCCTCGGTCGCCGGATTCTACTTTCCAGTGCGGCCGATTGGCTGACAACGTGGCCGCTGCGTCCGTCACGATCTCGTAAGACGCAACATGCTCGAAGCCAGCCCGATCGAATCCAAGGTCCAATCCGCCCCCGCCGCTGAACAGCGATAACGAGCGCAGCCCATTGCCCCGAAGCTGCGGCATCAGAGTGTCGGGATGAAGCCTTGGGACATTTATTTCGTGTTTCGGCTCAGAGCAGCCTTCCAAGGCGCGACGCTTCGCTTCAGCAGACCGCCTAGCTATTTCGCTAAAGGCGCTGCGTGCCGACTTTGAAAGCTCTTGCGGCTGATACCACGGCGCATCGGTTCCTAGGCCATAGTGCCCGAGATTGTTTTCTTTTCGCTTGCGTTTCGGAGTGACGGTCTGCACGGTTGAGTCTGAGATTAGCACGGATCAAAACTATAATGAAGCACGAATGGTCGATGTGTTTAATCCCGAGCAGCGCAGCCGAAACATGGCTGCAATCCGCAACAAAGACACCCGCCCCGAGATGATTGTAAGAAGGCTGGTGCACAGCATGGGATTCCATTACCGCCTACACAGGCGCGACCTACCGGGCACGCCCGACCTTGTGTTCTGCGCGTTGAGGAAAATCATCTTCGTGAATGGCTGCTTCTGGCACATGCACTCGTGCCCTCGTGGACAGTTCTCTCCCGCGACCCACGCTGAGTTCTGGCGTGCAAAGCTGGAACAGAACGTCAAACGGGACCGCAACAATCGCAAGCTCCTATCAAAAGCCGGATGGAGCACCCTTACGATCTGGGAGTGCCAGACGAAAGATCAGCAGAAGATGCGAGAACGAATCGAGGCTTTTCTGGATCGCAATTGAAGATCGTACTTCAGTTCCTTCGACTAGACGCGGAACGCTTCCGGTGTTCCCGAATCTGCGCGTAACTGATAGCCAGTTCCGATCCCGCGCTGATCTTGCCGCCGTAGTCGTTCACCGGATCGTTGTCGAGGGTCCCAAAGACTAGCTGCTTTATATCGTCGCAGTTAAGCAAGCAGCCAATCGCGCGAAGCAGCCCGTGATTCTCTCGAATGGTGAGATCACAAAGCTACTCGCTGAACTCGGTGAGCCTGCGCGTACTGCCGTCTATGTTGCGCTGGCGACTGGACTGCGCGTGAGTGAACTGCTGGCCCTACAGTGGCAGGACATAGACTTCTCGAATAACACGATCACTCCGGCGCGGGGTATCGTTGACAATCACATCGGCGGACTCAAGACGGTGAGCAGCGCAGCCCCAGTGCCATGCAGCGAGCAGGTTGCAGCGACTCTGGCGCAGCGGAAGTCATGCACACTGTATAGTCAGCCGACTGACTGGGCTTTCCCGTCACCGAAGATGGGCGGGACGCAACCGTACTGGCAGGATTCGCTCATGCGCAAAGTAATCTGGCCCGCTGCTACGCGTGCCGGAATCACGAAGCGCATCGGATGGCATACGTTCCGTCGCTCACTGGCATCCCTGCTCGTGGGTGAAGGTGCTCCGGTCAAGCTGACGCAGGAAATGATGCGTCACGCGAATGCTCGGATCACATTGGAACTATATGCGCAAAGCACCATGCCAGCGAAGCAGGCACTACAGGCACAGCTTGTAAGCAAGTGGGGTTAAAGGGAGATGGTAGGCCCGAATGGATTCGAACCATCGACCTCTTCCGTGTCAAGGAAGCGCTCTAGACCAACTGAGCTACGGGCCTGCACTGGCAACGTGACTTCATTCTAACGGCGAGCGGGTGATTCCGGCAACGTGCGAATTTCGGCTTCCGGCTTCAGCTCTCCAGATATTTGCGCAGCCGTTCCTGGTCGGTGGCATGCATTTCCAGTTCAATGCCGTTGCCGAATTGCGGATGACGGGTCACCACTCGTCCCTGGGCTTTGACTTTTTCGTAGCCGAGCCACAGCGTCACGGATACGCGGCTGTTCATTTCGAGGGTGATGCTCATCTGGATGTAGCAGCCGGTTTCGCAGATGTCGGATGTCTCGGTGCGAACCGGAACGTCGGAGCCTTCGGCCCTGACTTCGATTTGCACCACTTTCCGGCTCCGGGGATAGCGTCGGCGCTCGGGATTGTGCGATTCGGTCATATGAGATTCCTAAGTATGCAATTCAGCCGCCGGCTGGATTAGCAGCCATGATAAATGTCGCATATTTCTTAACAGAAAAGAATCTTCTGAGTTGCACTGACATGATCCGTCCTCCTGCAACTAATATGCTTCCGCGACAACCTCGTTCTTTGCTTTCGTCACTAAACACGAAGGAGGGAACATGGCCGCCAGGAAAAAGTCGGGAAAAAGGAAAGCAGGCCGGCGTTACAGCAAGGGTGCGGGCAAGACCGTGGCAAGCGCGATGCGGCGCAAAAAACATGGTACTCTTCGTAGGGGTAAAAAAGGACACGGGGGAAAAGTAAAAAGCCGCAAGCAGGCCATCGCCATCGGGCTTTCTGAAGCCCGAAAGAAGGGGGCGAAGGTCCCTCCAAAGAAATCTTCGAAATCGTCCTGAACGGGCTGGGGTTTCCGATGCTGAAAGAATTGCTGTGGAAGTGGCCTCTCGTTCGCCAGATCGCCACCGGATCCGATGGAACTGGACCGGAGGCCATGAGTGAGCAGACTCGCAACCTGCGTCCGCGTTTCCAGGGCGCCCAGGTGGCGCGATCCGTCTGCCCGTACTGCGCCGTCGGCTGCGGGCAACTCGTCCATCACAAAAACGGAAGGCTTATCTCCATCGAAGGCGATCCCGCCTCGCCGATTTCGCGCGGGCATCTTTGCCCCAAGGGATCCGATAGTTATGAGTTAATTACCCATCCTAACCGGCTGAAGAAAGTCCGTTACCGCCGCCCGCATTCCACCAGGTGGGAAGACCTCGATCTGGAAACCGCCATGGACATGGTTGCCGATCGAGTCTGGGAAACTCGCGCGCGCACGTTCGTTGCAAACAAAGATGGCAAGACGTTGATGCAGACCACGGCCATCGCCCATCTTGGCGGCGCCACCCTCGACAACGAAGAAAATTACCTGATCAAGAAACTTTTTACAGGAGGTCTGGGCATGGTTTGCGTCAGCAACCAGGCCCGGATATGACACAGCTCCACGGTGCCCGGTCTGGGCACCTCATTCGGACGCGGCGGCGCTACCACGTCCTTGCAAGATCTTTCCCATGCTGACGCGATCCTGATCATGGGTTCGTCGATGGCGGAAAACCATCCGGTTGGTTTTCAGTGGGTGATCGAGGCTCGCGAACGAGGAGCGAAGATCATCCACGTCGATCCACGCTTCAATCGCACTTCGGCGATGTCCGACATTTGGGTTCCACTGCGCGCCGGCAGCGACATTGTTTTCCTCGGGGCGCTCATCAATTACGTGCTGCAGAATGAAAAGGATTTTCGCGAGTATGTCGCCCATTACACGAATGCGTCGATCCTGTTGCGCGATGATTTCAAAGATACCGAAGACCTCGACGGCTTTTTCTCAGGATGGGATCCGGAAAAGCAGCAGTATGAAACGGAATCGTGGGCGTATCGTGGCGCGCGCCTGAAGAAGGACATTTACAAACGCTCCAAGGGCGGCGGCCACGCCCAGGATCGCGGCGGCGAAAAAATCCAGGCAAATGAATTTGAGCAGGACAAGACCCTTAAAGATCCGCGCTGCGTTTACCAGGTGCTCAAGCGGCACTTCTCGCGCTATACGCCCGAGATGGTGGAACGGCTGTGCGGAGTTTCCCAGAGCGACTTCTACAAGGTGGCGGAGACATTCTGCTCAGCTTCCGGCCCGGAGAAAACCGCAGCCATCTGCTATGCCGTCGGCTGGACCCAGCATTCCAAGGGCGTGCAGTTGATCCGTGCGGCGGCCATCCTGCAATTGTTGCTCGGCAATATCGGAAGGCCGGGGGGCGGAATCCTGGCCCTGCGGGGGCACGCTTCCATTCAGGGTTCAACGGATATTCCCACCCTCTACGACATTCTGCCCGGGTATCTCCCCATGCCCTATTTCGAAGAGGACTCCGACAGCATCACCGAGTACATACAGGAGCACAAGACGGACGCCGGTTGGTGGGCGAATTTCGACCGCTACATCGTCAGCCTTTTGAAATCCTATTACGGGCACGCGGCCACCGCTGCGAATGAATTCGGCTTCAACTGGTTGCCGCGATTGACCGGAGATCATTCCCACATCGGCTACTGGATCGAAATGGCCAAAGGCAATGTCGAAGGACTCTTCGTGATGGGGCAGAATCCTGCTGTGGGCGCGCCCAATTCGCGAATGGAACGCAAAGCCATGGCCAAGCTGAAATGGCTGGTCGTCCGCGAAATGGTGGAGACAGAAACCGCGACATTCTGGCTCGACTCCCCGGAAGTAAGCCGCGGCGAACTGCGCCCCGAAGACATCGAAACCGAAGTCTTCCTCTTCCCTGCGGCGGGACACGTCGAAAAAGAAGGCTGCTTCACCAACACGCAGCGGCTCAATCAATTCCACGAGAAGGCCATCGATCCCCCCGGAGACGCGCGCAGCGAGACCTGGTTCATGTATCACCTCGGGCGGCGGCTCAAAGAAAAATCAAAAGCCAACCCCAATCCTGACAACGCCGGGCTGGATGCTCTCACCTGGGATTACACGCTGGCAGGCGAGATTCGCGAGCCCAACGTCGAGGAGGTCCTGCAGGAGATCAACGGACGCAGCGTTGTAGATGGCAAGCTGGTCTCTGGCTACAAGGAACTGAAAAACGACGGTTCCACGTCCTGCGGCTGCTGGATTTATTCGGGGATCTTCCCCAGCGCCGGTGAGAATCTGGCCCGCAAGCGCGAACCCAGGGATTTCCTGGGACACGGCTGGGGATTCGCATGGCCCGCCGATCGCCGCATTCTCTATAACCGCGCATCGGCGCGTCCCGATGGCGCCCCGTGGAGTGAGCGAAAGAAACTCGTCTGGTGGGACATGGAAAAGAAAAAATGGACGGGCACCGATGTCCCGGATTTCACCGCGACAAAAGCGCCCGATTATGTTCCGCCGAAGGCAGCGCAGGGTGACGATGCCTTGGGGGGCGACCGGCCTTTCATCATGCAGCCGGAAGGCATGGGACGACTGTTCGTCCCCAGCGGCTTAAGAGATGGTCCGCTCCCGGCGCACTATGAGCCGCTGGAATCCCCGGTGCACAATGAGCTGTATCCCAGGCTGGAGAGCGATCCCGCCGCGAAAAGGCTCGACAGTCCCCAGAACCCGTATGCCAATTCTCCGGACGAGCGCTTTCCTTATGTGCTCTCGACCTATCGCTTGACGGAACATCACACGGCTGGAGGCATGAGCCGGTATCTCTCTCATCTTGCCGAGTTGCAGCCGGAAATGTTCTGCGAAATCTCGCCGCAACTTGCTGCGGAACTGGGGATCAGAAATCGTTCGTTCGTCACGATCGCCACCCCCCGCGGGATCATTGAAGCGCGCGCGCTCGTTACCTCGCGCATCAAGCCGCTGAAACTTGACGGCAAAACAGTTCACCAGGTAACGCTCCCCTATCACTGGGGTTATAAGGGATTAGTCAAGGGCAGCTCTGCCAATGACCTGATCGCGTTGTCGCAGGAACCGAACGTCCGCATCATGGAAACCAAGGCGCTGCTCTGCAATGTATTGCCCGGTCCCATGGAGCACGGGCCCAAGGCGCTTGAGGAATTGGCCCAGGTCATGACTGGCCACAAAGAAAGGCGGCAGGAATGAGCGTCACAGCGTTTCTCACTGACTCGACGCTTTGCATCGGCTGTAAAGCATGTGAAGTCGCGTGCAAAGAATGGAATCAGGTGAGCAATGACGGCCTCGACTGGCGGGGATTTTCTTACGACAATACCGCGGCGCTGGGACACTCCACCTGGCGGCATGTGGCATTCGTCGAAAATACCGCCCATCCCGGCCAGGGAGGCAATGCGCCGGAAGCATTTACCTGGGGCATGCTTTCCGATGTCTGCAAGCATTGTGAAAATGCCGGATGCCTCGAAGCTTGTCCCACGGGCGCGCTGGTGCGAACCGAGTTTGGCGGTGTCTACCTGCAGCCGGATGTCTGCAACGGCTGCGCCTATTGCGTCGTGGCTTGCCCCTTTGGCGTGGTCGAACGCAATCCCGCCGAAGGCCGCGCGTTCAAATGTACCTTCTGCTACGACCGGCAAAAAGACGGGCTGAAGCCGGCATGCGCCACCGCCTGTCCGACCGAGTCGATCAAATTCGGCGACATCGAGGATCTTCGCGAAGAGGCCGTGCGCCGGATGAATCACCTGCACTCTGCCGGTTTTCGCGACGTTCATCTGTACGATCCGCAGCACACCAGCGTGGGTGGAGTCCACGCCTTCTTCATTACTCGCGGAGATCCACGCGCCTACAATCTGCCGCCTAATCCTGAAGTTCCCACCAGCTACCTGCGCAAGGGATGGATCTCGGCAGGGATTGCGGCAGGACTCATGCTCGCCGGCACACTTTTTGCTTTTTACGGGAGCAATCACGAATGAGCACCTCCCCCCGCGGCGAGGAAAGAGAACAACGGGAACGCCGGCTTGAGGAAATCCGCAGGCAGGCGCAGGAACATGCGCTGATTCCCTTCCCCGACGAACATGAGAATTCATTCGAAGCATCTGCCGAGAACGGCTATTACGGCATGCCGCTCCTCAAGCGGCCGCAGTGGACCGTCGAAATTCCTATCTACTTCTTTGTCGGCGGAGCGGCCGGTGCCGCTGCGCTCATCGCAGCTGTCGGCGAGATTTCCAACAAAGATCGCGATCTGGTTCGCGACGCCCAGTGGCTCGCCGCCATCGGCGGCATTATTTCTCCCGCGCTCTTGATCTCTGATCTGGGAATGCCTTCGCGCTTCCTCGCCATGCTGCGAGTGTTCAAGGTGCGAAGTCCCATGTCGGTCGGCTCGTGGACCCTGGTGGCATTCTCGAATGCGGCCGTTGCCAGCGCGGTGCTGGGAGAACTCCGCCGTCGTCGCAGCATTCCAGGCGTGCCGGTTCTCACGCGTGTCTCACAGATCGCCACGGCGCTTACCGGACTGGTTCTCGCAACTTACACGGGAGTCCTTATCGGCGCCACAGCGATTCCGGTGTGGAATGAACATATCTCGTCCCTTCCGGTTCACTTTGCCACCTCGGGTCTGCTGACCGCGGCTTCGATCCTCGAGCTTAAGGGACACGACTCCGAGGCGCTGAACAAGATTGCAATGATGGCGGCGACTCTCGAGACCGTCATGGGTGCCACCATCGAGATGCGCACCACCCGAGTCGAGGAGCCGCTGCGTCACGGAATTTCCGGACGCGCTATGCGCGGCGCAGGATTGCTTTCCGGTCCGGTGCCGCTCGCGTTGCGAGCCCTCGGGATGCTCTCGAAGAAAAACAAACCTACGCTGCGCCGGGCCGCCGCCTTATCGTCCATTGTTGGATCCATGCTGACTCGCTGGGCATGGATCAAGGCTGGACACGCATCGGCCGAAGATCCTCGCGTTCCTCTCCAGTTGGAGCCGCCAGCCCGAAGCCAGAAAGATGAAAGCCTGTTTTAATGCGCGGGAGCAAAGAAGAACGGTCCCGCCAGGCCAGCAAGACCACAACAACCCTCCGGCAGGATCCGGCGTTGCCCGCCGTCTTGTTTGATCTCGACGGCACCCTCATCGACAGCGTGTACGAGCATGTCGAGACATGGTCGGCGGCCTTGCGCCGTCACAAAATTGTGCTGCCTACGTGGAAGATCCATCGCCGTATCGGCATGAGCGGAAAATCGTTTGCCCGCGAGTTATTGCGCGAACTGAAAAATGTGCCGCGCGGCATTCATATCGAAAACCTTGAAAGTGAACACGATGCAGCATTCGCTCGAAAAATGCCGGCCTTGCAACTTCTTCCCGGCTCCCAGGATCTGCTGGACCACCTCACGCGATGCCGAGTGCAGTGGGCGGTTGCCACCACCGGCAAGCGAAAACAGGCCGGCCGCCTCCTCAAGCGCCTGAAGATTCCAAATCAGACCGTGATTGTCACCGGCGATGACGCGGAGCGCGCCAAGCCCTCGCCCGATATCTTCCTGGCTGCCGCCGCAAAACTTGGCGTGGAAATCCAGAACTGCATTGTCATCGGCGACAGTCCCTGGGACATGCTGGCAGCCGGCCGGAAGAACGCCCTCGGCGTCGGCCTGCTGTCGGGCGGTTACAGCCAAGAAGAACTCGAGCGGGCCGGGGCATTTCGAATCTATGACGATCCCGCCGATCTCTTGATGCACATCGAGCAGTTAGGCTTGCCCGGGCCTGACTGATTTCCCGCGCGAAACTCAAAGCAAATCGAGCGCCGACCGGTTCTCCCGCTTCACCTGTTGTATCGTGCAGTCCTTCGGCGCTTTATCTGGACGCCAGCGCAGGAATTTCGTTCCGTGGCGGAAACGGCCTCCGGTAAAGTGATCGAACTGCACTTCGACAACCAGCCTGGAATCGAGCGGCTGCCATTCCATGGATCGCTTGCTGCTCCATCGGCTCAGCCCGCCCGGCGCTTTGCCGGTAAACCCCGGCGGCTTGATCAGGCGTTCCAGCTTCTTCGTAAGCGCCGGACGTTCGTCGCTTGAAATCGATGAGGTAAATCCGACATGATCGAGCTTGCCTTCCGCGTTATACAAGCCAAGCAGCAACGAACCCACGAGAGCCTTTTTCTCCAGATACCGGAAACCTCCGACCACGCAGTCGGCCGAACGTTGCCGTTTAATTTTCTGCATGCCGGTGCGCTCGCCGCTCTGGTAAGGGAGATCCCTGCGTTTGGCCACGACACCATCCAGCGCAACTCCCATGTGAAACCATTTGCGCGCAACAGCGATATCCTGCGTCACCGGAGACAAGCGCGCCTTTGTGATGGATGAAAGATACTTCTTTGCGAACTCTTCCAGGCGTTTGCGCCGAGTTTCTAGCGGCTCTTGATTCAACGCGTGCCCTCGGTCATCCACAAGAAGATCGAAAACAATGAATAGAGCCGGGGTCTGCTCACTGAGTTTTCGGATGCGGCTGGCTGCCGGATGGATCCTCATCAGTAAGCTGTCGAACGACAATCCGCCATCGAGCGGGATTACGATTTCGCCATCCAGCACAAACTGTTTAGCCCGAATCTGAGCAAGCGCCTCGCTGAGTTCGGGAAAATAACGCGTCAACGGCTTCGATGCCTTTGACATCAAATCAACTTGCTTATGGTCGCGGAAGGCCAGACAGCGGAATCCGTCCCACTTCGGCTCATATTGCCATTGAGAACCAATGGGCAGTTCCGAGGCCGGTTGCGCCTCCATCGGTTCGAAGTTTTTGTTCAGCGGCAAAGACATAGGAGTAACCGTCCACCTTGCCATTCGCTGATTCCCGCAGCACCGGCGAATTTAGGATGCACGGCGAAGCGGCGCAGTTCGCTGCAACATATGAAAAGTGATGCCAATGAACCATGAGGCGTTGATCATCGGTGCAGGCGCTGCAGGTCTGGCGGCAGCCATTGATCTTGCCCGCGCCGGATTTTGCGTCCGCATTCTTGAGGCCCGCAACCGCCTTGGCGGACGGATGTTCACCACTCACGATCCGGAACTGGGTGTGCCGATCGAACTCGGCGCAGAGTTCATCCACGGCAGGCCGCCGGAAATCCTGCAGCGCTTGCCTGATGCGAAGATCTCGGAAGTAGATGGCGATCACTGGTGCGTGAAAGACGGCAAGATCGGTGGCTGCGACTTCTTTTCTGAAGTGGATGCGGTCCTCGGCAAGATGGGCGACCGGCATCCCGACGAATCCTTCGCCAGCTTTCTGGAACGCTGCTTCCCTGCGTCCGAACGTGATCCCAAACTGCAGGAAGCCATCAACCGAGCCACTGCCTATGTGAGCGGATTCAATGCCGCGGACCCGAAACTCGTGGGCGTGCATTGGCTGGTGCAAAGTTCACGGGCCGAAGAAAAAATCGAGGGCGATCGCGCATTTCGCCCCCAGCACGGATATGCCGACCTGCTGAACTATTTTGAGGAGCAGTTGCGGGCAAACGCTGTTCGTGTCCAGGCAGAAACGATTGTCGAGCAGATCCGGTGGCGCGAAGGCATTGCTGAAATCAAGGCCAGCGCACGTGGCGAGCCGATCACATTGAGCGCTCCTACAGTACTGATCACGATCCCGCTGGCGCTGCTGCAAGCTCAACCCGATCAGAACGGCGCCATCGAGTTCCTTCCAGAGTTGCCTCAGGAAAAACGGAACGCGCTGGCAACTTTCGAAATGGGCAAGGTGATTCGGGTAACGCTTCGCTTCAAGCAGCGATTTTGGCAGAACGTGACCTCCGCCGAGGGCAAGAAATTATCGGATACCAGCTTCCTCTTCTCTGACGACGATTGGTTCCCGACCTGGTGGACCCCTATGCCTGACAAGTCTCCAATCATCACCGGATGGGCGCCATTCCGCTGCGCCGAAAAACTCTCCGGAAAAAGCCATGACTTTGTTGTGGAGCAGAGTGTGAAGACTCTGGCTCGGCTACTTCATTTCCCCCTGCCCGAACTGGAGGCGCTGCTTTCGGCCGGCCACACCCACGACTGGCAGAGCGATCCGTTCTCGCGGGGCGCGTATAGCTATGGCAAGGTGGGTTGCACCAAATTGCAAAAATTGCTCGGAGACCCACTCGCCAACACCTTGTTCTTCGCCGGCGAAGCGACCGACACGACCGGGCACAATGGAACCGTTCACGGCGCGATTGCGAGCGGAATCCGTGCGGCCCGCGAGATCATGGAAGCTACGGACCCTCAGTGATACGAGATTCGCCGCCACGGCGAGACAAGGCCGTGTCCACCTCCACCGTAATTCCCACTTATAGCTTTAAGCCTGCCACGTCTTCTTTGGCCAGGCGCTCGGCTTCCTGGGTGGCCATGTCGAAATCCGGAGCGATGCCCCATCCGACGATCTGCCTGCGCATGGGACGTTGCACAACGTAGTAATAGAACGGATCGAGCGTGATCTTGCTGGCTACGATCTCGGCGTGGCAATCGTGGATCCGAATCTGGACGCTCGAGTAACTGCCGGGAAGCCGCCGGTGGTCCAGTTGCGTGCGATGCGCCTGCAATACCGAGGTCAGCACCTCGGGATGAAAATCTCCGACATAATACTGGCAAAGCCCAAGCGCGGGTTTCCCGGGAAATCCGCTTTCCACCATGTATTCGTACGCGAGCAACTGATCGCAATCGCTGTGGCCCTCTTTCGCCCACGACATCTCGCCGGCAGTACGCAGTCCATGGAAGCCTTTTCCCTTCGCGTCCGCAATCGAATGCACCAGCAGCGACATTAATTGCGTCGGCTCGAAGCGTCCGTTGGGAAGATACACTTCCTGTTGCGTGTGCAGTTCGAGAGCGCCGCGGGCGATCTCCCGCTCCGGGTCGACGCCGACAAAGCGCAGATCGTAGAGCAGTTTCTGGATGATGTCGGGCGTCTGCGCGCAGAAACATCGTTCGCCGCGGCGCAGGCCATCGGCAATGAAGGGGCTCAGGACGTCCATCAGGGAGTCCTG
>DAIDGW010000216.1 GCA_027452245.1 Acidobacteriaceae bacterium
CCTGCCGCTCTTGGTCGGAAGAGTGCCGGGAAGCCGGAAACCGTCTGTAAGTAATTGAAAATAGTGGCGCTATCGTCTAGGGGTTAGGACGTGAGATTCTCAATCTTAAAACACGGGTTCGATTCCCGTTAGCGCTACCAGATAACATCCGCTAAAGCCCGCTAAATCAGCGGGCTTTGCTTTTGCCCGGAAAACGTCTTAGCGCGTGTTTGGTCACAATAGCGCATTCCGTGGTACACAGTTTGGTACACAGTGCGCCTACAGGCCCACTACGCGCGGGACTGCGGAAGCCGCAGCGGATAATCCCCCGGCTTCATTGTCCCGTCTCTTTCTCAGCTTCAAAGCGTGCCACTCTCGCCCTTGCCGCGTTCATGCGCACAGCCAGCCGTCCCCTCACGGTGTTTTCTTTGCCGGGCGGTATGCAAATGGGCGTCCACGGCTCCAAGGCTTCTGTGCGGTCCTCGCGCTGGCGGCTACGCTCTCGGGCAGCTTCGAGCGTTTCTGCAATTCCAGTGCAGTCGAGGGGTTTATCCCAGTCGTCTTCCGCTTCGCTCTCTTGGCGAGTAACCACCAGAGCGCGCGCAGCGGCCCTGGACTGCGGCGAGCGCAGCGGGAAGCACCCCAAGCCCCTTCCCGCCGCTGTTGCGGGCAAGGATGGCCGTCCTGTGCGTTCTGTGCGGGTTTCTGTCATTCTGGACTGTCACCCTCTGTTGCGCCTACGGTAGTCGCCTCAAACCATTTCGGAAGCGTTCCGCTCTGTGCGTATTCTTCAAGCTCCGCCGTGCTCATGCGGTCAAAAAGATCATTCAGGCTCACTTGCTCTGTGCGGTCAATCCACTGTCCCGCCGCGTTGATCTTGCTGTACGCCTGCACAGCCGCCACAACCGCGCTGGCGGTCACGTCCACTTCGCCCGCCTTTTCGATGATCCGCTCCAATGCCGCCCGGATGTTGCGCTGGCGTTTGGCGAATAGCCCAAGCGCGTGCGCGTGCCGGTAGACGCTGGCCCGGTCCGCCAACCCAAAATCCTCAGCGATGGCCGCCGGGGAGCGCCAGCCAATGAAGGCCGCTTCGATTTCCTCTCTTTGCGAGTGAGCGCAGATCGAACAATTCCGCTGGTGCCTTCCAAGGCTCACCGCTCCGCCCGCCGTGCGCGTTTGGCTCATGCTGATATTGTGGCTGAATTTTCAGAGACGGCCAAACAATTCTGAAAGAGGCGTCTTCAACCCCTTCGCAATCCTCTCAATGTTTAACAAGGAGACATTTCGCACACCGCGCTCGATTCCGCTGTAGTATGTCCTGTGCAGCCCGCAACGCTCGGCAGCCTCCTCCTGATTGATCTCTTGTTCCTCGCGGATGCGACGAATAGCGCGACCGAATCGGATGCGAATATCGAGCGGCATTGGTTTCGATAGTCACGTGTCGTAGCCGATGCGTACACATCCAATGAGTCACATTGATTTACACTTGTCTGCAAATCAGGTGATCCGTCATGTTTGTCCTGAACTTCCTTGGGAGGGGCCAGATGTCGAGTGTTCAGTTTGCCGTCAAGAAATTGACTGCCTCTTTGTTGAACCTGCCTGCAATCTTTGCTCTCTCGGGTGTCCTCGTTTCTGCTGGCTGTGGCGGAGGCGGGAGCAGTACCGGAGGGGGCAGCACACCTCCTACTCCGACTCCTACGCCCAGTACGGCCAAAGAATGGACGTGGGTGAGCGGGAGTAACAGCGCAAACGCAATTGGCGTTTACGGAACGCTTGGCACGGCCTCTGCCAGCAATGTTCCCGGTTCTCGTGCCGGTGCGGTCAGTTGGATAGACAAGAGCGGCAACCTCTGGCTTTTCGGGGGCACCGAACTGGACGGAACCGTATTACTCAACGACTTATGGGAATTCAGCCCTACAAGCAAGGAATGGACATGGGTTAGTGGCAGCAGCACAGGGGGTTCATCAGGCGTCTACGGCACACAGGGGGTTGCGGCTGCGGCCAATGTTCCAGGAGCGCGCGTAGGTTCTGCCAGTTGGATCGACAGCAGCGGCAACCTGTGGCTCTTCGGGGGCACGGGACTTGCATCAATCGGGGGCGGGAGCAATTTCTACGGCTACCTCAACGATCTTTGGGAGTTCAGCCCCACGAGCAAGGAGTGGACATGGGTCAGCGGAACGGAGCCTACTGGAACAACGGGCTCGTCCGGCGTCTACGGCACGCTCGGTGTGGCGGCTGCAACCAATGTTCCCGGCGGTAGACAGCCCGCCGCCAGTTGGATCGACAAGAGCGGCAATCTTTGGCTCTTCGGGGGCATTGGATACGATTCGACGGTAAATGAGGGCGACCTGAACGACCTCTGGGAATTCAATCCAACGAGCAAAGAGTGGACCTGGGTGAGCGGTAAAAGCACCGCGAACTGGTCTGGGAACTATGGGACTCTCGGCACGCCTTCTGCTACAAACGTCCCCGGTTCCCGCTATGGTTCTGCCAGTTGGATCGACAGCAGCGGCAACCTATGGCTTTTCGGCGGTAGTGGCTTCGGGTCTGGTGCAGCGGGCGGGCTTAATGACCTGTGGGAGTACAGTCTTACGAGCAAAGAGTGGACATGGGTTAGTGGCAGCAGCACAGCGGGGGCATCAGGCGTCTACGGCACACAGGGGGTTGCGGCTGCGGCCAATGTTCCAGGAGCGCGCAGCAGCTCCGTCAGTTGGATCGACAGCAGTGGCAATCTTTGGCTCTTCGGCGGGGGCGGGATTGATTCAACCGGTGCGTCTGGTGGCCTCAACGATCTGTGGGAGTTCAGCCCAACGGCCAAAGAGTGGACGTGGGTGAGCGGCAGCAGCAGCGCAAACGCGACTGGCGTCTACGGCACGCTTGGCACCGCCGCTGCCAGCAATGTTCCCGGCGCGCGGGGATATTCAGTCTCATGGACAGACGCAAGCGGGAATTTCTGGCTTTTCGGCGGCGATATTTTCGCCACTTCTTCCGCTCAAACGGTCACCGATCTCAACGACCTTTGGGAATATCAGCCGTAATCAGATTCGCTTTGTCATCCGATGGCGGCGTCATCCATCAGGGGCCGGGCTTACATCTCACGCCAGCGGATTTAAACTGTCGTCACCGGATAGCGGCTGACCGATCATCAGCGGCGACAAAGCGGGACGCCTTCCCGTCCCGCCTTCCAGTTCTCTGCGAAGCGGGAAGGTCACGGAAGGGTGACACATGCCGAATCCTGGCCCATGCTTTTCTGATGACTCTGACGAGGATTTCACTGACTGGCAGCGCAATCATAAGGCTGACCTGAATCGTGTAATCAAAGCTCCGAATGTAGAAGGGGAAATCTCGAAACTCGTTCGAAAAGGAGCTGACAAGGACAAGCTGTTGAGCTTGCTGGTTATCTCATGCCCGTATCGAGACACAGGGCCAATCCGTAAGGACGTAAAACAGAGAATCAAGAATCTGCGCACACTAGCAAAGAAGCTGGAGAATGCGGCTGACAAGCTAGAATCCACCTTCGCCTCTGATTCGGGATTTGCGGAAACATGGCAATACCTTTTGTTTCCCTTGACGTTCCAACACGCGCCCGATTATACGAAAGCGCGTTCGGCTATTAGACAGCAAAGTGATAGCATCCGCAGACTCGCCCGGATGCTCAAAGGAGAGGCCACAATTCTTGTGCGCCTCGCAAAACACTACCCTAAATTGAACGAAAAGCTTCTCCTTGGCTCGGTCATTCGCTACGTCCGGGAATCGACCGGCCATTTTCACGAGAGGATTCTTGCTCCGATTCTTACTGCCGCACACAACGAACTTGGGGCCGATCTGGACTACAGCGAAGAGACACTGAAGAAATTCCGCCAAAGAGAGCTACCGGACCTTATCCGCAAGAGGCGATTCCTGGCCGCAGGCGTCTTGACTGTAGACACGTCAGGTATGCTAACCGGCCTGTTTGATACTTCGCCATCGGGTCAAAACAAATTGGACAAGTCGCCATCGAAAAACTAGCGGTTCGCTGTCCCATCTAATTCCCCCATCTTCGCTCATAGTGGTGCTGTAAGCGTTAGAGAACGCTTGCAGCTGTGAAGAGGGGGAATCCGTAATGACCGACCATCAGGAGACGCTTACACCAAAACAGGCAGCGAGATATTTGGGAATCAGTGAGGCCGCGCTGAGGCTATGGCGCGCAGAGGGCAAAGGCCCGCGCTATTTCCGCGCCGGGGAAAAGCTGGTGCGTTACCGCCGCGCCGATCTGGATTCGTGGATCGAAGCCCGCCTGGTGACGGCGGACCAGTACGGGCCGCTTGAGGACGGGAGCAAGTAATGCAGCTTCTATCCACTCTCTCAGAGACGGTCCGCCGCTACATTGCGCTCGCCGCAGTGGAGGCCGATGTTATCGCGCTGTGGATTGTGCATACACACTGTTTTGAGGCCGCGCAAGACACGCCGTACCTTGCCATCACTTCGGCGGAGAAGCAATGCGGCAAGTCGCGTCTGCTGGAGCTACTGGAATTGCTGGTAGCGAATCCGTGGCTCACGGGCAGCGTTTCGGCAGCCGTGTTGTATCGCACGATTGACGATCTTCACCCCACGCTGCTGCTGGACGAGTCGGACGCCACATTCAACGGGAACAAGGAATTTGGCGAAGCGCTGCGCGGTGTTTTGAACAGTGGCCACCATACCGGTGGTAAGGCTTCGAGGTGTGAACGAGCGGGCGAGAGCTTTGTCCGGCGGGACTTTCAGACATTCTGCCCCAAGGCAATTGCCGGAATCGGCAAACTGCCAGACACCGTTGAAAGCCGCTCGATTCCGATTCGGTTGAAGCGCAAACCTCCGGGCATGGCGATAGAACGGTTTCGGCGGCGCGACGTGGAACTTGAAGCCGAACAACTGCGCGGCCAGATTACAGAGTGGAAGGCGGAGCACGGCGAACGGCTGGCCGCCTTGAGGCCGGAACTGCCCGAAGCCCTCAGCGACAGGCAACAGGACGGGGCCGAACCCTTGCTGGCCATTGCGGACGCCGTGGGCGGCGAATGGCCGGAACGTGCGCGGGCGGCGCTGGTGCAACTGCTGACCGGGACGGCTGCGGAAGATCAATCGGTGGGAGTGAGATTGCTGGCCGACATTCGCAGCGCATTCCACGCGGCGCAGTGCGACCGGCTGGCATCGGGCGATCTGCTGGCAAAGCTCAACCTTGATGAAACCATGCCTTGGGGCGAGTTCACGAGCGGAAGGCCGCTTTCGGCCATTGGACTTGCACGCCTGCTGAAGCCGTTCGGGATTCAGCCCCGGACCATCCGGCTGGAGCAGGGTACCGGCAAAGGTTACTTCAAAGAGAGCTTTGCCGATGCGTGGGCGCGATACCTGCCTTCCCCGCCTCAAGCCGTCACGCCGTCACAACCCGCATAGACATAGGGCGATTCACGCCGATGCGAGGCGTCACAGAGCCGTCACGTTACGGCTTGGGAAATGCCGCGATTCACCAGCAACGGCGCGGAGTGTGACGGCTGTTACGGCTCTGAGACGAGAAACAAAAGCGGCACGGTAGATTCCTCTTGCATAAACCTATCACGATAGGTAAACTCTTCAGCATGAAGTGTCCGATTCACAAAGTCGAGATTATCTGCTACTGTCCCGCTTGCCGTGGAGAGGTGACGACCAAACGCAAGGCCGCATCGTCCCGCGCGAACGGTAAGCTGGGCGGGCGGCCCAGGGGCAGCAAGAATAAACCGAAGTCTGAACCGAAGGGGAAGTGAGGCGCTGAATGCTCTACAAACGAGGGAAGGTTTACTGGTACAACTTCCGCTGGTCCATCAAACACGAAGACGGAACGCTGGAGAGCTTCCGCATCCGGCAATCCGCCAAGACTCAGAAGCGGAAAGATGCCGAAGACGCGGAGAGCGAACACAGGCGGGCGCTGAGGTTGGGCGAGATTCACCCAAACGACCCTTGGCCAAAGGCTGCCGCAAGCGCCCCGCCGATCTTCCGCGCATTCGCCAAGGAATTCCTGCAATACGCCAAGACGCACACAAAGCCGGGGACGCACACGTTCTACGGTGTGTGTCTGGACAGGCTGTTGACCTTTGCTGCTATCGCAGATGCCCCGCTGGACGCGATTACGGGCGACGTGGTGAGCCGCTACGCCCGTCACAGGCAAGAGGTGCCGAAGAATTCCGTAATCACCGTGAACGGCGATCTACGCACGTTGCGGCGGGTTCTGCATCTTGCCGTGGAGTGGGGCAGACTGGACCGCGTTCCCACAATCCATGAATTGCCGCAGTCCAAGGGCCGTGACCGGGTTCTGACCTTTGCGGAAGAGGCAAAGTATCTGGCGAAGGCTTCCGAGAATCTCCGCGATGCAACGATCTTGGCCGTCGATACCGGGATGCGGCCAAACAGCGAATTGTTCCCCCTGAAATGGGCCGATGTGGACTTGACGGCCCGCGCAGAATCCCCTTGCGGAGTGGTCCACGTTCGCCAAGGCAAGACGGACAGCGCACAGCGAAGCCTTCCCCTCACTCCCCGCGCTGCTGAGGTTTTACAGCGGCGTAAGAGGGCGGCAGAGGCAAAGCCATCCCCGTTTGTGTTCGCTGGTGCTGGCATTTCGGGACATATCACGTCTGTACAGCATCCGCACAAGGCAGCCATTGAAGACGCCAAGCTGGAGAGCTTCGAGTTCTATTGCTGGCGG
>DAIDGW010000217.1 GCA_027452245.1 Acidobacteriaceae bacterium
GGGAGCCGGCCGGAGCTAAGTTAGTGGGAACGAGCCAGAAGTGACTGGCGGCCGGAGTCCTTGGGGTTCAAGGAGTGACTGCACACGGTGACCCGGACGGGCCTTTGCAGTTTGACTGATCTGGAAGTCATCCCCGGCCGCAGGCGGCGATGACGCACGGGTGTCGAGCCAGGAATGGAGAATTTCCAATCGAGACAAAAAAATAAAAGAGTTCCGCGGGAGGCCCTTTGCCTGAGAATGAGAAAAAGAAAAGGGCTCCACGCGGGAGCCCTTGCCGTCAACATCGTCTCTGTGCTGACGGGATCAGTCCACGGATCCGGGTCACAGTGCCCGTAGTCCGGGAGGGTCAGACTCTGGTGCCACGATGGGTGAGGTGCGAACCCAACATGATGATAAAGAGCACCAGGAAGACGAAGAACAGGATTTTCGCAATTCCCGCGGCCGCCATTGCGATTCCACCAAAACCAAGAACGGCAGCGATGATCGCCACTACCAGAAATACCAACGCCCAATAAAGCATTCGTGTCCTCCGGGGAACTCGGGTTGAGCTCCGTTTTGCCATGGTAGGGCGGCCAGAGTGGTGAAAACATCGGTCGGCGGCTGTATTGTAGGTTTCCACTCACTGTAAGTTTGTGAGTGGAAATAGCTCGTAAGAGCTAAAGAGTACATCTTTCGGAAGGGAGCAGGTGCCGATTCCTCCCAGTGGACCGGCACCTGCTGATGGGGGCGTCGTGTCGAGTAGGGTTCAAGAGTATCCCCCCCTAGGATTGGTCACAATACCTTCGAAACTGTAGGCGCTAAACCCGCCAAGCTGTACAGAAATGACAAGTTAGTACCTGAGAGATTGGTAACGAGTGAGTTACCCCATCCAGGGCTTCTGGTTTCCCATGTAGCAGACGCTAGGGATTGTTCAGGGTCGTGTTACAGGCACAACCGGATAGGAGAAAGGCAGTGTCAGGAATAACTTAACAGCGCGGGATCAAAAATTTATGGATGCTCACAGGAGCACGGAAGAGGTCGAGAATATGAGACGAGTCGGCAAAAGGCTCTCAGGAGGCATGGCGGCGCTAAGCATGGGTCTTCTGCTGTTTGCCAGCATGGCATGGGCGGCCGATAACAGCGCGCAGAGCAACGGTTCCAATGCGCAGGATAACGGAACGAACGGGCAAAAGGCGGCCCAGAAGGAAACAGTAGATTCGCAAGGGGTACCCAACACGGGCAGCAACGGGTCGAGCGTCGACAAGAGAATTGCGGCATCGGCGCGAGTGCTGGACGAAATCATGAAGCTGCCGGAAAAATCGATTCCAGACAAGATCATGAGCGGTGCGAAGTGCGTGGCCATCGTACCGTCTGAAGTGAGAATCGCGATTGGTTTTGGAGGCCAGCACGGCAAAGGCGTGGCAACCTGCCGGTTGGCAAATGGGAGATGGAGCGCACCGGCGCCTTTCAGCATTACGGGCGGAAGCTGGGGATTGCAGTTCGGCGGTGAAGCGGTCGATCTGGTCATGGTCGTGATGAACCAGCACGGAATGGACGCGCTGCTGTCGAGCAAGTTCAAGATCGGGGCGAATGCGACAGCCGCAGCCGGCCCAATCGGACGCAATGCGGGAGCCAGCACCAACTGGAAGATGCAGTCTGAGATCCTGACGTACTCGCGAGCCCGCGGCGTGTTTGCCGGCGTGGATCTTACGGGTTCTGCCATCACGCAGGACCAGGATGAAACGCGGCTGCTCTACGGGAAATTCGTGCCGTTTGCCGACATCCTGAGAGGCAAAGTGAAACCGACACAGGATAGCCGGCTACTGCTTTCGGCGGTGGAGAAGTATTCGGACGCCGCACGCGGCCGTGAAAAGCCGGGGAGTAAAACAGCCGGCCAGCCCGGCGGTGAATAGTTTCTTGCCATTTTCGTTCGAAAGGCCCGGTCCAGCTTTGCTTACCGGGCCTTTGAATTCCTGGATTCGATCGGAGGAGAGGAAAACAGTATGTATACGATTCTGGTAATTCTTTTGGTACTGCTGTTGATTGGAGCGTTGCCGGCGTGGCCGTATAGCCGAGGCTGGGGATATTATCCCAGCGGTGGTTTGGGGCTGGTTCTAGTCATTCTTCTGGTTTTGGTGCTGGCCGGAAGAGTCTAAGAAACCTCATTTCGGTTGAGGCTGTCCCTTGTGGGCGGCCTCTTTATTTTGTGAGTGATTACTGACAGCCGCGCAAATTGCAGATCAGGCGGTGCCGGCATTGGTGAGCGCTTCGAGGGCGGAAGCGACGCTGTCGAACATGAGAAAGATGGAATCCGTTTTCGTAATCTCGAAAACCTTGAGAACGCGGGGATTGACGCCGGTGAGCGCGACCCGCCGACCCATTTTTTGAAATGAGGTGTAGGCGCTAACCAGGGATCCGAGTCCGGAAGAATCGAGGTAAGGCACTTCGCTGAAATCGAGAATGATCGTGGGCGTGATTTCCCGGCGCACGGCGTTGAGAAAGGAATTCACATTCTCCGTGACGAGGGGGCCGCGGAGACCGAGAATGCCTTGGTCGATGTGCTCGATTTCGAGGCCTTCGGGCATGGAGGGAGATTGTAGGCTTACCGGGGAACGATATTCAACTGCCTAGTTGAATCTGGTCGGTGCTCGAAAGTACCTCTTGTTCCATTCCCTTGGCGCTACGTAGAACGTTCCAGTGGGTACCGCAAAACCCGATTTCTCATCATTTCGTGCGCTTTTGTAATCTTTTTGTGTTTTTTCCCTGCGAATGGAGCTGGGAAGAGCTGCCGGGATTAGCATTTTGACAAAGGCTTGTGGGGAGAACGGAATGGTTCAACAGCAATCGTGTCTGACAACAGCGCAGTCGTTTCGGGAGAGGCAACGAAGTCAACCCAATTTTCTTTTCCGATGCACCCTAAAGGCACGCGGGCGCGCGTGCTGCTAAGTTCGGTATTCGGGCCATACGCGCAAGACGATGAATTCGGCAGCCGCTCCATCAATCCGATGGAGCTTTACCACAACCAGGTAACGCGGGCGCAGGGCGCATTCTCTTTGCGCATGTTTCACCGCTCGTGGGGCATCATGCTGATGCAAGCGAATATCTCCGCCCCTTGTACCGTGCTGGATTTTCCCCGGCGGGAAGACTTCGCGCGCGAACTGCAGGAGCACCACTACGATGTTGTCGGCATTTCATCGATCATCGTGAACGTGGTCAAAGTGCGCGAGATGTGCCGCATTGTGCGCGAGCTGTCGCCGCAATCGGTGATCGTGGTGGGGGGGCATGTGGCTGCGATTCCAGGGATTGAGAGCATGATCGATGCCGATCACATCGTGCGCGGCGAGGGTGTTGCCTGGATGCGACGGTATCTGGGCGAGGATGAGAACGCGCCGGTTGCCCATCCGGAGATCGTTTCGGGATTGCGGACACGGATCATGGGGGTGCGGCTGCCGGACCGGAAAGGAGCCACAGCGGCGACGATCATTCCGTCGGTGGGATGTCCGATGGGGTGCAACTTCTGCACGACTTCGGCATTCTTCGGCGGCAAGGGGAAATTCGTCAATTTTTTCGAAACCGGCGATGAACTGTTCGAAATTATGTCGCACATGGAACGCGAGATGAAAGTGCACTCGTTCTTCGTCATGGACGAGAATTTCCTGCTGCACCGGACCCGCGCGATGCAGTTGCTGGAGCGAATGAGGCACGCGGGAAAGAGCTGGATGATGTCGGTATTCGCCTCGGCCAATGCGATCCGGAAATATACGGCACAGGAGTTGGTGGAGCTGGGAGTTTCGTGGCTATGGATGGGCCTGGAGTCTCCGCGGGCCAAGTACAGCAAGCTGCAGGGCACGGACACGCACGAACTCACGAAAGAGTTGCGGGAGCACGGTATTCGCGTGCAGGGGTCGACGATTATCGGGCTGGAACACCATACGCCGGACAACATCCTGAATGAGATTGAATATGCCGTTTCGCACAACACGGATTTTCATCAGTTCATGTTGTACACGCCTGTGCCGGGAACGCCGCTGTACCAGGAGATGTCAGAGCAAGGAAGGCTGCTGGATGGAATTGAGTACGCTGACATTCACGGACAATACAAGTTCAATTTTCGGCATGGGGCAATCTCGCGAGAGGATTCGAAGCGGTTCCTGGATTGGGCTTTCTGGCGGGACTTTGAGGCGAACGGGCCAAGCCTCTACCGGATATCGCGAACGTTGCTGCAGGGTTGGAAGCGGTACAAGGATTTTCCTGATGCGCGGGTACGGGAACGTTTTGTGCAAGAAATCCAGCGGTTGGGCGGAGTGTATGGATCGGCTCTGTGGGCGATGGAGCGGGGATTCCGCAACGTGAATGAGAAAGTGGCGGCGCAGATCCAGGAATTGCGGCGCGAACTGCGGGATGAGTCGGGAATGTTGGGGAGGATTCTGCCATCCGTGCTGGGCCCGGTTCTGCTATGGACGCAGCGGCGGGAGACCCGCGCATTGGCACGAGGAAAGACGTACGAGCCTCCGGTGATTGTGGAAAGGAGGAATTGGGTGGAGGCGTAGTTGCTTCGCAGCAGCCTACTTTTCCCACTGTTCCGTGGCCTGGAGGTTCTTTCGCTCCGGCTGAGAAACGCCTGCGCTCAGGATGGCACCGTTATTCAGAAGCGATGGCTGGGAGATGCTTAGCCGGTGCGGCGGGCGGAGAGCATCGTCAGGATTTCGCGCAGGCCCTGGCGGATGTGTTGCAGTTCGGGCACGGGCTGACCGGGAAAAGGAATGGTGGATTGGGTTTTGTCGGACTTCAGTTCGGAGCGCAATTGCTGGCGCGCGCCCGTGATGGTGAATCCCTGCTCATAGAGAAGTTGCTTGATGCGCAGGACACTTTCGACGTCGCGCTTGCGGTACATGCGCTGTCCGGTAGAACTTTTTACGGGCTTCAGTTGGGGAAATTCGGTTTCCCAGAAGCGCAGGACGTAGGCGGGAAGATGGCAGAGGGTCGCGACTTCTCCGATGCGGAAGTACAGTTTGTCGGGAATCAGGATTTCTTCTAATTTTCCTTTGCCGTTGTTCTTCCTTTTGCCATTCATCTTCATGATTGGTCGCCAGCCGCGAGTTGTGCCGCTATTGTGACACAGGTCCGCGAGGCGGCGACATGAGAATTTGTTCAGATGCGAATCAGTGGTGCCAAGTTTGAAAGAATCGAAGATGGACTGGAGTTCCAGCGCAAACGTGGATTGGACATGGCAGGCCAGATTCGCACAGATCAGTTTGCCCAACAGAAGGGAAAAGCCTCTCAAGAGGTGCTTCTCTCGAGAGGCGTGTGAAATTCTTGGAGTGAAAACAGCTTTGCGGCCCTTTTAGTGTTTCTTCTTTTTTGCTTTTTTCTTCGTTGCCATGTTTCCTCCGTGAACGATTTTCCCTTGGGTTTAACAATCTTGAGCCTCTTGTAATCGACACCCTACTTCTAGTAGGGCAGGGCTCCTTCATGCAAGATATTGCGGCACCATGGAAACTATTGTCAACACAAATCTTACTGTGAGTGCCGAGTTGAGCGATGGCACGGTTATCCGCAAACGGGAGAACCAGACAGTTTCCACGCCGCTATGCTCCCAGGAAGGACAAAATCATTGCGGTCAGCATTTCTCTGCCCTCGAAATTGAGTGGACGCCGACTCGATTCAATCAAGCCCAGCTGTACCCGCTTTTGGCAAGAGGAAGTTTGCGAATGCGACGTCCGGTCGCGGTGAAGATCGCATTGCAAACGGCGGGCAAGACTGGCGGCAACGCGGGTTCTCCTAATCCGGTTGGTGGGAATTCGGTCTTGCTGAAATGGACTTCGATCTCCGGAGGCGCTTGAGAAATGCGAACGGGTGGGTAACTGTCGAAATTGTCTTGCTGCGCACGGCCGCCCTGGAAGGTGATCTCGTATCCCATGACATGACTGAGGCCTTCAATAACGGCTCCCTGCGCCTGGTTCTGGGCGTTGCTGGGATTGATGATCTGATGACCGATGTCGGCGGCAACCCAGATTTTACTCACTTTGAGCTGATTCCTGGCATCGATCTGAACTTCGGCGACTTCGGCGAAGTATCCCCAATGACTGAAATGGCAAGCGACACCCAGTGCGGTTCCGGAAGCAGGTTTGCGCGATCTCCATCCGGATTGCTCGCGGACAGCTTCGAGAACTCCGCGCATGCGCTGCGCGTTGAATAGCGCCCCTGCAGGCAACTGCTCAGCTCCCGGAGTCAGCGGAAGCTGCGGAGTCTCGAGGAGCGAGAGGCGGAACTGCAGAGGATCTTTGCCGGCGGCGTGAGCGAGTTCGTCGATGAATGATTGAACGGCAAAGGCGATGCCGTTGCTGCCCGGAGCGCGCATAGCGCCAGTTGGAACGCCGAGAGGGATCATCGAAGCTTCGAGGATGTAATTGGGGACGAAGGTTCCGGGAAATTCATCGGAGCTGATGCCAGCCGCAGGGGCGAATTCCTTTCCATCGCCAAAGCTGACGAAATGATCGCGCCACGCGGTGAGCTTGCCGGAGGCATCGACTCCGCCCTTGAAGTAATGAAAGCCGGCAGGACGATAGAAGTCGTGATGCATATCGTCTTCGCGGGTCCAGAGGAGTTTTACGGGAACGCCGATCTGCCTGGCGATCCATGCGACCTCGACCATGTAATCGTCGTTGAGGCGGCGTCCAAAGCCGCCTCCGATGCGTGTGAGATGGATGGTGATGTCGTCCGTAGAAATTCCCAGCGCTTTTGCCACCATGGGCAGGCCGCGCTGCGGAGTTTGCGAAGGAGCCCACATTTCGAGCTTGCCATCATGGAAGTGCGCAGTGCAGTTTTGCGGCTCCATGGGAGCGTGGGCGAGGAATGGATAATAGTAAGACCCTTCGACAACTTTGGCCGCGGATGTCAGCGCTGAGTCGATGTCGCCATCCTTACGAAGCGTTCGTGCGGCGGGCTGCCTGGATAGTCCTTCCGCCTGACGGTCGAAGCCTTCACTGCTTTGCGAGGCAGTCGGACCGTCGTCCCATTTGACTTGAAGTTTTTCACAGGCGCTCTTGGCCGCCCACCAGGTGTCGGCCACGATGGCGACTCCGCTGCTCAGGCTGGCGATATTGTTGTCGCCGGGAATCACAAAGGCATGCCGCACGCCGGGCAAGGTTTTAATGGCATCGGTGTTGGCACTGACAACTCTTCCGCCGTACACAGGACATTGCTCAAAAACAGCCCACAGCATTCCGGGCACCTGGAAATCGATGCCATAGAGAGGCTGTCCGGTGACGATGGCGTGATTGTCGACGCCGGGAAGAGGCTGACCGATGATCTTGTAATCCAGGGGATCTTTCAACTTCACGCTCTTCAGGTCAGGCGGCGTGAGCTGAGATGCGGCAGCAGCGAGTTCGCCATATTTTGCGGACTGATTTTGGTAGTAAACACAGCCGGAAGAGGTCGTGCAGGCAGCGGGAGTCACCTTCCAGTTCTGGGCAGCAGCAGTGACGAGCAATTGACGAGCAGCGCCTCCCACCTGGCGCAAAACGTCCCAGTTCAAGGGAGTCGCGCGGCTTCCACCGGCGAATTGAACTCCGTATTTCGACTGATCAACATCCGCCTGCTCGATTCTTACCTGCTTCCAGTCAACATCGAGTTCTTCGGCGATGAGCATGGGCAGCATGGTCTTGACGCCCTGTCCGATCTCGGGGTTCTTCGCCATGATGGTGACGACGCCGTCGGGAGAGATCTTCACGAATGCATTGGGAGAGAGGGGTGCGGCAGCCGGTCCCTGAGCGCGAGCGATGGGATCGAGGTACAGGCTGAGCATCATGCCGCCACCGGCAAGCGCGGTGACGCGGAGAAAGGAGCGGCGACTGATGGGCTTCGGTTCAAGAATAGCGGGCATAAGATTCTTCTCCTCGCGTGTGCAATGACGCGGTTATTTGCCGGCGTGCGCTGTTTTAACGCCACGAGTATGGGGGGTGGCCGAAAGCTCGGCGGCACGATGGATCGCTTTGCGAATACGAAGGTAGGTGCCGCAGCGGCAGAGATTGCCTTCCATGGCTTCGTGAATCTGGGCTTCGTTCGGGTGAGGATTCTTCGCCAGCAAGGCAGCGGCCGACATGATCTGTCCGGCCTGGCAGTATCCACATTGAGGAACATCGATTTCCTGCCATGCGAGTTGCACGGGATGAGGTCCAACTTCGGAAAGACCTTCGATGGTGGTGATCTTCTTGCCGGCGACACTGGAAACTTCGGTGACACAGGAGCGGGTAGGTTCACCGTCGATGTGGACGGTGCAGGCTCCGCAGAGTGCCATGCCGCAGCCGAATTTCGTGCCGCGCAGATTCAAAGTTTCACGAATGACCCAAAGCAGAGGCATATCCGCGGGCACATCCACTTTGGCAGGACGTCCATTAATGAGGAACTCGAAAGGCATGATGGGCTCCGAAGAGAATCCGAGGCTGCGAGTGACGCACAGAGTTAGCGATCGCGCGGGGCGGTCGCAGGAATGCAAACCCCAAAACGAATACTGAAAGTTTAGTACAGGAACTGGCGGATTCCAACCCAGCCATGTGCCGATTTCATTTCTGCACGTATTCCAAAGTGGGCATCAGTGCTTGCAAATCTAGTCTCAAGTGACGTCAATCACATCAGATTGCGCCCTGCTTTCCTAGACTAAAGAGTTTCGAAGAACCGCTTTTTAGGGCTCTGAAGGTTGCAGCGGTTTTGAGGACGAAACGATGGCAACGATTGATTTTGCAAGGCCTACGGCGCCGAACCAGGACAAGCGATGGCGGATTGTGGAGAGCACGATGCGGCGGGTAGGGCATCATCCGCGGGCGCTGATTGAGACACTGCACACGGTGCAGGAGGCTTTTGGATACCTGGACCGGGATGCTCTGCGGTATGTGGCGGCTTCGCTGCACGTTCCATTGAGCCGGGCGTATGGGGTGGCAACGTTCTATCACTATTTCACGCTGAAACCGGCGGGCCAGCATACCTGCGTGGTTTGCACGGGAACAGCGTGCTACATCAAAGGCGCGAATCAATTGCTGGGAGCGCTGAAGTCGATGCTGAAGGTTGAACCGGGCGAGACGACCGGGGACGGGAAGGTATCGCTGCTGGCGGCGCGCTGCCTGGGGTCCTGCGGGCTGGCGCCGGCGGTGGTATACGACCAGGAAGTAGCGGGCAAGGTGAGCGCGGAAGGATTGCGGGCGCGGGTTGCGCAATGGATGTCCCATGACGCCTGAGGAACTTATCGAAATCGCGGAGGCCGAGCGGGAGGCGCAGAGCGAATACGCGCATACCTTCAATGTCTGTGTGGCGGCCGGGTGTCTGTCATGCCAGAGCCAGTCAGTGAAAGATGCTCTCGACCAAGAGATCAAGACGCATGGGCTGGAGCATACCTGTCGCACGAAAGGCGTAGGCTGCATGGGCCTTTGCTCGGAAGGTCCGCTGGTTTCAACGGAGAAGGGAACGCTTTACAAAAAGGTGGCGGCAAGCGACGCACCGGAGCTGGTGGAGAGCGTGGAAGTAGGACCGGTCAGCCGGCTGGTGTGTCCGACGGATATGCCTTTCTTTCAGAAGCAGAAAAAGATAGTGCTGGAAAATTCCGGGGTCATCGACGCTGAGCGGATGGAGGATTACGTCGCCGCCGGCGGGTACAGCGGGCTCATCCAGGCTCTGACGGAGATGACACCTGCACAAGTGATCGAGCAGGTTACGCGGAGCGGATTGCGGGGCCGAGGGGGAGCGGGATATCCCACGGGATTGAAATGGAGCACGGTGGCCAAGGCGCAGAGCACGCGCAAGTTTGCGATCTGCAATGCCGACGAGGGCGATCCGGGGGCGTTCATGGATCGCAGCGTGCTGGAGAGCGATCCGCACCGGGTACTCGAGGGCATGCTGATCGCGGCTTATGCGGTGGGCGCCAGCGAGGGATTTATCTACGTGCGCGCGGAGTATCCGCTGGCCATCAAGCGGCTGAGGACGGCGATCCGGCAGGCCGAACGGCTAGGTTTGTTGGGTGGCAATATTTGCGGGACGCGATTCAGCTTTCACATCGATCTGCGGCTGGGAGCGGGGGCGTTTGTGTGCGGCGAAGAAACAGCCCTGATCGCTTCGATCGAAGGCAGGCGGGGAACTCCCCGGCCACGGCCGCCGTATCCGGCGCAGGCAGGAGTGTTTGACGAGCCCACATTGATCAATAACGTCGAAACCTATGCCAACGTTCCCATGATTATCCGCAATGGTGGCGACTGGTATGCCCGCATTGGCACGGAAAAAAGCAAAGGCACAAAGGTATTCGCGTTGGCGGGGCGGATTCAGAATACAGGACTGGTCGAGGTTCCCATGGGAATCACGCTGCGCGAGATCGTTTTTGAGATTGGCGGGGGCATTCCGGATGGCAGGAATTTCAAGGCGGTGCAGACCGGTGGGCCTTCGGGCGGATGTTTGCCCGGCCAATTCCTGGATATGCCGGTGGACTACGAATCGCTGGCCAAGGCGGGATCGATCATGGGGTCGGGAGGCATGATCGTCATTGATGATTCGGCCTGCATGGTGGATGTGGCGAAATACTTCATGGATTTCTGCATGACCGAGTCGTGCGGGAAGTGTATTCCATGCCGGGTGGGAACGTACCAGGTTCACGAACTGCTCAAGCGAATCACCGGGTGCGAGTCAACTCCGCAAGACATGAGCATGCTGCAAGAACTTTGCGATCTGCTGAAGACGACGAGCCTGTGTGGTCTGGGACAGTCGTCGCCCAATCCGGTATTAAGCACGCTGCGCTACTTTGCCGATGAGTATAAGGCGCATGTCGAGGATCACAATTGCCCGGCCGGCGTTTGCGGAAACGGCAGCGGAGGTGCGCGATGACGGTAGCAGCCGGAATCAAGACCCTCAAAATCGATGATCGCGACTTCAGCGCACGCGCCCAGGAAACTATTCTTGACGTGGCCCGGCAGAACGGGATTTTTATTCCGAGTCTTTGCGAATTGAAGGGACTTTCCGAGGTTGGAGCCTGTCGGTTGTGCCTGGTGGAAATCAAAGGCAGCAACCGCCTGTTTCCCGCCTGCGTGACCCCAGTGGAAGAAGGGATGGAGGTTACGACCAATTCCGAACGACTGCAGCGCTATCGCCGGTCCATCCTGGAGTTGCTGTTTACGGAAAGGAACCATGTCTGCTCGGTGTGTGTTTCGAATGGACACTGTGAGATGCAGACTCTCGCACAAAAGCTGGAGATTACGCATGTGCGGTTTCCGTACCGCTATCCCAAAGCGGAGGTGGATGCTTCTCACCAACGGTTTGTGGTGGATCATAACCGCTGCATTTTGTGCTCACGTTGTGTTCGCGTGTGCGACGAGATCGAAGGAGCGCATACCTGGGACCTGAAGGGACGTGGCATCCATGTGCGGGTGATTACCGATTTGGATGAGCCGTGGGGATCGTCGGAAACCTGCACGGGATGCGGCAAGTGCGTACACGTGTGCCCGACGGGGGCGCTGTTCGAGAAAGGGCGCTCGGTGGCGGAGATGATGAAGCGGCGGCAATTCCTGCCATATCTGACGCTGATGAGGGAGGACCGGGAGTGAGCAAGCTGAAGCTGGCAACGGTATGGCTGGATGGGTGCTCGGGATGTCATATGTCGTTGCTCGATCTGGATGAACGACTGCTTGCCGTGGCGGAGAAGGCGGAACTGGTCTACAGCCCGCTGGTGGACCAAAAAATCTTTCCGAACGGAGTGGACATCGCGCTGGTGGAAGGAGCGGTGAGCAGCGAAGAAGACCTGGACAAGATTCAAATGGTGCGGGAGCGGACGAAGACGTTGGTTTCGCTTGGCGATTGCGCGGTGACGGCGAATGTGCCGGGCATGCGCAATCCTTTTGGAGTGCGAGCTGTTTATGCGAGGGCCTATCGGGAGAACGTCACGCTCGAGCCGGGGATTCCGAATGACAGTGTGCCGAGATTATTGCCATGTTCGCGGCCGGTGCACGAAGCGGTTCCGATAGATGTGTATGTGCCGGGATGTCCGCCGTCGGCCGATACGATTTTCTATGTAATTGGCGAATTGCTGGAAGGGCGTCCACCGGAGATTTGCGCAAAAACGAGATTTGGAGCGTAGGGTGGAAGAAACTTCTGGAAGAACGGTCGTTATTGACCCGGTCACGAGAATCGAGGGGCACTCAAAGATCACGCTGAAGATGAATGACAGCGGCCGAGTAGAAGACGCGCATTTCCATGTAACCCAGTTTCGCGGATTCGAAAAGTTTTGCGAAGGGCGTCCGTTTTATGAAATGCCATCGCTGATGGCGCGCATCTGCGGCATATGCCCGGTCAGTCATCTGATTGCTTCGGCGAAGGCATGCGATGCGCTGCTGGCGGTGCGAATTCCGCCGACCGCAGATAAATTGCGCCGCATTTTTTGTCTGGCACAGGTCGTGCAGTCGCACGCGCTGAGCTTCTTTTATCTCTCTTCTCCCGACCTGTTGCTGGGCATGGATGCCGATCCGACTGAGACGCATCTGTTTGGAGTGCTGGAGAAGAATCCGGAACTGGCGCGACAGGGAATTCGTCTGCGGCAGTTCGGCCAGCAAATCATCGAGCGTCTGGGGGGCAAGCGGATTCATCCCGCATGGGTCGTGCCCGGAGGAGTCAGCGAACCACTTTCGGTGGAGAATCGCGACGCGATTCTTGCCGGCGTACCCGAAGCGCAGCAGATCGCGGAGCGGACGCTAGAGTGGTTCAAGAGTGTTCGGGAAAAATTCCGGGAGGAGATTGCCACCTTCGGCAATTTTCCGTCGCTGTTCATGGGAATCGTGAAGCCGGATGGAGGCCTCACGTTTTATGACGGCAAGCTTCGTCTGGTTGGCGCGGACGGGAAGATCGAGGCGGACGGCCTCGATCCAGCGAATTATGCCGAGTACATCGGAGAAAAGGTTGAGTCTTGGAGTTACCTTAAGTCGACCTATTACAAGCCAAAGGGATGGCTGGACGGAATGTATCGCGTGGGTCCGCTGGCGCGACTCAATGTGGCGGATCGCATCGGAACGCCACGTGCGGACCAGGAACTGGCTGAATTCCACGAACTACAGCGCACCGCCGTGCTTAGTTCATTCCATTATCATCACGCTCGGCTGATCGAGATCCTGTATTGCGTGGAACGACTGGCAGAGTTATTGGAAGATTCAGAGATCCTGTCCAAGCATGTACGGGCGTTTGCACGGCCGAATGCGTTTGAAGGCGTGGGCGCCTGTGAAGCTCCTCGCGGCACTCTTTTTCACCACTACAAAATCGACGAACAGGGATTGATTCGGTGGGCCAACCTGGTCATCGCTACCGGACACAATGCGCTCGCGATGAACCGGAGCATCCTGCAGGTGGCGAAGCATTTCGTTATTGGTGACAAGCTTTCGAGAGGAATGCTGAACCGCGTGGAAGCAGTGATCCGGGCATACGATCCGTGCCTGAGTTGCTCGACCCACGCCGACGGGCATCTGACGCTTCAAGTTGAATTGATCGGACCTGCCGGTGAAGTCCTGGACGAGATTCGAAGCTGAATCCGACAAGGGGTTCCGCGAGCAATTCCGTTCTTCTCCTTAATGATTCTCCGCCTGCCTGCTAACTCCTACGTTGATCCCGGATCAGGGCTCGCATAGAATCTGGCTTTCTTTCAAACGCAAGCCTTCGAGAGCGAACCGAAATGCCCATTATCGACCCCCGCCGCCTGAGTTCCCTGATGGAAAGCGAACAGAAGAAGTTTGTGGAGGAGCGTCCAAAATCGCAAGCCTTATTTAAGCGCGCGAGAAAGTCGCTGTTGGGTGGCGTTCCAATGAACTGGATGGCGAAGTGGGCCGGGGAGTTTCCTCCATTTGTACGGGAAGCGCAAGGTGCGGAATTCTGGGATGTCGATGGGCACGGCTACGTCGACTTTTGCCTGGGAGACACGGGAGCGATGAGCGGTCACTCGCCAGCAGCAACTGTGGGAGCCGTGCGGGAGCAGGCCGGTCGGGGGATCACGCTAATGCTGCCGAGCGAAGATTGCCTGTGGGCGGCGGAGGAATTGCAGCGGCGATTCGGTTTGCCATACTGGCAATTCACTCTCACAGCAACGGATGCCAATCGGTTCTCGATTCGGCTGGCTCGGCAAATTACGGGGCGGCAAAAAATCCTGGTGTTCAACTGGTGTTATCACGGTACGGTCGATGAATGCTTCATTACGCTGGAGAATGGCGTCGCGAAGGCAAGGCGCGGAAACATTGGGCCTCCGGTAGATCCTGCGCTCACGACAAAGGTTGTTGAATTCAACGATGTCACTGCTCTCGAGAACGCGCTAGCAGAGAGGGACGTGGCCTGCGTGCTGGCCGAACCGGCGATGACGAACGTGGGGATTGTGCTCCCGGATGCTGGGTTTCATCAACAATTGCGGGACCTGACACGGAAGTATGGCACCCTGCTGATTCTCGACGAGACACATACGATTTGTGCAGGGCCCGGCGGTTTTACGCGCAGAGAAAATCTCGATCCGGACGTGCTCGTGTTTGGCAAACCGATCGGCGGAGGCGTTCCTGGAGCAACCTACGGCTTCACGCAGGAGGTGGCAGACGCGATCAGCGCGCGCCACAGCCTGGAGGATTGCGATGTCGGAGGAATCGGGGGAACACTCGCGGGCAACGCTCTCTCGCTGTCCTCGGTGCGGGCAACACTGGAAAAAGTTCTGACCCCCGAGGCATTCGAGCGGATGATTCCGCTTGCGGAACTGTGGACTGACGGGGTAAAGAAAGCAATTGCTGATTACGGTCTCCCGTGGAACGTGACTCGACTGGGGTGCAGGGCAGAGTATCTTTTTTCTTCGCACTCGCCCCATAACGGAAGCGAGGCGCATGACGCAATGGATTTTGAACTTGAGCGCTTCATGCACCTGTTCGCGATGAATCGAGGCATTCTGTTGACGCCGTTCCACAACATGGCACTGATGTCACCTGCGACCACGAAGGATCATGTCGATCGCCACACGAAAGTTTTTCGGGAAGCGTTGACCGTGCTGATTGCGTAATCGCTGGCTGGCGATTTAGCACGATTTTCACGATGCGGCTGAAGAGGCCTACAATGGGTGGCGGTTTGGCATAACCGCCTTCTTATCTGTTACCCTTTCCCGTTCCAGTCGAGAGGAGTCGAGAATGCGAACTCGTAAATCTCTGTCAGTCATAGCCGTCTTACTATCCGTGCCACTGTGCTTGTTCGCGGCAGGCAACAAAACTAAAGAGGCCAGCCCGGTTGAGACGAAGCCGTCTTATGACCTGCCGCAGTCGGCGAAAGAGACGCTCGATCTGACCATGTATCAGAAGATCCGCGACGAAGGGCTGGCGCATTCACATGTGATGGACTACGCCTCCGCGCTGACGGATGGAATTGGGCCGCGCCTGACCGGATCCCCTAACTTAAAGCGCGCCAACGAATGGACGAAAGAGCAGTTCACGGCAATGGGCTGCAGCAATGCCCACCTTGAAGACTGGGGCGAGTTTGGGATGGGCTGGCGCCAGCTGAATACGTGGGTTCGCATGACGTCGCCCGATACGGCCGTGTTCATCGCGCAAGCACTGCCTTGGTCGCCATCGAGTCACGGTACGGTGAGCGGCGGTGCGGTGTGGGTGGATGCAAAGGACGAAAAAGACCTGGAGAAATATAAGGGCAAGCTGGCGGGGAAGGTTGTTTTCTTCGGCGACATGCGCGAGGTAAAACCCGTCGATAAGCCGCTGTTTGTGCGCCGGACAGACGAAGATCTGAAGGATACGGCAGAGTATCCGACCCACTATCAGGATCCGGAGAAATTCTTTCAGGAGTTCATCAAGCGACTGGCGTTCCGGGAAAAGGCGGGACAGTTCTTTGCCGATGAACACGCAGCGGCGGTCGTAATTCCGAGTCGAGATGGGCGAGATGGCGGAGGCTCCGGAGGAACCATCTTCGATGATGGCGGGTCCGGCCTGGGGTGGTTTACTTACCAGCGCCAACATGCGGAAAAGTTGCCCATCGTGGTGATGGCGATTGAGAACTATGGGCGCGTTTACCGGCTGGTCAAGGCGAATGTACCGGTAAGCATTGAAATGGATGTGGAGACGGAATTTACGGGCGATCACGAGCACGGATATGACACGATCGCCGAAATTCCGGGTACGGATCCGAAGTTGAGGGACGAACTTGTGATGGTGGGTGGCCATCTCGATTCGTGGGCTTCGGGAACTGGAGCGACTGACAATGGCGCAGGAACTGTGGTGGCCATGGAAGTCATGCGCATTCTCAACGCCTTGCATGTGCAGCCGCGGCGAACGATACGAGTTGGGCTTTGGACGGGCGAAGAGCAGGGCGAGTTCGGTTCGTATGGCTACGTCAAGAATCATTTTGGATATGTGCCGCTTTCAACCGCGCCCGATCAGATGAAGTTGCCGGATTTTCTCCGCAAGCCTGCCGGGCCCGTGCAAGTAAAGCCCGAGCAACAGAGGATTTCGGCATACTTCAATCTGGATAATGGCAGCGGAAAGATTCGCGGGATTTATCTGCAAAACAATGCGGCAATCGCGCCCATTTTCCGGCAATGGATTGCGCCACTGAGGGATCTTGGGGTGACGACCATTACGATGCGCAATACTGGCGGAACGGATCACGAAGCTTTTGATTCGGTGGGCATTCCTGGATTCCAGTTCATCCAGGATCCCCTGGATTACGGTTCAAGGACACATCACTCCAATATGGATGTCTATGAGAGATTGCAGCCGGATGATCTGGCGCAAGCGGCGACGGTGGAAGCCATCTTCGTCTACAACGCCGCGATGCGTGACCAGATGCTGCCCCGCAAACCGCTGCCGCATCCCGAACTCGAGGAGCAGCGCCACGCTCCGTTGAAGAACGTGATGCCAGGTGCGGAAGCGGGGAAGGAAGATACCGGCACGCAGAGCGAATAACGCTGAGCCGCTACGGCAACGCTGCCGACTGGATCTGCCAAGCTTCGGGCTTAAGCCATTTTCCCCATGGGAGCGGCAATGGCAGTAATGGCCTCGACCAATTCACTGACGCCATTCACATCCTTGGAGAAGACGGCTCGAACTCCGGCGGCTCGTGCGAGATCGGCGAGTTGAGGAGTGGCGAACATGGTGAACAGCAGGATGGCGCACTTGGGAGCGATATTACTGATCTGCCTGGCCGCTTCAACGCCGTTCATCTCAGGCATGCCGTAGTCCAACAGGAGAACGTCGGGTTTAGCCCCACGGGCGTTTTCGATGGCCGTGCGGCCGTTTTCCGCCTCCCAGGAAACCACCCAATCTTTGTTGAGACCGAGACAGCGGCGTAGCGCTGCCCGAACCTGAGCATTGTCATCCACAATCGCGATCCTAATCATTGAGTCCTCTTACACGGGGGATTGAAGAAGACTGACTTCTGTCTTCGGTTTGCTTGTGAGAGTGGCGCTCAGTTACGGAATATGGGTACTTTACTTGGGCAAGAGATTTCGCAAAATGGCCCAGCCGGGGAAACGCGCCACACGATCGAGGTAGGGTGTTTCACTTAGGCCTGAAGGGCAAGTCTATGGTCCGGTCACGACTGCGCCAACTTCCTTGGGAGATTCATCCGGAGATCTGTGTGCATGGGTGGTTGCGACCAGACTCTCACCCGCTTATGTGACCACGCGAGAACGGCCAAGGTGGCAAGCAGCATCAGGACGATGCCGAGCACCATTACAAGACGCTTCGAACGTACATGGCCGAGAATCATGGGACCTAGGTTGGATGCGCGCGATTGGGGGGATTTTGCCTTGGTCTGCAACGGCGGATTTCTGTGTGTTTTCCGCAACATAGGGGAATATGGGAGGCATTGTCCGAGAGCGCAACCGAGAAGGAAGAGGCAGCGTAGGGCGCCGGGTTCCGGCGCCCTCATCAATCAGCTATGCTGTTTTGCGCAGGAGTTGTCGCTTTCCCTGCTGCCATATGTGGTGGAGCTTTCGACGGGGTGAGCGTCCAGGCTTCAGAAATGAGCTGACTGCAGCGGCAGCGAAGCCCACGAGCGCAGCAGCACCCAGCAGATTCACATGCGTCTCTGCCCAAAGCTCGGTGCTGTGCGAGCGGGCGCGATTATCAAATGTGCCATGAGCCCCGTGGTCGCCGGGAAGCGGTTCCCACAGATTGTTCGGTCGACTGGGGTCCTCGGGACCGTCATGTTGCTGCGCATCGTAGCCCACCCTGGCCAAGTAATGATCGAGAAGCGAGGGAATGATCTTATTGCCGTAAATGGCTTTGACCGACGACCATGCGGGATAGTATTCGCGGCGTTCTGCGTGATGCGCCGCGTAATAAATGGCCCGGGCGGCGACTTCCGGCTGGTAAATGGGCGGCACCGGCTGCGCTTTGTGCGGCAGGCGGCTCTTCACCCATCCGAATTGCGGAGTGTTTAAAGCCGGCATCTGCACCATGGTGACGTGCACGTTGCTGTGATCATGAAATAGTTCGCTGCGGAGCGAGGCATAGAAGCCGAGAATCGCATGTTTGGAAGCGCAATATGCCGATTGCAAAGGAATGCTGCGATAGGCCAAGGCGGAACCGACCAGCACAATGGACCCGCGATCGCGGGGCAACATTCGTTTGAGAGCGGAAATCGTGCCATAGACATATCCGAGATAGCAGACTTCCGTTACGCGTTTGTACTCTTCCGCGGTCATTTCCTTAACGGGCGAGAAGACGGAAGTCATAGCGTCATTCACCCAGATATCGATGGGTCCGAGCTCTTTTTCAACCTGCTCGGCGGCAGCTTCAACCGCGGCTGCATCGGCAACGTCAAGGGGCAGGACCAAAGCTTTTCCACCGCAGGCTTCGACTTCGCGGCGAGCGCCTTCCAGTCCTTCGCGGCCGCGCGCGATCAAACCGATGGAAGCGCCATGACGGGCGAATTCGCGCACCGCGGCACGGCCAGCACCAGCCGAAGCTCCAGTGATTACAACAACTTCTCGTGAACGCATGTTTCTCTCCCTCGCAAACTTCAGAAGTTTGGATGGTTTGGTCCCGACAATGTTTGCCGCCGAAATTTTGGAATGCCGCCTGAAATGTCGGGAAACGATGCATTGCTGTCAGGGTGTGGGCGCAAGGTGATCCCAGCGGCAGAATTGCCTTAGAATAGGCCGATGCAGGAAGTGAATCCTTCGGCTGAATCGATGGAAGGTGGAGAGACACTGCCCGAAGCCTCCGAGCGTACGACTCCGCATGCAATTCCCGGGGCTCACTACGGGTGGTTGAGCCGTGTGAGGTCGTATTTATTTATCGACCCTCTGATCTGGCTGATCACGCTGGTGCTGGGCATTCTGGCCCTTCCTGGCGGCATGTTCGACCGCACGGGACGCCGGCTGCACTGGTTCTCGTTTGCCTGGTCGTGGCTGATCATGAAGTCGATCTTTTCTCCGACCAAGGTTATCGGCCTGGACAAGATCGATACGTCGAAGGCGCATGTCTATGCCGCGAATCATGCATCGGCGCTCGATATTCCAGTGCTTTTCGTCAATCTGCCGTTTCAGTTTCGCATTGCCTTCAAAAAAGAGCTGCTGTCGTATCCGGTGGTCGGCTGGCAGCTGAAGCGTTCGGGGCAGATATGCCTGGATCAGCAGAATCCCGCGAATTCGATTGGAGCCATCCGCTCGGCCCTGAAAGGTTTAAAGGCAGGCATGCCGCTGGTGATCTTTCCGGAAGGCGGCCGAACCGATGACGGAGAGATCAAGCCTTTTCTGCCGGGGGCTTTCTTTCTTGCCATCAAGGCGCAGGTCGATATTGTTCCGGTGGCGTTGGTGGGGACGTACGAATTGCTGCCCATGGATACCTACCACATCAAGTGCCGTCCGCTGGAGATGCGGGTGGGCCAACCGATTCCGACCGCGGGGCTGACGATGCAAGACCTGGAAAGCTTGTCTGCCAGGGTGCAAAAGGCAGTTGAGGACCTCTACTACCCAAACAAATAATCGAAACTTCTGCGTAACTTTTGGGCATTCCGTCCCGTTATCCCAATGTAAGCTCAAACCGCGGAGACCGTGTTGAAGGCTTTGAAGAAAGAGGCGGACGAGCGGCGCCTGATTGAGGCGGCGCAGTCTGATCCTGCCCATTTCGCCGAGCTTTACGAGTTGAACTTCGAACGTGTCTACGCGTTTGTCGTGATTCGCGTGAAAGACCGCGCTGAGAGCGAAGACCTGACAGCCGAGGTTTTCCATCATGCGCTGGCGAATTTGAAGAAATTTGAATGGCGCGGCATTCCGTTTGCTGCGTGGCTTTATCGGATCGCAGCCAATCTGATTTCCGACCGCCGCGATAGAGCGGGTCGGGAGAACGATGATAGTGCTCTCGATCACGCCGGAACCGATTCGCCGCAGTTGGAAGAAGTGGAGCGTCGCGCAACATTGTTCCGGCTGGTAGGGAGTTTGCCGGATGCACAGCGTCGAGTGATCGTGCTGCGGTTTGTGGAGCAGAAAAGTATCCAGGAAGTTGCGCGGGAGCTTGGAAAAAGCGAAGGAGCGGTGAAGCAGCTGCAGTTCCGCGCTCTTTCGACATTGCGCTCGCGAGTGGAGGGTGCCCATGCCTAAGCGCTCTCTGAATGTCCCCGGCGGCGGACCGAGCAGCTCTGATCAGCTGAACCGCGCAATCGACGCGATGTTGGCGCGACAGGACGGTAATTGGCTACAGACGGCAGCCAGTCTCACGCGGCTGGTGGAAACAGCAGCAGAACTTGTCGGTTTGCCGCGGCCGGAGTTTAAAGAACAACTGAAAGCCGAATTGCAAAGGAGTAGATCGATGCCAAGCATTGCCGAGACAGCGAGCAAAGTTCAACCGGTGGCGACCCCGCGATTGACGTTCCGGGACCCCGCGAAGGCGATTGAGTTTTATACCAAGGCCCTGGGAGCGCGGGAAACCTTCCGCTTCGAGAATGAATTTGGAGTGGGACATGCCGAAATTGTGATTGGCGATTCGGTGATCATGCTTGCCGAGGAATGGCCTGAGGGTGGCCGCTTCAGTCCGGAAACGTGGGGACACTCTTCCATGACGATGTCACTCAAGGTGCAGGATGTGGATTCCTTCGTGGAGCACGCGGTATCAGCCGGAATGAAGCTGGTGATGCCGCCGACGGACCAGTTCTATGGAAATCGCGATGCCAGGCTCGAGGATCCGTTCGGCTACCCGTGGAGCATCTTTTCAGTAAAGGAAGAGATGTCGGTGGAAGAGATGCACCGCCGTTTCCAGGTGACGATGACGGGACCGGAAGGTGGAGATGTAGCGGCAAAATCAGGAAAAGCAGTGAGCCCGATCCCGCCGGGCTACCGAACGGTGACGCCATACATGGTTGCCGAGAACGGGCCCGCCAGCATGGACTTTGTGAAAGGAGTTTTTGGCGCCGAAGAGACGTTTCGTACGGTTGGGTCCGCGGGCGGGCTGCACGGCGAAGTGCGCCTGGGAGATTCCATGCTGATGATTGGCGGCGGAATTCCTGGACGCGAATTCAAGTCAACTGCCAACCATCACGCGCTGCACGTTTACGTTCCAGACTGCGATGCCGTGTATCGTAAGGCGCTGTCGGCGGGGGCGACTTCCATCGATGAACCCCGAGATCAGGAATATGGCGAGAGGTCGGCAACGATCAAAGATCCGGCCGGAAACTACTGGTACATTGCAACGCATAAGGGCGAGAACTACACCCCTGAGGGATTACACGCCGTCAATCCTTACATGCATCCGCTGCGTGCCGAGCCGGTGATCGATTTCCTGAAGCGCGCTTTTGAGGGTCGCGAAGTGGCGAAGTATGCATCGCCGGATGGGGTGGTTCATCATGCTGTCGTGCAAGTCGGCACGTCTGTGATTGAGATGGGGGAGGCGCACGGGAAATATCAGCCGATGCCGACGATGTTCTACCTGTATGTTCCGGATGTGGATTCTGTGTATCGGCGGGCCTTGGCTGCGGGTGCGAAGTCGATGTCGGAGCCGGTCGACCAGCCTTATGGAGACCGCAGCGGAGCGGTGCAAGACGTCTTCGGAAATCAGTGGTATATCGCAACTCACATCAAGGATGTGCCTTAGATTTCCTGAGCCTATTCTTCCCGGGGTTACATGCTCGCGCCGGTATGGCAGTCGCTGCAGGTTACCGACTGCAAGTCGCCGATGTCGACGGGGTGAACAAAATTGGTCGCCGGAATGCTGGCGATGGCAGGCTTATCGGTTTCGGATTCGGAAAGCACCGAATGGCACGAGGTGCAGGTTTTCGGGATCACTTTGCCATCCGCGCTGACGTGCTGCCCATCATGGCAGCGGAAGCAGCCGGGGAAGTAGTAATGACCGATGTTGTTGGGATGCGTCCGCCAATCGACCTTCATATAAGGGAAGATCGTGGTCCTGTAGATGCGCTGAACTTCGGCGATGGCATTCTGCAGTGCCGGACTGTTTGCGGAATATTGCTGCGGGTATTTCGAGGAATAAAAGCTTGAAATAGATTTCGAAATGTCCGCCACGGCGGAGTCGTCGCTGTCGTAGGTGGCAGTGAGGGCATTTACCGCCTGCTGCTTGATGAAGGGCATTTCGGGATCGAGCCGGCGGGCCAGCAGCGCATTGTCGACAGATTGATCCGGCGGCGTAAAGATGTGGGATGGACGATCGTGACAGTCGATACAGTCCATCACGTGACGAGGACCTTGCTGAACCTGTTCCGGCGAAAGCTTTGAGTCTTTGGCCATGTACGTCGTGATGTGACCTTGGCGATCTTCCGCTTGTACCCAGGGAATCACCTGCCGTTGCGCATCGGTGGCAATGAAAGTGATGCGATTGGCAATATTCATGTGCCAATGGATTCCGGAGGGCATTCCCGCCATTGCCTCGGCGCCACCGATATTGATCAACATCCGAATTTCCCGGGGCGTATTTTTCTCGTCATAGGAGAAGTGGGTGAAGACTTTCAGTTGCGCACCGTAGAAGCGCCGCGGCCAGTGACATTGCTCGCAAGTCTGTTGGGCAGGACGAAGGTTCGCGACCGGAGTTGGAATGGGGCGGGGGAATTTATTGAATGTGGCCGCGTATACCTGATACGAGCCGGAGAGCTTGGACCGGACGTACCAGCCGGCGCCCGGGCCAACGTGGCAATCCACGCAGGCGACGCGCGCATGCGGAGATTGAAGATACGTTGTGTACTCGGGCTGCATCACGGTGTGGCAGACTTGCCCACAAAACTGAACGGAGTCGGTGAATTCGTAGGCTCGGTAGCTGCCTGCAGCACTGAGCCCGACAAAGACCGTGGTGCCAACAAGCAGTGCGGCCAGGGCCCGCTGTTGGCGAGGGGAATTGAGGTCTACGATGGGCAGCCGCGGGATCCCGCCGCGGGTGCGTTCGTGCCGGCGACGGCGTTCGAGCGCCATTCCGGTCACGACCAGAATCAGACCCAGGATCAGAATGGCGGGAAATACGATAAAGGCAAAGATGCCGATATAGGGACTCGAACGGAAGTAGTCAATGATGACGAGGAAGAGAATATTAACGGCGGCGATCAGGGCCAGAGCGATACCAATAAAGCTGACGACATTGCGGATCAGACTCGGCTCGGGGCCTGCTTGCGAGTTAGGAAGTCTCGGATCGTTCGTCATCGTAATTGGCTGGTGTTTTCCTCAAAAGGCGTATTTGAGCGAAAGCGTGGCGACATTGGCGTGGAAATAGCGGGGGAGGGTTGGCCCGACAAATGAGCCCTCGCCGTACTGATAGAAGTTCCATCCACCATGCCAGGTCAGGTTTCGTGCGATTTGCACATCAACTGCAGCCAGCGGTTGCTGGAAACGGGAATCCAAAGGGCCCAACGGCTGGAGCGGATTGAGGATGAGGGTCGATCCGCTGACATCGGTGATGCTGTAGCCCACCCACGTGGTGACCCGCTTGTCCGGTTGGAACTTCAAGCTAAACTCCCCAAACTGCGTGTGGCTGTTGTAGTTCCCCAGAACTTCGAGCAGCGTGGGATCGTTCACGCAGGTGAACGTTCCTGGCGCGACAAAGGTTCCGGTATAGCAGACATTGTCGTTCTGCAAGAACGCGGTGTAATTGTATGCCATGTCGAGGGAAAAGCGCTCGTTCGGCGCGAGCACTGCGTTGAGGCCGAAGTTGCGGTTGTGCATGCCGAAGTCGATATCCCCGGTATGATTCCGTTCTTCCAGCAGGTTGAGATTCGCTCCGACATTCAGCCACGGACGGGGAGTATACGACGTCTGGCCGCGGTAGCGCTGAACATGGCGAGGATCGATGCGGGTCAGAAAACTGTCCGCATACCCTATTTCGGCGTCGCCATTGATTCGCAAATTTGCATTGGGCCGTAACCAGATTCCAGCCAATGCGGTGTGCTCGTTGATCTCCGTCAGGTCGTCTTCGGAGTCGAACAAGCCGGTGAAGGTGCAACTTCCCTTGGGATTCAGGGGCAGGCCCGTACAATTTCCGCGGTTGGGAAGCGGCGGGTAGAAGATGTCCGCATTGGCGATGCTGGTCCAGAAATTGTGATCGAGAATGTGATTTAAGCGGTAGCCGACATTCCATCCGAAGTACGGATTGACGTCATATTGCACCTGGAATTCGTTTTGTTTTGTGTCCTGGCCCAGAAATCGGTTATAGCTTTCATTCACGACGTCGGCGGGAGAGCCCGAAGAGTGCAGGGGTGTTGCGCCGGGAGGGACGACGGGCGGAAGCAGGACCGATCCCGGGGGGGTGGTGCCCGCAGCGTTGAACAGGGAAGTCTGCAGCAAATTGAAGAGTCCAGGAATCCGATAGTTGCGGAAGCGAAAACTGTCGACGAGTCGCAGTTTGTCGGTGATGTGGTAGGTGGCGCCGACGTCGGTTACCACGGAAATCCAATTTGCGGTCGAATGGCTTCCAGCGGTGTTGATAACTCGTTCCCCGGTGCGGGAGATGAGTCCATTGAAATACTCAGCGAGCGGACTGCTCATATTGGCATTGCTATAGGAAAATGTACCCGCCAGGTACAGTCTCTTGATGGAGGCTGACTGCAACATAACTTCTTCTGTGGGAATGGCGGTGCGCACGCGCTGAGTCCGGCTGTAATTGAGGTACCCGTTGCAGGTTGGATTTGCGGCGCCGGCAAGGACCGGCTGACTGCAAGGGCTGCCGCCGTTGAGCCATGGCAGTCCAAATTCGTAAGGCGCGCCGTTGGCGAGCGGTACGGAGTTAAACGGTGTGAGGAAGTAATCCGTGTCGCCCTTGTAGGCCTGGATGTTTTCCGTGAAGTTGACGGTGGTATGAGGATCAACCCGCCAATTTAGACCGAAGCGGTATTGATCGAGAGTGGTATTGATCGGCTGGAACAGCAGAGCGTCAGTTCCTTCATGAACCGTGCTGAAAGATGGACCCGACATACGGTTGCGGTTGTAGTCGAGCAGAATGCTGAACCGGCGTTGCGGAAACAGGGTAAGTCCAAAATCGTAGAGATGGCGGCCGTTGTAGTAAGCGTGAGGGGAGTTGTTGACGTTAACGGTGCGGGTCGTATTGGGAGGATTGAGAGGATTGGCGAAGAGGTCGTAGTTGAAATAGTTTTGATCACGCCGAAAACTGGCGGTGAAGTTATAGAGGCGGAATTTCACGATTCGCAATCGCGCCGCATTGCTGGGATCGCCACCCCACCCAAAGCTGCTCGCCGTCAGGCTATCAAACAAGCCGTCGTGCGTAAGAGACTGCATGGAAAGTGATTGACTCAGGAGGCGCGTGCCGCTTTGCAGGTTCGTCAGAGTGTCGTACATCGGTCTGCTGCCGTAGACATCGGTCACACGCCCGCCGAGTTCGATGGACTGTTGTATGCGGTATCCGTATCTCTCGATGCCTTCGGGGGCATTTTTCCCCGGCGCCTGCGAGGAGACAGGTAATCCCTCATCGGTCTGGCCGGGCCCTTGGGCAAAGCCGTAACCGGCGGCCAAAAGTAAGATTAGTATCGCTGCGAAGCGCAGAAAACATTGAGCGTTCATTTCCTTCACCTGCGACAAAAAGAGATCGAACCCAGCGACCCCCGCCATTTTTCTTTATCGGAAGAAAAACTCGTTGAAATTGGAACCGTGTATCTGAACGTGACACATGGTGCACGCCTGGTACTTGGCACTTTGCGTGTGGAACCCCGGTATCTGCGGGACGTTGCTGCCGAAAGTGGGCGAATGACACTGCAAGCAGAGCAGATTGACCTGGCTAACACGCAGCAGGCGGGGATTGGTCGAGCCGTGAGGAGTGTGGCAACTCGTACAGCCTTCCTGCTTGACCGGGACATGCTCGAAGACGAATGGTCCCATCGTTTCACTGTGACACTTCGTACAAACCGGGAACTGTCCGGCGGCTGTACGCAATTGTTTTGCCACGAAGGTTCCGTGCGGATTATGGCAGTCACTGCATTGAACGAGGCCAACATCGACCCGATGCCGATACGGCCGCTCAAACTCTGCTTTCTGGGTAGCGTGGCAGCCATAGCAAAGGAGGGCTTGCTGATTTTTCAGGAGATAGTCGGGCTGCGTGGAGTGGTGTGGGGAATGGCAAGCCAGGCATCCCACTCCATTCTTGAGGTGAACAGAACGGTTGAAGTCCACATTTTCCAGGCTGCTTTCATGACACTGCAGGCAGCGCTGGCTGGCCTGAGCCGGCGATAACTGCGAGAAGCGGATGATCTTGGTGACATCCCCGCCGCCATCAACGTGGGCCGACCCGGGGCCGTGGCAGTCTTCGCACCCGTGCCCGTCTTTTTCTTTTGTCAGAGCAAAGTGAGGCGTGCCTTCAAAGTGCTGGGAATAGAGGTCATCATGACAGGTTTTACACGTATCGGAGCCCACATACTTGGCTCCGGGGACAGCGCCGGGCAATTCAGAGGTTTTTTTTGCGGGATGCTTGGCATGCGCAGCTGACTGTGCCGCGGCGCCCGCGCCGGATGTAGCCTGCTGCGCGTCCTGTGCCGTCAGCACGTTTCCAGTGCCGATGAGAAGCAGCGCTAGAGTTCCAGTAAAGCCTGTTCTCAGGGCCGAGCAGAGTGTCGCACGAGGGAAATTCCACATTCCCGGCAAGAGCTTGGAGTGCTTCACAAGTCCTCCAGTGAAAGTGAACTACGAAAGAAGTTTCTGGTTCGTTGAATATTATCGACGAGTGCGAGTGAGCGTTGACGCAGTACGCAAATAATCCCCAGGCTAAGTCGGCAACGTTTTTCAAAACGGAACTATTTACCGGAACGGACGAGCAGGATTCGGTCCACCCAGTTGGACCTTATGGCAAACGGGCCCAGCCTACCATCCGTTTTTTCGCCCTGTCAATATAAGGAAAAGAGGAGCCGTGGCATTGGCGACTTCCGTAAATGCAGATAAAACAGATCTCGTCGAGAGTCAGTTGCCCCCTTGCCGTTGACGGGGTGGTATATACAGACGGCAAAATGGACCCTCCACTGCCCGACAGCGAGGAACATTACAATCTCGAAGGCGTCATGGATGAGAAAACAGAGATCAAATACGCCTGCGATGCCCATGGAAACTGGACCTCACGGACAGTATTTGTCTGGGCCGATTCGCACTCAAAATCCACTTTGCAGCTCAAAGCGTGAAATCGCCTGTTCTCGCCAACTGACAAATTTCTCTCGTGGTCCTAAAATGTCGTCGAAAAGAAGGAAGGCTCATCTATGGCTTGGACTTGGGCGAAACGTGCGTTCGAGAGAAACATCACCAGTGTCGTGAAAGTACCTCAACTGTACGCCTACGGTTCGGTGTTCTGGGCTTTCCTTGCAGGTCTTTTGTTGAGAGATGCCATCTGGAGGGGCCGTAACCACACCGCGACCGCCCTTGACTATCTGAACGGTCCTCTGTTTCTCCTAGTGGCGCTGGTCTGGACCTATTTCGTCGTCAGGGTGTTACAACGATTTCAACCGAATCCGAGCATCGACTTTATCCTTGAGTGGATTGAGGACTTCCAACACCAGCGGAGTTCGGTGTCTGTTCTGTTGCGTTCGTTGGACTCGATCCTGTACGGAAAATCAAGTCTTTCGCCTGAACTACGCGCGGTTGTGCTTGAGGCTGCGAATGACTTGAAAGCCACCCAAAACGCGGCTCGGGCAGATGCGCGACAGGTGCCAGAGCAGATAGTTGGCCGCCTGAAGTCCGTGTTGGCGATCAGTCGCAGGTATTGTTGAAAAATCCCCATAGCGCTCAAAATCCAACTTCGCGGCACAAAGCGTGTAATGGCCTGATTTCGACAACTAAGGTTCCATGACTGCGTGCCTGTTTCGCCGAATGCTTCGGATGGCAACAACCACGAAATTAATCTGGAGCATGATGAAGCCTATGAAGGCGTAGCTGAAGGCGACTTCCACCCCTCTTGCCGTTGACCCTCCCTCCTGCCTTCTTTAGACTGAAAGATTCAAACCATCTGCAGGATCCACACTTATGGCTGAAAGCATTCATGTAAAGCTTCCCGATGGGAGCGAGAAGGAAGTCCCAAAAGGGACGACCGCAATTGACATTGCCAAGTCAATCAGTCCGCGGCTGGCCGACGCGGCGCTGGTGGCGAAGGCAATGCCGCTCGGGTCCAATGGTGACGCACCGGCGGGCGAGGGCGCCCGTCCCACCCTGATCGATCTGACGCGACCGCTGGAAAAAGATACGGATCTGCGCATTCTGACGGACAGAGATCCGGAGGCGCTCGAAGTCTATCGGCATTCGTCGGCGCACTTGCTGGCCGCGGCGGTGCTTGAGCTCTTTCCTGAAACCAAGCTGGGACATGGTCCGGCGACCGAGAGCGGATTTTTTTACGACTTCTATCGTCCGACGCCGTTTACGCCCGAAGACCTCGACAAAATAGAAAAGAAGATGCAGGAACTGGTGCAGCAGGACATCCCCTATGCGCGCGAATTCTTGCCGCGTGACCAGGGGCTCGCCGAGTTCAAGAACGAAGGCGACTTCATGAAATGCCACTTCATCGAGCAGTTCACGAAGCCCGAGGAAAAGATTTCGATTTACCGCACCGGCAAGTTCACCGATTTCTGCCGCGGTCCGCACATTCCGTCGACGGGACGGATCAAGGCATTCAAGCTGCTGAATATCGCTGGAGCCTATTGGCTCGGGGACGAGAAGAACCCGCAGCTGCAGCGGATTTACGGCACGTCGTTCTTTTCCAAGAAAGATATGGAGGCGCACCTCAAGCAAATCGAGGAAGCCAAAAAGCGCGACCATCGACTGCTGGGCAAGCAGCTCGATCTGTTCTCGATCCAGGAACTGGCGGGTCCGGGACTGATCTTCTGGCATCCCAAGGGCGGGATTATCCGCAAAGAGATGGAAGACTGGATGCGCGAGCAGTACGTGAAGCGGGGATACTCGCTGGTGTACACGCCGCACGTGATGCGGCGCCAGTTGTGGCAGACCTCGGGGCATGAGGGCTACTACGCACAGAACATGTTCGACGCCATGGAACTCGACGACGCCGAGTACCGGCTGAAGCCGATGAATTGCCCGGGACACATCCTTATATATAAGGATTCGCTCCGCTCGTATCGCGACTTGCCGGTGCGGCTGGGCGAGTTGGGTACGGTGTACCGCTACGAGCGGTCGGGCGTGATGCATGGATTGCTGCGCGTTCGCGGATTTACCCAGGATGACGCGCACATCTTCTGTACGCCGGAGCAGATTGAAAAGGAGATTGCCGACTGCGTGGAGTTTGCGCGCGACGTGTTGCGCGATTTCGGCTTCGATCAGTTCCAGACCGAACTTTCGACGTGGAATCCCGATGATCGCAAGAACTTCGTCGGCAGCGATGAACAGTGGAACCGGGCGACGCAGTCTCTCGAAAAAGTGCTGAAGTCGCTGCATATCGAGTACAAAACGATTCCCGGCGAAGCAGCGTTTTACGGGCCGAAGATCGACATCAAGCTGGTGGATGCGATCGGGCGTCTGTGGCAGCTCTCCACGGTGCAGTTCGATTTCAACCTGCCCCAGCGATTCGGACTGGAGTATGTCGCCGAGGACGGCACGCGCAAGCAGCCGGTGATGGTGCATCGCGCACTCTATGGATCGGTCGAGCGCTTTTTCGGTGTACTGATCGAACACTATGCGGGAGCTTTTCCGGCATGGCTTTCGCCGGTGCAGACGGTGATGATCCCGATCAGCGAGCGGCATGTCGATTACGCCAACAAGGTTGCGGCGCAGTTGCACGCCGTTGGCGTGCGGGTCGAAGTCGACGCGCGGAACGAAAAGATGAACGCGAAAATCCGCGAGCACGCATTGCAGAAGGTACCGTACCTGCTTGTAGTCGGCGATAAGGAAGAGGAGGCGGGGACGGTCAACGTGCGCACGCGCGGAAAAGAAAAGACCGATACCATGCCTGCCGCGGAGTTTGTCGAGAAGATCAAGAAGTTGATCGCAGACAAAGCGGCGACGCTAAACTGACACAGTTGAGGGCACGACTGCCGCTCCTCGTGCCCCCGCAACAGACTTTCCTAATGATTCATGTTCAGCTGTGCCGTTTTCCCAGTCTCTGAGAACATGGATGGCTGTGGGCGGTATCCATTCCGGGTGCGTACGTTGTAGCGCTTCAAACGTTCTCCGACCAGCTTAACCGTGATCGACCGCCATCCGTTGTTGGGATTCGCCTTGGGATAATAGGCGAGCGAATACAGATGTGCCAGATCGTCGCGAATGGAAGCGAACGCTTTCTGCTCGTCTCTCCAGTTTTTGGCGAAATAGACTTTACCGCCTGTAGCCGCGGTCATGCGCTCAAAGACGGCGGTGGAAACCGGCTCCAACTTCGCATCCCGCGTGCTGATCATATAAATCGAAACTCCCGCCGATTGAGCAAACTCAGCCACGTCCTCGGGGGGGACGACACTGGAATTGTCAGGGCCGTTCGAGAACACCACCACCACTTTGCGTCCGGTAAATTGCGTCGCATCCTTCAATGTAAGGAGAAGGGTGTTGTAGAGCGCGGCATCGTCGCCGGCGACGGTGGAGCGAACGGCACGAAGTACCTGTTGGCGATCGGCGGTCAGGGGAGACGATCGGGACAGATCGCGGCTGTAGGAATAGAAGGCGACCTTATCCGCGCTCCCCAGCGAGCGGACGAAGTCGGAGATTGCGTCCTGAGCATAAACGAAGCCGTGATACATGTAATTGCTGGTGTCGAATAGGACGAAGACATTGGCACCCGCAATCAGCGAATCCGATGCCGGCGAGGTACTGCTGGCAAAGGAATTCTTGGGTGCGTTGGCGCTCTCGCTCGACTCGCCGGTTGCGGTATTTCCCACGAGGCTCCGGGCCGGCTCATAGCCTTCGGCGAAGGTTGCAATTTTTTCTGGAATGCCATCTTCCAGTACGGTGAAGTCTTGCGGGCGCAGACTTGTGATGTAGTTGCCATTCTTATCGGTGACTGCGACATTGAGTTGAACCATGTTCACGACAACATGCAGTTCCGGGTTCTGCTGAGCTTCGATGGAGATGATTGTGCTCAGACAGAGCAGGACGGCAATCACCAATGCGAGGGTGCTTTTCTTGAGCATGATGCGGATCCTAGTCTGCGGCTCGAAGTTTCGAGCCGACTTCAACGAACTGCGTTTGAACTTGCGGAAGATACGGTCTCGATCGCATCGACAGTCGTTGGCGTGTCGATCTTTCCTTCCCGGAACTCGGCACCAACCTCGTGCATGGCGCGCAGGAGTGCCGGCCAGTCTTCCAAATCCGTAGCAAAAACTTTCTCGATCATGCGGCGGGTGAGTTGCGGGACGATTTCATTCAACATGACGGGCGGATATCCTTTCTCATCCGCGAGCCGCGCCCAGTAAAGGTTCGGGGAGTCCCAGGACTCTGCGAGGAAACGGCTTGAAACGCCGGAAAAGGCCGGCATCGGGGGGACGTTCAATAACTCCTGGCCATAGTTATCCGCGAGACTCGGATGGGGCACCCCGAAATCGCGCGACAGACGTTGCCAGCTTACCTCTTCGGGATAGCGGGTGAACAGTTGCTGCAGATCGTGAGTTGCCGGACCCCAATTAGAGATTTCGTTGGGATACTTCCGCTCAAACTCGGCAGTGAGATAGAAAGTATCTGCCGGCATGAGCTGGGCGAAGGCATGAGCAAATTGATTTGAGCGCAGGGCGTCTTCAACTGCATCCATCCGCCTGGGATTTAGACGGGGCGACAGGATAGCGACGGCTTTGGCGCGGAGAGAGTCATCTTTAGCCGAGGCGGTCAGAAGTTCCTCGCCAGACTCCTGATACAAGGCAACAGCATGCAACTCCGTCGGACTCACATTCCACCAACGAGGCAAAATGGCGTTCGTCAACAGACCCGGAGTCACCTCTTTCCAGATCAGGGCCTGAACATTGTCGGGAGAAATGAAGTCTTGTTCCAGATCAGATAAAGCGTAGGGCAGGTCGGCGATCGATCCGACGAAATGAGCACCCCCACCTGCAGGAGAACCCTGCCCCAGGAGTTGCGGAGCTTGCCACAACGTTTTTAGACCGCTAACCGTGTCGGCGGCAAAGTCGTGAGAGCGGACAAACAAGGGATTGTTAAGCAGAGCCTGCGATCCCGGAGGTTGGTAATACGCGTAGTTCAAACCGACTAAGGTATCGCGGAGAAACGGAGCCAGTTGCCCAATGGTCTGTTCAATTTCTGCGTGCGAAGCTTCAGGAGATTTGAGCACGCGGGCGATGTCGGACCGCATTTGGACATCGGTGTGATGATTGTTGTAAATTCCCGGTGCCCATTCGGTTCTTTCGCTGGTGCTGAAGATTGGTCTGGGCATCTGAAATTCTTTTGTTTCCGCGGCAAGCCGAATGATGCCTTCTTCGGCATGCTGTCCGCGCGCTTTGTCTGCGAGGGCGTTACCCAGGGTCAGGAGGGTATCCAGCGGAACCAGGCGTTGGCCATCGAGCACGGCCCGCATGCGGTTCGCAAGGTCTTGGTGTACTTTCTTGCCGTCGGGCGTCGTTTGTGCAGGCCCGGCGAGCAGATCGATAATCTCATCCTCAGAACCGCTGGCACGGCCTGTGGCTGCACGGAAAATCTCGGCAAGCGACAACCTTCCGGCTTCGTAGACCTGGGTCGAAGAATGAACCTTGGAAAAGGGTTTGATTACTTCTTGCCAGGACTGATCGAGCCGTGAAGGTTGGATCTCGCCCTGGCGAGCGAGAATCTCCCAGATCCCAAGATTTGCTTGGAAGGTTCCAAGCGCATCGGATCGCATCGAATCCGGCACACTATTCAGCCATTGCGCCGTGCTCAGGAACTCAGATATGGACGTGTCGCTCAGTTGAGGAAATTCCGCGAATATTCGGTACTGATCGCTGTAGTCTTTGAAATCGCGCGCGAGCAGGAGAACAGCTTTAGGGGAAAGTTGTTCAGTGGCCGAACGGCGGCTGTCGATCTCGCTTGCGGCAATGTAGATTTGAACAGGACCACTGTCAGTGATTGCACGGGAAAGCGCAAACATGCTCCGAACCAGTTGATCAGGAGTTGTTATTTTGCCGGATTTCTTCGCCCAGCGCCGCACAACCCGCGAGTCATTTTTCTGATGAATGATCTCGTTCCAGACCTGAAAATTGCCTGGCACCAAAGGTTGTCCGTGATCGTCTCTTTGGAGGCGGGTCACCAGTTGCAGGAGTGCGGGAGCAGGGCGAAATACACCGGTGGTTGCAGTACTCGATGGATCTGCCGATCGCATTGCAGCATAGAAGATCCGTAAACGATGGGGATCGGTGAAGTAGGTTTGCCAGGTTGAATTTGCGCGCGAAAGCACATCGAAGTAGGCGGCCAGCCACCCCTTGTCCCGGACCAGCAGCCTCTCGATGAAAGCGGCCGGTGAAGATGGACTTACCCCGACGAGGTCCTTCCATGCTGCATCAGCAACTGTACCGCCGGGCACCTCGATTCTTCCGCTATGGACCCAGATGCGCTGACCATAAAAATCGAGAACCCCAGCGTAGGGCAACAGCCGTCTGATACCAATCGTCTGTTGCAGGAATGCGCAAGTCGCAGGATCCATCTTGGAAAATGCCCAATACAGCCGTGCCACGGATGGATCATTGATGATTGTGTTGAGCAGATCCTTACTACTTTCGACGTAGTTTTCTTTGCTTGCGGTCGTCCAGTCGCTCTCAGTGAAAAGCACCGGAACGGTTGACGATTCATAGGAATATTCGAACGGCTTGCCCTCCTGAAGAGCTCGTTCTAGTTCGGGCAGAGGGAAACCGGAGTCGATCGTCAAGAAAGCTCGCTTGGCATCCTCGGTGTGCAACACCATGCCAGGCTGACCGCAGGCCGGTTTGGCCCGATATCCCAGAATTAGCAGCAGCGGCCGCGCATCTGCACAATTTGTGATGCGGATGGTCATATCGCTCTTAGCCGCCAAATCGGAAAGCTCGCGCGCCTGTACCACATATCGGCTCAGCAACAGGAGGAATTCGGTTGCGTGGGTATAGCCTTCATATCCTTGGGCAAAGACGTTCCGGCTTAGCAAAGGCAGAACTTCATCGCGACTTATTTTTTGGCTGATGCCCGCCATTCGCAGGAAGGAGCGGAGGGGGCCGGGAATTGTGAAGTCTTGTGAATTAGCTGGGTTCGGATGCGCGACCTGCTGAGGCGTGGCGGACAAGCAGATGGACAAGCTAAGAACACAAAAAATAGAAACTGCAGTGACGACGCAGAGGCGAACAGAAGATTTCACGGCTGGTACCTCGTGGAGCCGACGATTGATCAAATCGCCTGGAATTTGATGCCGCAGAGGAAACTTTCGTCAACCTATGAAAGTAAACGCTCCCCCCGAAGTCCAGACCGGGGACATCTTTCGCTTGCCCCAAGTTCCTTTGTTCGGCAAAATACTCCAAGAACGCCATCTATCCAAGTGCTTTTTTCATCCTGAAGATGCCGAGTCCCGACACGAAGAGACAATCAGCAGGAGTCCGACGTGAGTATCTGGGCCGGGAGATGAATGTTTGCAGATCACTAAATGGCTGCAATATGGAGTCGTTTGGGTTACCGCCAGCCGCACGTTTTGGCGGTACTTCCAGGCAGTCTGCCCTCTTAAACAGTTTGCGCGGAATTGGCCTTTGCTGCCCAAGAGTCCTGCCATGCTGCGTCTATACGGGTATTCATTAGGGTCATTATTTAGCTCGCGTTTCTCTCACGAGGAGATTTGCCCTGTGTGGAACTGTTGAGCCTAAGGCATTGGACGAAATGGAGCATTTCTCGACCGCTGAAGTTCGGTCAACAGTCAATTGGGAATCGGGTACTAGCTTTAGATTCCGGAACTTAGACGAAATTCGCACGTCCGCGTGCTAAACTGATTTATCCGCATTCGCGGAGAGGTGGCAGAGTGGCCGAATGCGGCGGTTTGCTAAACCGTTGTACGGGCTAACACCTGTACCGAGGGTTCGAATCCCTCCCTCTCCGCCAGATTCTTTCAATCCCAACCACTTACGCCGCATATCGCGCCTACTGAATCGTCTGCAACATCGGCTGTTCTTGGTTCTCAACTGTCCTGTTAGTGTCCCGAACCGTTTGCGCCGCTTCGGGAATGTGGTTTTCAAGTTTCTCCATCGCCTGCTTCACATCGTCGGCAGCCGTCTTGATGTAGTACGTCGCCGTGGTGCTGACGTTCGCATGACGAAGAATTCGCTGGATCACCATGTCCGGCACACCCAGCCTGTAGAGGTTGCTTCCGAGTCCCCGCCGTGCAGCGTGCCAGCCGTGCCATTCTGGAATACGAGAGTCGCGGGAATAGGGATGGTCTGCTTTCTCGTGGTCTGATTCTGCCTTGCCGCAAACCTCGCAGCGATTCAGAGCACCGAGAATCATACGGTTGACAATACTGCCGAGGGCGAGGGGATTGCCTGCCCCATTGGCAAAGATCGGCCCCTTTTTTGGATTTCCGTTGCGCAACCGATGCATGTCGAGACGGTCGGCAAGCTGCCGGATAACCGGAACAGGAGCACGACCTTTCCGAGTTTTCGGATCAGTCACAAGGCCATTCCAGATTGACCGCGAGACGAACAATTCGCCGTTGGCATAGTTCTCCCAAAGCAAACCTTGAATCTCACCGTGCCGAAGGCCCATGAACGCTGCGACCGCAAAGGCCGTAGCAGCAGGCTCGGGAAGCAGAGAGAGAATGCTCTGGATTTCATCCAGACTGTACGCATACGTTTCCTGCGGTTCTGCGGCCTTAGGGTTAACAGAGGAATCACGGGCGGGGTTTTCCCCCTGGAAATAGTCTTGCTGCTTCGCCAGAGTAAAGATTCCACTGACGACGCTTTTTATGTGCTTTAGAGTATTCCTGCTGAGTTTTCCTGCCCCGATCTGATCGAGCCACGCTTGAACGTGATACGTCCGAGTGTCCTTCAGCCAGACTTGCTGACAGATGGGCTTCAAATGATCTTCCCATATGTCCCGGTATCCCTTCTCAGTAGAAGGCCTCTTGTGGTTCTTAATCCAAGGCAAGTAAACGCGCTCGACGAAGTCGTTCACAGTGACGACTCGTTCGGCAGGGAGGGTTCCACTATTCACAGTCGCCATGTGCCGCTCGGCTTCGGTGACCATGTCGGCGGGAGGACGTTTCCCGCGCGTGGTGACGTCTCCGAGGAAGTGAGTCACTCGCTTCCTTTCGATTAGTCCGCTGATATTCCGGAGTTCCCAATAGCGAACATACCAGCGATTTCCAATGCGAATGATCTGACCTTGCTGCTTTCTTTTTCGAGTGTTCACTTTTCTCCTTTCCGTTTACGTTCGCGGGCTGCAACGGCTAATTTCGCGATTCTGCTATAGGAAGGTTTGATGGCGAATTATCTTCCGGCTCCCAGCCACACGCACTCTTCGACCACGGAAGCCTGAGAAGAGGCGCCAGCAGGCTACTGCACGGAGCAGAAATGCGGTGTCCGCAGTAGTGTCCCGAAACTGCCGAACGAGGTCACGTCAGGTGATTTTTTCTGCTGTGGGGCGACTGTAAGTGGTTGGGATTGCGTGGGATCACTTCGAGAGCGAGAATTGCTAAACCGTTGTACGGGCTAACACCTGTACCGAGGGTTCGAATCCCTCCCTCTCCGCCAGATAGTCTGCCCGATTTTCAATGACGCCGCAGTCGTGCACCTGATCTGGATGTGAACTTTCTCATTTTTCGCTCATCAGAGCGAATTCTGCAGTGGTTTATGCAGCGAATGTTTGTCGAAGCAATGCACGATCCGGCCCTACACACCAGGCTGAATCGTGATTCGCACTGCTTCAGGCGAGACACCAGCAGCCCGGGGAATTCTCTGACGGGCCATCTCGACTTCAGCCTTGACGCTCCCATCTCTCACAGCGACCGTGGTGACGGCGTTGACTGTGGCGACGGCCTTCACCCCATTCACCGCGACGTTGACTGAATTCGTGTACGCTTCGCCGATTGCGACACCAAATGTCGGATGGTGGGCTGGAGCAGGTTGTTGGGCGAAGCTCTCAATCTTGTGTGATTTCAATCACTGACTCTCGAAGCCCCATGACGTAATCATGATCACATGCCATTCGAACGAACGTTCGATATCTGTGCCGGTCTTGATTTCCCCTCGGTACGCGAATGGAAGCAAGCCCATCCCGGAAACAAAGTCATAGCCTGCTTTCCCGTATATGCGCCGGTGGAGTTGATCCACGCCGCGGGCATGTTGCCTGTGGGACTCAGCGGTGCCGGTGACCGGCTCGACATTCAGCACGCGGATGCCCGTTTCGGATCTTTCATCTGTTCCATCGTTAAGACAACGCTGGAAATGGGGCTGGCTGGGCACCTCGATCCGTTTGATGGCTTTCTGTTCTCGACCATTTGTGACTCAGCCAGAAACCTGTGCTTTGTCATGAAACGGAATTTTCCTCAGTTGTATGTAGACTTTCTGCATTTGCCGCACAACCCCAGTTCGCCGGCGGCAGCGCAATTTCTGGCTGAGGAGTATCGGCGCATACTTACCGAGCTTGAACGGTTGGGTGGCGAGGTCAACGATGAAGCACTGCGGCACTCGATTGGCCTTTACAACCGCAATCGCGCTTTGATTCGCGAACTCTACCGGTTGCGTACGCGGGCGCCGCAGCAAGTCCCTACCTCGGAACTCTATCAACTTATTCGCTTGGGAAATTTTCTGCCGGTCGAGGAACACACGGCGCTGCTGGAAATGGCTCTGGCAGATTTCCAGTCGCGCAGCGGTAAACCCAGGGACTCCATTCGGATCGTCGTTGAAGGATCCTTCTGTGAACAACCTCCGCTCACATTAATCCGCCTCGTCGAAGATGCGGGTTGTTACATCGTCGACGATGACTTCGTCATTGGCCAGAACTGGTTTGCAGGCGACGTTCCCACCGAAGGAGATCCCCTGCTATCGCTGGCGAGGAGCTATCTCGATCAGTCCGTATACTCCTCGGTCCGTCATGACTTCCGCAAGCCGCGATGGGACGGCCTGGTGGACAAGGTGCGGCGGAACCACGCGGACGCGGTCCTGTTCCTGATCGCCAAGTTTTGCGAGCCCGCTTATTTCGATTACGTCCCCTACAAGCAGGAACTGGAACGCGCCGGCGTCCCCCATCTGCAACTGGAGTTTGAGGAGAAATCGTTCACTTTCGATCGCCTGCGCACAGAGATTGAGACGTTCGTGGAGTCGCTTGTCTTTGATTGAGGAATTGGACGGGAAAACAATGACCGACATGAAGGAGTATCGCGGCTCGATTCACCAACGGCAAAAGGACTTGATGCTCGCCTGGTATGAACAATTGGATCAGGCAGCCAGCACAGGCAGTCCAGCTTCGGTCTCCATGATGATCTCCGGGAACTGTGTCGAACTGCTGGAGGGGTTTGGGGCCGTCCCGCTCTATCCCGAAATAAACGCATTGCAGCTGGCAATTCGTCACCAATCGCTTGATCCGATACTGGCAGCGGAGGACCTTGGCTATGCAGCCGATAACTGCGCATATGTAAAAGCTGATATCGGCTGCATTCTGAAGGGAATCACGCCGACCGGCGGCAAGCTGCCCACCCCGACGCTCATCCTGTGTAACTTTGTCGGCTGCAACACCTATCTGAAGTGGTTCGAGCACCTGGCCAAGCTTCAGCAGGCTCCTCTGTATGTGATCGATGTTCCCTTCATGCGAACCAACGAACCCTCGCGGTCAGATCTGGAATACGTCGTCAAGCAATTGCAGGAGACTGTGAGGAAGCTAGAGCAACTCACTGGGGCCAGGTTCGATTACGACCGTTTTCGCGAGGCGGTCGCCTGCTCCAGCCGCACGGAAGAACTGTGGTCGCGAATCAAGCATCTGGCGCGCCGTTCGCCTTCGCCGTTCGACGCATACTTCGACGCCATCACTCTCATGGGCCCGCTCTATGTTTACCGCGCCAGACCGGAAGGCGTGGAGTTTTTTGAGGCTGCCCTCGCCGAACTGCAGGCCAAAGCCGATGCGCACAAAGGAATTTACGAACAGGAAAACTTCCGGGTGGTGATGGAGGGCCCTCCGCCTTATCCATATTTCCGCACCTTCCGCGACATGTTTGCCAAGTGGCAGGCATGCGCCGTTGCCTCCACCTACTCGACAGTAGGAGGACTGTGGGAATTCGGCTTTCGCCACGATCCCGACCATCCCTTCGAATCGGTCGCCATGCACATGATTGCGCAGAATGTGACCAACCGGAACTTTCTGCAGCGCTACGACCAGATTCGCCAATATGTCGAGGAGTGGAACGCTGACGGACTGATCATCCATTTTGTGAAGAGCTGCCGGTTATTTTCCGCCGGCCAGGGCGATATGCGCGACTACTTCACCAAACAACTCGGGATCCCGACCTTATATATCGAATCCGACCTGGAAGACCCCAGATATTTCGCAGAGGCCCAGACCAAGAATCGCATTGATGCTTTCTTTGAGACCTTGGAGCATTCGAAGACTGCTGCGATCCGGAGCGGAGCCCGGGAGGAGAAATGAGAATCGCAGCAGGAGTCGACGTCGGTTCCACTCAGACAAAAGCAGTCGTCATGTCCGATAACGGGGGAGTGAAAGTGCTGGCGCGCGCCCTGGTGGATACAGGTGCCAACGTGCAGCGCGCGGCCGAACGGGCCTTCGATGCCTGTTGTCAGAAGGCTGGCGTTCAAAGTGGCGACGTAGGGTTCGTTGTGGGTACCGGCTACGGCCGATACAAAATCGCCTTCGGCAACACGCAGATGACCGAAATCACCTGTCACGCCAAAGGCGCCAGCTTTCTCTGCCCGGGCACGCGCACGGTCATTGATATGGGCGGTCAGGATTCAAAGGCGATCAGTGTCGGCGCCACCGGTGAGGTGCTGGATTTCGTGATGAATGATAAGTGCGCCGCCGGGACCGGACGGTTTCTGGCGAACTCGGCGGAGGTCATGGGTATCAGCCTCGATGAAGTAGGTCCGCTTTCCCTCAGGGCTCGGCATCCGGTCAAGATCGCGACCGTATGCACCGTATTCGTCGAGTCAGACATCCTTTCCTACCTCGCGCAGGGCAAGACGGGAGAAGACATCCTAGGCGGCGTTCACATTGCCATCGCGAAGCGGACTCTTTCATTGGCGCGGCGGCTGAACATTGAACCGGAAATTACGATGACGGGCGGCGTCGCCCGCAACGTGGGCATGGTCCGGGCGCTCGAGGAAGTCCTGGGACGCAAGATGTTGGTCAGCCCCGACGCCCAATTTGTCGGTGCGGTCGGCGCCGCGCTTTTCGCGCTGGAGAAACTTGATCAGAGTTTCGAATCTGGCATTTGGAGGGAAGGCCATGCCGTTCCTGGCGGGCATTGATTGCGGAACCAGTTTTACCAAGGCGGTTGTGCTTTCTGCCGCTGAGGGCGAACCTCGGGTTCTGGGTAAGGGACGAACCCGGAGCGGCGTGAAGGTCGATGAAGCGGCGGGCGCCGCGCTGGAACAGGCCATGGCGGAAGCAGGCATTGGCAGGCGCCAGTTAGATTACGTTGCCGCCACCGGATTCGGCCGCTATGGCTTAAGCTTCCGCGACATTCAAGTGACGGAAATCACGACGGCTGCGCGGGGCGCGCACTTCGTCATCCCCGAGACCAGCGCCGTCCTTGATATTGGAGGTCAGTGCACCCGCGCCATCGGCGTTAGCGAGACTGGCAAAGTCAAGGTCTTCAAAAGCAATGATAAGTGCGCCGCCGGCTCCGGCATGTTCATCCAACGCGCGGCCAAGTATCTCGAAGTGCCGCTTGAAGATGTAGGTGAACTCTCCCTTCATGCCACCCACCCTCAGCCGATCTCCAGCGTCTGCGCGGTGCTCGCGGAAAGCGAAATCATCAACCACGTCAGTGCCGGAATCACCGTGCAGGACATTTTGCGCGGCATTCACGAGTCGCTGGCTGACCGGGCCGGAGCGCTTCTCAAGCGCGTGGAGATGAAAGAACAGCTCACCTTAATTGGTGGAGTCGCACGTCAGGCAGGGATTGCCAAGGCTTTGGAGGACCGATTGAAGGTCAAGGTCAACATTCCTCAGGATTGCGATTTCATCTGTGCCTTAGGTGCAGCCTTGCTGGGCCTGAAACGCCTGACGGGCAAACGATCGGCTGGGGAAACGATTGCGAGGGAGTATGCGAATTGATGGCGCGCACGGCTATCGTTTGATCGCCGCAGGAAAACCACTGGAGCGATTCGAACTCGCCGCTCTGGAGCCCGCGCCAGATGAAGTTGTTGTGGAGGTTCTCGGCTGCGGCATTTGCCACACCGACGTCGGGTTCGCGATTGACGGAGTTCCCACGAGAAAGCCGCTGCCGCTCGTGCTCGGCCATGAGATCAGCGGGCGCGTGATCGCCGCCGGAGACCATGCGCAAGCATGGCTCGGCCGACTCGTTGTTGTCCCTGCAGTCGTTCCGTGCGGTAACTGTCCAGCCTGCCGGGCGAATCGCCCCACGATTTGTCGCAACCAATTCATGCCGGGCAACGACGGCGACGGAGGCTTCGCGACACACGTGCGGGTTCCGGCGCGCGGACTCTGTCCCGTACCCGAACCGCTCCCCCCGGGATTACATCCAGAATTGCTCTCGGTCGTTGCCGATGCTGTCACCACACCTTGGGAGGCCATCCGCCGTGCCTGCGTGGGACCGGAAGATGTCGCGGTCTTTGTGGGCGTCGGCGGTGTTGGTGGATTTGGAGTGCAGGTCGCAGCCGCGCTCGGGGCTGCAGTGATCGCCGTCGATATCGATCCCGGCAAGCTGGAGCTAGCCGCGCATCATGGAGCGGGCTTGGCCCTCAACTCCTCCACGATGAGTGAGAAGGACCTCAAGACCGCGGTGCGAAATTTCTCGAAGCAGAGCGGCCGCAGAAACATCGGTCTCAAAATCTTTGAGACCAGTGGAACCCCAGCCGGGCAACAAACTGCATTTGGACTGCTCGATTTTGGCGGCTACCTCGCCGTGGTCGGTTTTACGCCGAAGAAGGTGGAAATCCGCCTGTCGAACCTTATGGCGCTCGATGCCACGGCACGCGGCAACTGGGGTTGTCCTCCGGATCAATATCCAGATGCTCTTCAACTGGTTTTACGTGGCAAGGTTGCCATCGACCCCTATGTCGAAGTGCACCCGCTCGATGAGGCCCCAGCAGTTTTCGACGCAGTCGCGAGACATTCCATAACCCGCCGCGCCATCCTCAAACATGTCGCCAACCCAGGCCAGGAGAAGCCATGAAAAACCACAATCTTGTTGAGTCTTCGCCGCGCACAACCATTCTGGTGGACCACCGGCCGGCCAGGAATCGGGAGGGTTCCCCGGTCGCCGGGCTGCACAATGTGTGGATTACGCTGAACAATCCCGCCGAACTCAACAGCTACACGACTGAGATGGTCAAGGAGATCATTCTGGCATTGCATGAAGCATCCAACGATCGCGCAGCGGTGGCCGTTGTGCTGACCGGCGCGGGCAGTCGTTCGTTTTGCGCAGGAGGAAATACGCGGGAGTATGCCGAAGTATATGCGGGCGCACCTGGCGAATACCGCCAGTATATGCGGCTCTTCAATGACATGGTGACGTCGGTCCTGCAATGCGACAAACCGGTGATCTGCAGAGTCAACGGCATGCGGGTTGGAGGCGGGCAGGAAGTCGGCATGGCCTGCGATTTTTCGATTGCAAGCGACGTGGCGGTATTCAGCCAGGCCGGTCCCAAACACGGTTCGGCTCCTGACGGCGGCTCGACGGATTTCCTGCCGCTCTATGTGGGCATCGAACGCGCGATGATGAGCGGTACGCTGTGCGAGCCCTGGAGCGCCCACCGCTTCTACTGGATGGGAGGGCTGACTCAGATCGTTCCTGTAACCAAAGTGGACGGCCGTTTCGTTCCCAATCCGCTCGTCGTGACCGACCGCGTTCTCGACGAATATGGTCGAATCATAATTGGCGAATTCAAAAGCGGCGAGGAGAAAAAACAGGCGCAGAGTGTGCTCGCAAACGCTCAGATCGACCTCAGTCTGCTGGACAGTGCCGTCGACGAGCTGTGTACGAAACTCCTATACACTATGCCCGATTGCCTGATCAAAACCATTGAAAGCCTGCGCAAACACAAACTCCAGCATTGGGATCGAAATCGTGAAAGCAATCGCGCATGGCTTTCGCTGAACATGATGACCGAGGCCAACGCTGGATTTCGTGCGTTTCATTATGGGGACAGGAAGAACCGCGAAGTTGATTTCGTGCGATTGCGGCAACAGCTCGCCCAGGGCGCACACTGGAGCGAGGAATTGATCGAAGACATTGCTCCCTGGGCCGTACAAGGAGTGGCGAAATGAGCTTTAACAAGGTCCGGCTCGAGTTTACGCACCAGGAGCGCGTGGCACGCATCATACTGGCCTCTCCGAAGGCCAATATATTGGATCGGGTTATGCTCGGCGAACTCCGAGAAGCCGTGTCAGAGGCTACGGCGCATCCACGGAACGCGATCATCATCGGTGCCGATGGCCCGCACTTCAGTTTCGGAGCCAGCGTGCAGGAACATCTGCCCGACCAGATTTCCCGTACCCTGCAGGCTCTGCACAGTCTGCTGCGGCAGATCCATGAAGCTCCCGCACCCGTGATTGCGGCGGTTCGAGGGCAGTGCTTAGGGGGAGGGTTTGAACTCGCGCTGGCCTGCGACATGATCATTGCCGACAGGACTTCCCAATTTGCCGTACCGGAAATCAAGCTGGCGGTGTTTGCTCCCGCTGCTTCTGCTTTGTTGCCGCTGCGGGCGGGACAGGCCTTAGCTGTGCGGTTGTTGCTGACCGGAGCGGCAATCAGCGCTGATGAGGCTGCCACAAATGGACTTGTCGCCAGGGTAGCCGAGGATCTCGATGGAGAGATCGATCGCTGGCTGGAATCGGATTTTCTACCGCGCTCGCCCTCTTCATTGCAGTTTGCGTGCCGGGCGGCTCGCATGTGCTTGCGCCGCGCATTCGAGGAAGACCTTAGGAAATTGGAACATCTGTACTCGTTGGAACTGATGGCGACACCCGATGCGGAAGAAGGCATTCGCGCTTTCCTGGAGAAACGGGCTCCGCAGTGGGGCAAAACCGCAGTTGTGACCTAAAGGATGAGAATGAGCCAAGCTTCTGCCATTGACGGGAAAATCGCCGTGGTGACCGGAGGCTCGGGGGCGATTGGGCAAGCGATTGCCTGCGCGCTCCACACCGCGGGTTCTACCGTCTCGCTACTGGATGTGGTTCCACCGAAACATTCAACCTTGCCATGGATCGAATGTGACGTGCGGGACGATTCATCTGTCGCCCACGCGATCCGCACAGTAACCAAGAAGTACGGAGGTGTGGACCTCGCGATACACGCTGCCGGAGTTTCGCGCGATGCTGTCGTTTGGAAGCTCTCCGTCGACGATTGGGACTTCGTCCAGAGTGTCAATCTTCGCGGCGCATTCTTACTGATTCGACATGCGCTGCCGCTGATGCGGGAGCGTTCAGGCGGACGAATCGTTCTCATCGGTTCCATCAACGGTTCCAGAGGTAAATTCGGCACCTCGGCATATTCCGCCAGCAAAGCGGGTCTGCTGGGGCTGGCCAAAACCGTCGCACGGGAAGCAGGACGCTTCGGAGTCCTGATCAACGTGATTGAGCCCGGATGGGTGCGAACCCCGCTAACCGAAGCCGTCCCGCAGACGATCCGCGATTCGGCACTGGCAGAAAGTCTGGTTGGCACCTTTGTGGAACCCGACGATATCGGTCAGGCAGTCGGATTCCTTTGTGGCCCGGGCGGAGGGCACATTACCGGCCAGGTCTTGCGGGTAGATGGAGGACAATTCCTGGGACCGACCTAGTTTTCTTCGGAGGTACTCATGACAAATTCCCATTCTCTTCGCTGCTCAAGATGCGGACGCATCGCTGCTGAACAGGACAAGTTTTGCGCCGAGTGCGGCCTGTTCCTGCGGGATGGTGCGATAGATCAGCGGCTCTTGTTAGCCCTCGCTTACCAACGTGATGGCCGCAGCCAGGATGCCCGCCATGAACTCGAACGCCTGCTCAGCCTTGAGCCCAACCACGTATTGGCCAACCATCTGCTGGGGAACCTGCACTTTCATGAAGGCTTGCTGGACCAGGCGGCCGAGAATTACCAGAAAGCGGTTGCGGCCGCGCCCTCCTTTTTGCTCGGACACTACGATCTTGGGGTCGCCTATTATCACCGCGGCGAGATGCCGCGAGCCGCACAGGCTTTTCGCCTTTGCCTTGAAATCGACCCAAACTACAATGCGGCGCACTACCGCCTCGGCCTGGCCCTGTTTCACAGCGGCCAACTTGATGAGGCTCGCGAGCACTTTGAATTATCACTCTCGCTCACGCCCGAATATCTGATGGCACATTACCATCTCGGCATCATTCATGAGAGGCAGGGCGAATACGAAGCAGCAGCGCGCGAGTTCGAGCGCAGCCTGGAGGAATCCACCGGTGACGTCAGCAGCCTGTATCACCTCGCGCTGGTTCGCGACGCACAGGGCGACCACACCGCGGCAGACGATTTGCGCCGTCGGGCTCGCGGATTTGCCAAATCACAACCCGTAGGAACGAAATAAGCGCCCGAGGTGGCCATGAACCCGCTGGAGGAGAAAAACCTCATCTATGACTGGGCAGCGCAGGGCCCGCGCCGCGCCCAGTGGCCCAGTCGCGTTATGATTGACGACGAAACCCTGCGCGACGGCCTGCAAAGCCCCTCGGTGACGGACCCCCCGGTCGAAACCAAACTGCAAATTCTTCACCTCATGGAGAGTCTGGGAATTGAAACGGCGGATGTCGGTTTGCCCGGCGCCGGAGCGCGGCAACAGGAGGCAGTCCTGTTGCTTTGCCGCGAGATCGCAAAGTACCGCATGCGTATCCAGGCCAATTGCGCCGCTCGCACGCTGATGGTTGATATCCGCCCCATTGCGGAAGCCACGCAACTCAGCGGCGTTCCCATCGAAGCCTGCCTCTTCATTGGTTCCAGCCCGATTCGCCAGTATGCCGAGGAGTGGGAACTCGACGATATCCTGCGCCATTCCGGGGAGGCCATCACTTTTGCTGTGCGCGAAGGCCTGGACGTCATGTATGTCACCGAAGACACCGTTCGCTCCTCTCCGGAGCATCTGCGTGTCTTGCTCACCGCTGCAGTCGAGTGCGGCGCAAAGCGCCTTTGCCTGTGTGACACCTGTGGCGCAGCAACTCCTGATGCGGTCTACAACCTCGTCGACTGGGTCAAAATTTTGTTGCGCGACATAGGTTCTCCGCATGTCGGCATCGACTGGCACGGGCACCGCGATCGCGGCTTCGATCTGGCGAACACGATGGCTGCCATTGAAGCTGGCGCCAGCCGAGTGCACGGCACCGCTCTCGGAATCGGAGAACGTGTGGGGAACACCCCGATTGAACAGATTCTCGTCAACCTAAAACTGCTCGGCATCCGAAACGACGACCTGACCCGTTTGCCAGATTACGTTCGCTTGGTCTCGCAGGTCACGCGGGTTACGATTCCGGTCAACACCCCGATCGTAGGCCAGGATGCTTTCCGGACAGCCACTGGGGTGCACGCCGCCGCCGTGATCAAAGCCCAAAAAAAGGGCCATACTTGGCTGGCAGACCGGATTTATTCAGGTGTCCCTGCAGGATGGATTGGCCGTTCGCAGAAAATTGAGATTGGTCCGATGTCAGGGAACTCCAATGTGCAATATTACCTTTCTTCTCACGGCATACCAGTGACCCCGGAGCTGACCAAGAGAATTATCGAGGAAGCCAAGAAGTCTCCCCGCGTCCTGACCGATGCTGAAGTCCTGGACATTGTTCGTAGCTTCGCTTCATTGGCGACTTAAGGGTCCGTGCGCAGCTTCACAACTGCCCTGAGCGGCTTACCGCACATCGCTGATAGTCGGGCATTAGGCAGAGTCAATTGAAGAACCGACGGCATACAAAGCGGCTCTCGCAACCGTGCAATATATAGAGAACCAAGCTGGTGGCGATAAGAGCACTTGGACTAACTGCTGCGCTGTAGATGGTGAAGCGGCAGCGAAGTCCTTTAATAGAATGACTGCTGTTCTGAGGTTATAATCGCGAATCTCTACACTGGCAGTCAGAACGTACCGCCATGTAGGAGTAGGAAATGGCACCAAAGCGATCTTTAGCACCTTTACCTTACTTTGCCTGTGCAAGTAGCCTATTCGCGATCTGGCCATTTCGTTACTTGTGGAATAACCCTCCGCAGTTTGTTGGGAACCACGCTTGGTTGGCGATCTTCTGCTCAATCACCGTTTACTTCATTGTCATGGTGGTGTTGACGGGTTTGATGATGATCTGTTGGAATCGGTGGAAATCAAACTGAGGCCCGATTCTTTGGCGAGGACGGTCTACAAGAAGTCACCACTGCGGTTCGACTGCGTTCACTTCGACATTCATCTCACCTAACGCGAATCCCCAAACAGACGAAGCCGAGAGCAGCCGTAACGCGCTCCTGGAAAGGGCAAACAAATCAAACCGGAGTTCACGCTGGACCTTCTTGGCTCGATAAATTTTGAAGCGATGGAGCGCTCCTGAGTTGTGCTTCCGCATTTTCCTGCTCACTCACGACAGTTCCGCTGGCGCGATCCATTCGACGATGAGGCTGCGCTCGAGTTCGTCACTCGCCGAGATAATGACAACGACAGCGCGGCCCGGCGCCCCGCCCATGTCCAGTTGTTCACCACTGGAAATAAACTCAGTGCCGAGGTGATTGAGCTCGTCGAAGCTTCCAGGAAATGTTTCATCCATCGCGCTGCGTACTCGGCGGCGAGCCATACATGGCTGTAAGCGAGATCTTGTAGTGCCGTTCACCACTACGGAGATCTTTTCAACGCTTGATAAACGGTTTTCTGGTTTCCGAGTAGCCGACGATTCCGCCGATGACACTTATTGGCGGTCGAGTGCTTCCCCAGCACCAGAGTGAGCATACCAGCGACACTATCTCCGTATTCGAGGTAGGGTCAGGCGCTAACTTCTTCGAATCGACCACCTTCCACAACCATCGAGTCGGGCTGCTGGCGTCTTGGCTGAGCATATAATTACGCCTACACAATGGCCCTCACCTCTGGCACGAAGCTCGGCCCCTATGAGATTCAATCGCCGCTCGGAGCAGGCGGAATGGGGGAGGTGTACCGCGCGCGGGACACAAGACTGGATCGATCCGTCGCCATCAAAGTGCTGCCGCAACAATTTGCGCGCGATGCGGCGATGAAGCAGCGCTTTGATCGCGAAGCGAGGACCATCTCCACGTTGAACCATCCCAACATCTGCCATCTCTACGACGTAGGCAGCCAGAATGGCGTTGATTTTCTGGTGATGGAGTTGCTAGAAGGCGAGTCGCTGGCCGACCGGTTGAGCAAAGGCCCTCTGCCCCTGGAAAAGGCGCTGAAAACAGCTGGAGAGATCGCCGAGGCGCTCGACCGAGCCCACCGCGCGGGCATCGTGCATCGGGACCTGAAGCCCGGCAACATCATGCTCACCAAGACCGGGGCCAAATTGCTCGACTTCGGTCTTGCCAAACCCGCGGCGACCGGAACGATGTTAGACAGTCAGGCCGTCACGGAAGCGACGCAAACATCCCCGCTGACGGCGCGGGGCTCGCTGGTGGGAACGTTCCAGTACATGTCGCCGGAGCAAATCGAGGGAAGAGAAGCCGACGTGCGTAGCGACATCTTCTCCTTCGGCGCGGTCCTCTATGAGATGGTGACCGGCCAGCGCGCCTTCGGCGGAAGCACGCCGGCGAGCGTTATAGCCGCCGTCCTCAACTCGAAGCCGAAGCCAATCCTGGAGATACAGCCGCTGACGCCTGCGGCACTCGATCGCCTGGTCGGGACTTGTCTGGAAAAGGAGCCCGAACTGCGCTGGCAGACTGCTTACGATATCAAACTCCACCTGGGCGCGATCCACGAGCTGGGCGGTCCGGCGATTTTGTCTTCATCCCAAAGGCGCAGCCTCAGCAGGAGGGCAGTGGTTGCCGTCGCAGCTGTGCTGGTTATCGCAAGCACAATCGTGTGGTGGCTTCCCCGGTCTGGGGTGCCCGGAACTCAGGTGCACTCCTCAATATTGCCGCCCGAGGGACAACAGTTCGATCCCAACGATTTTGCCATCTCGCCTGACGGGAGCATGATCGCCTATACCACATTAGGTCAGCAAGGTGGATTGTGGCTGCGGCGGCTCGCTACTGGCAAAGATGAACAGTTGCCAGGAACCGAGCCAGCTTCCTTCCCGTTCTGGTCTCCGGATAGCCGCTCAATCGGTTTCTTCAGCAATTCCATGCTGAGGAGAGTCGATGTGGCAGGCGGCCCGGCGGTCACACTGGCCGAGGTACATGGGGAGCGCGGCGCCACCTGGGGCGCTGACGGGACGATTCTGTTTGCTGGTGACTATGGGAAGTCGGGCCTTCGCCGTGTGAGCGCACAGGGAGGACCGGTGACCGCCGTCACGCACGTCGATTCGGCGCGCGGCGAAGACAGTCATCGCTTGCCGTCTCTACTGCCGGATGGCCGCCACGTTCTTTTTTTCATGAGCAGCGCCCGGACACCGTTTGGCAGCAATCCGAATGACAACATTGCGGGGATTTACCTGCTGGACCTGAAGACCGGCAGGACCGAGTATCTGACCCGCTCCGACTCGGGAGCACAATATGCGAACGGTTACCTGTTTTACACGCTGCAGCAGAACCTGGTGGCACAGGAGATAGGCCGGGGTGATCGAATCGTCGGCGCTCCCCACCCGATCGCAGAACAGGTACAGTACGACGCCAATGAGTGGCACGCCGGCTTCAGTGTCAGCGATCGGCTGATCGCCTGGGCAACTGCGCCGAGCATGACCAGTCGGCTCGCCTGGTACAACCGCGACGGGAAAGAAATCGGAACGGTCAATGTGAAAGGGTCCCCGTATGTGGTATCGCTGTCCCCGGACGGCACGAAGGTCGCCACTAGCGTGGGCCAACTTGGCGGCGACGCGGACGTGTGGGTCTATGACCTGGTTCATGGCGGAGAAACCCGTTTGACTTTTGGCAACAACTTCGGCTTCTCTCCCATATGGACTCCGGACGGGCAGGCGGTCACCTACATTTCGGCGGAGCGCGATGCCGGAGGCGACGAGATTGTCAGCAAGCCCAGCACGGGTTTGGGAACGGAAGCCGTGGTGGTAGCGCATGCCTCCCGGGTGGTGCCTAACGCTTGGTCGCCCGATGGACGGCACCTGCTGTACATGAACTTCGACGGGGGGAAGGGCCCGCGTCTCTGGGTACACGACATGGGGTCGAATCCGAGCGACCATCCGCTCCTGCAGACTGATTCGAGCGCAGGGGAGGCCCGATTCTCCCCGGATGGCAAATGGATCGCTTACAGTTCCGGTTATGAGGTGTACGTTGTGCCTTATCCCAGCTTGTCGACTCGCTATGCCATCTCGAGCGGCAAAGCTGCCCAACCGGTTTGGGCAAGAGATGGCAGGCAGCTTTATTTCATAGCCGCAGACGGCACGTTAATGTCCGCCAGCCTCACGGAAAGGGCTGACGGTCTGCAGGTCGGCCAGCCGCGGGCGCTGTTTCAGACGAATATCATTCAGGTGGTCGAAGCCTACACACAGTTCGATGTGTCTCCGGACGGCAGCCGCTTCTTGATCAACACCCGCATCGAACACGATCGCCAGCCGATCAGCATTATCGAGAACTGGATCTCAGGACTGAAAAAATAAGCGTCATCTTTTTAACGACGAAAGCTTTGCGCCGGTTTAAGTGAGCAGGACACGGTGGAAGGACTGTCTCTGGTTTGCCGACTATCGAACCAGGGGCGGATCGGCTACCGAGTGCGGCGTCGGCTATAATTGGCCGCACCCATGGCTTTCCCCGCTGGCACGAAATTTGGCCCCTACGAAATCCAGTCTTTGCTTGGCGCGGGCGGCATGGGCGAAGTGTACCGTGCCAGGGACACTCGTTTGGATCGCGCCGTTGCCATCAAAGTTCTGGCTTCCCATCTTTCGTCTTCGCCGGAGCTGAAGCAGCGCATGGAGCGCGAGGCTCGGGCCATTTCCTCGCTGAATCATCCCAACATATGCCATCTCTACGACATCGGTTCGCACGATGGTACCGATTACCTGGTGATGGAGTTCCTCGAAGGGGAAACTCTTGCCGCGCGGCTTCGCAGGGGCGCGATGCCATTCAACGAAGCTCTGAAGATCGGGGCTGCCGTTGCCGAGGCGCTTGCCGTGGCGCATCGGCACGGGATTGTGCACCGCGATCTGAAGCCAGGCAACATTATGCTGACGAAGGCCGGCGCAAAGCTGATGGACTTCGGACTGGCGAAGTCCGCGGTTACTGGTTTTGACACAGCGGGGGCCAGCGCACCTCTTTTGTCGGCAGCAAGGACCATTAGCGAAGCCAGTCCCATATCTCCGCTGACAACAGCCGGTGCGGTCGTCGGCACGATCCAGTACATGTCACCAGAGCAGGTGGAGGGACAAGAGGTTGACGGGCGAACCGACGTTTTTTCGTTCGGTGCAGTGCTGTACGAGATGATCACAGGCAAGCGTGCCTTTGAGGGAAAAAGCCAGTTAAGTGTGGCCAGCGCGATTCTGGAAAAAGAGCCGGATTCCATCAGTACGCTGAAGCCAATGACTCCTCCGGCTCTCGACCGAACGATTCGGAAGTGCCTGGCGAAAAGTCTAGAAGAGAGATGGCAAAGTGCCGGTGACCTGGCAACGCAACTGACCTGGATGATGGATACGAGCGCCACCGGCCCCGGAGTGGCGGCGCAGGGCACGGAGCGGCCTGAGCATTGGGGGCGCTTCAGCTGGCTGGTAGGAGCCCTGCTGAGCATGCTGTTGATCGGCGGTGTATGGGTCTGGATGAGTCTGCACCGGGCTACGGCCGTGGGGCAGGTGATGCGGTTCAGCATGGAATTGCCGGAAGGCGATGCGCTGGGCGGAACGTGGTACTGGTATCCGAGTATCGCGATCTCGGCGGATGGATCGCAGGTCGCGTACGTCACTCATCGTGGAGGCGATTCGCAGATCTATTTGCGCCCCATCGGAGATACAACCCCGAGGGCGATTCCTGGGACGGAGAGAGCGGACATGCCGTTCTTTTCGCCGGATGGACAGTGGCTGGGAATCTACGCTGGCGGAAAGATCAAAAAAGTGCCGCTGGCGGGCGGGCCGACAGTGACCATCGCGGAAACGGCGTTCAAGGGAGGTACATGGGGATCCGATGGCACGATTTATTTTGGGGATGGCTCCGGCTTGATGAAAGTAGCGGCGACCGGGGGAGAGCCGCAGAGGGTCACCACCCTTGACGCCAGGAGCGGCGAGACGGACCAGGTCTTTCCCGAAGTGCTGCCGGGAGGCAAGGCGCTTCTTTTCACGGTGCTTAACATGCAGCAGCCCTCCTTTGACGAGGCCGATATTGCGCTGGTCGAACTGGCAACTGGCAAGCGTAAGATCCTGATTAAGCAAGGAACGGATCCGCACTACGTTTCGAGCGGGCACCTGGTTTTCATTCGCGCGGGAGAGTTGCTGGCAGTGCCGTTTGACGTCGACCACCTCGAGATCAAGGGAGCAGCAGTACCGGTGGTGGAGAACGTTCTGGAGAATCCACGCATCGGCGCCGGGCAATATGCCGTGTCAAAGGACGGCCTACTGGTGTACATCCCCGGCGGCGTCACCTACGGCGAGCACGAAATGGTGATGGTTGACAGAGCCGGTAACGCGAAACCGCTGACATCGAACAAGAGGCCGTATGAAGACTTTACGATCTCGCCGGACGGCAAATATCTCGCCATCACGATCGAAGGACCGGTCACGAATACGTGGATCCATGACATCGCGCGCGATACCGAAACGCGATTCAACTTTGGGATCGAGAACCGCGACCCCACCTGGACGCCGGACGGGAAACGCATTGCATACAGCGGGTTCAAGGATGGGAAGTACGCGGTCTTATGGAAACCGCTGGATGGAAGCGCGCCCGAAGAGCCATTAATCCTCAGCGATCACTCGGCGGACGCATGGTTCTTTTCGCCCGACGGAGGCACGCTGCTTTACGCCGACTGGCAATTCGGGGGAGCCCTGAACATCGGCGCCTTGCCGCTGCAGGACCGGGAACATGCCAGGTTGATCTTTCCTGCCAAGTACAACGTCGAGTGGGCGATCTTGTCGCCGGACGGAAAGTGGATCGCTTACGACTCGGACGAATCCGGAAGACCGGAAGTGTACGTAGCACCGTATCCTGCCCTGGAACCTCGGGAGCGTATCTCGACAGATGGTGGTCTGCATCCCCTCTGGGCGCCGAACGGACGGGAGCTTTACTACCGGATGGGAACGACCCAGGAGGACATGGAGCGGCGATTCCTGGGCGAGAAGACACGGGTCATGGCAGTCTCAATTGAGACCAAACCAGCCCTTAAGGCAGGCAAGCCGCATATGCTGTTTGAGGGACCGTACTTCGAGAGCGGGCACGATATCGCCATCACACCGGACGGGAAAGGATTCATTCTGATCCGGGAGAACGATACGCAGACAGGGCCGAAAGAAATAGAGGTAGTGGTGAATTGGCCGCAAGAATTGCGGCAGAGGGTCCGGGTGGGGAATTGATCTTGGGACTTTGGGGCAGTCCTGGAAACTGGAAACCTGAATCATTCCTGCTGCGGGCTCCTGGCGAGCAATTTGGCAATAGCCGGAAGGATCACGGGCAAAGAAGAAGTCAACTGCGCGATCGCCGACGATCACCCACTCCCGTCAGAAGGATGTGAAAGGCCTCCCATGCCCTGCGCTGTACTGACGCACAACTTTATGGCGTTGGCCTCCGGTGCCAAAGTCGGACCGTACGAAATACTCTCGGCCCTTGGCGCGGGCGGCATGGGGAAGTCTACAAAGCGCGCGATACTCGCCTCGATCGAACTGTCGCCATCAAGATCCTCTCTAAGCATCTTTCCGCCCGCCGCGCTCTATCAGTAGGACCTCTTCGGAAATAGTTGGGTGGCGTACATCGTTAGATTTGAAATCACCCAAGATCAAGAGCGTCTTACTGCCCCTAATCCGCCGTTCCGTTCAACTCCAGGAATGCCCACTGCCGGGCGTTGAAATTGCCAGGAACACGATCTCGGCCTGACTCGACCCATTTTCTTCATCAGATCCGAGCCGTGCTCTGGCAGCGAGTTAAATCGGTTTAACCGCTGCGTGTATGTGTATGAAAATAAAATAGATAAACCATTATATTTACACAGGGCCTGGGCGGTAGATCTACTCTCGATTCAGCGGATTAGAAGTGCTCTGCACCGGTGCGGGTGCATCGCGTTGCGCAAACGGGCTTGACTTTTCCTTCGCCAGAAAGCCCCTTTTTTGCTTTCACGGCTGCCCCTCTGATTTTTCTAACACCGACCCGAGATGCGGCGGCCCGTCTAAGATAGTGCGATGGAATTTCCCGAGAACTCATCGCACGATGCCATTCCGACCCTGATCGTCGAGCACACCTCGCGCTGGCAATCGTTCACCGAGAATTTTCGGGACGCATTATCTTCTCCCAAACAGCCTGCGTCGCAGGCGGCATCTTCATCGCCCGGGCAGTTCTGGTCCGATGTCTTCGTGAACCGGCCGTTGCCCTGGTGGCATTTTGTTGTTTCCATCTCTTGCCATTTATTCGCAATCGCGTTGCTGTTGGTTCTTTCGCGACTGATTGCCGTGCAACCGCACGCGGTGTCGGGATTGAAGTTTGACGAATCGCAGGTGATTTACTACCAGGCCGCGGATCTGCCTCCACTGGATACCAGGCGCAAGGCTCCGCAGAGGTCCAACTCGAAGGCAGACCGGGGATTAGCGCGGCAGGCGATTATTTCCGTACCGCCGGAATCTGACAACCGTTCGCAAACCGTTGTAACGCCGCCAAATGTTCGCATTCGTCACCGCGTCCGGATGCCGAATATGGTGGAGTGGACGGGACAGCCGCAACTGCCGATTTCCCCGCCGCCCCTGATCCCCGCGTCGAAGATCGCGCGAATCACTCCCCGGGTTGAAAGCGCAGTGATCGCACCGCCGCCGCAAGCTTCGTTCACCGAGAAGGCTCGCCTGGTGGAAGCCGTGGAAACATCGATCGTGGCCCCGCCGCCGGAGATGGAGACCGCGTCGGCGCGCCCGATCGGCTCGCTCGATTTCGGACCAAGTGCGATTGTCGCCCCCGCCCCGCAGCTTACCTTGCCGGAGCAGCGTGCGATTCCACGGTCGCTCCGATCCGGCGCGAGGGCGAGAGTCATCGCTCCGCCGCCCGCTGTTTCCTCCGGCTATTCCGGCGGCCGCAATCGCATCATTGCCTTGAACCTTCATCCCACCATGGCAACCCCCGCGAGCCTGCCTGCAGGAAATCGGAGAGGAAGCTTTGCGGCAACGCCAGAGGGAAAAGTCAGCGCTTCGGGCGCTCCCGGGTCTTCTCACGGCGATGGGCATGAAGTGGCGAATGGATCTGAAGGCACTTCCGGAAAGTCCGGATCAGTTCCGGCCGGCCTCTATGTCGCATCAGCGGTGAATCCGCGGCTACTGGCGAGTGTCAGTCTGCCGCGGGTTGCCGGATCGAGAAAGCCGCTGACCTTGGACAACGAGAGCCGTCTCCCGGAAGCGGAGCGCGCCGTGTTCAGCGGGCGAAAATTTTATGCTCTCAGGCTGAGCATGCCGAATTTGAATTCAGGCGGCGGGAGTTGGGTCATCCGCTTTGCCGAACTCGATAAGACCGCCAGCGGAGAGAACCTCTCGGCGCCGTACGCGACCAGGCAGGTCGATCCGGCGTATCCGCTGCAACTCATGCAGCAGAACATCGGCGGTACGGAGATCCTTTATGCCGTCATACATGCCGATGGAAGTGTGGGGCAGATTAAGGTTCTGCGCAGCGTAGATGGCCGGCTCGACCGGTTTGCCAGCCAGGCGGTGTCGCAGTGGACCTTTCAGCCTGCGATGGAAAATGGCAAGCCGGTCGATGTCGAAGCGACGTTTGAAATCCCGTTTCGACCGGCAGTGACAGGCTCCAACTTCTAAATGGTTTAAGTTGCTGCGCCATGTGCCTTTGCGGCTCGGCCCAATTGTGACGGATGGGCCCAAACGCAGTGATTGCCGCGGCGATTTGTCGCTGATCGTTGGGCACGGCACCTCTTGGTCAGTTGGCCTTTTTCTGCAGGTATAATCGCCGCTCTATGCGGGCTTGGTTTGTACTGCTGGCCTTTACCATAGTGGCAGTGCAGTTCTCCACGATGTCGCTGGTACTCACAGGGTCGCCGAAGCTTTCGCTGTCGGAAATTAATAAACACAAGCTGACCTAAGGGTCGCGACCCCGTTCAGTGAGTTGCATTGGCGATCTGTCCCCGCAGGTGTCAGGGTTCAGAGACCAGAGAACAAAAATCTGGCTCGCGAGAATATCGATTGACATTCTGCGAAAATCCACTACCATATGGTTGTGGATAGTCTGGGCACAACCTTTGCGGCTTTGTCGGATCCAACCCGGCGGGCGATGATTGAGCGGCTCTCCCGTGGGCCTGCCTCTGTACACGGATTGACCGAACCGTTTGCGCTCTCGCAGCAGATGATTTCCAAACATATTGCCTACCTGGTGCGGGCGCGGATTGTAATCAAGACGAAGCGTGGGCGAGAGAGTATCTGCAGGCTTAGGCCAGAGGCTATAAAAACCGTCAGCGACTGGGCGATTAGCTATCGCCAATTCTGGGAAGAGAGTTTCGACAAGCTGGAAGTGGTTGTGAATCAAATGAAAAAAGCGGAGATCAGAGATGACAAAAAACACGATGACTGAGACCGACCGGATGGTTGTCACCAGAGTTTTTGATGCCCCACGCGAACTGGTTTGGAAGGCGTGGACAGATCCCAAGTACGTGATGCAGTGGTGGGGACCGAAGGGCTTTACTGCGCCCGTTTGCCAGATGGATTTTCGCGTTGGGGGGAAATTTCTCTGCTGCATGAAGGCACCGGATGGGCAGGAGTTCTGGAATGCGGTTGAATACCAGGAGATTGTTCCGCACGAGAAGATCGTTTCCTTGATGTACTTTTCGGACTCCAAGGGGAACAGGATTGATCCTGCGCAGCTGGGAATAGAACATGAGGCTATTGAGGGTGCGTACGACGTGACCATCTTTGAGGATCTAGGAAACGGCCGGACGAAACTTACCTTCATTGGAAATGAACCCATGGAGAGCGCGAAGAATAGCGGTCAGCTAGAAGGCTGGAACGAAATACTCGATAAACTGGCCGCGGTTGTTGAGGGGCTGAAGCAGGCGAAGTAAGAAGCTGGATTTTTGACGATTGTCTTGCGCGAGAGACAAAATGACGCGGTCAACCAATCAATCAAAGAAGCGGGTAGCCAGCCGCGAGGGCAAGAAAAATGCCCAAGGCAAGACCACGGTGAAGCTGCTCGTCGCCATGACTGGCAAGGCAAGCGCGGCGAAGACCGCAACGGGCGACGAACCGGTGTTCGCGTACATCGCCAGCTTGCCGCAGCCGCAGCGCGCCCTTGCCGAGCGCATCGATGTCCTGGCGGCCGAGAGTTTGCCGAACATCCAGCGAGCGGTGAAGTGGGGCATGGCGTACTACGGGGTCGACGGCGGCTGGTGCTTCTCATCCGGCGCCTTCGTCGGGCATGTGAAACTGATGTTCATACGAGGCACGGAGATGAAGCCGGAACCCCCTGTGACGCCGATCGGGATGGGCAAATCCACCCGCGGAGTCGAGTTAGCATCGCTTGACGACTTCGACGAGCGCCAATTGGTGTCATGGATGAAGCAGGCGGCCACCATGCCCTTCGCCGGCGGAAAGAAGCGATAGCACGGGAAGACTGGGGACAGGGAAGTTCACCAATTTCCATTTGTCGAAAATTGAGGAACGTCCCGTCTCTCCCCCTTATTTTCAGCTGAAGCTTTGATGATCGTCATGTGCGAACTGCTGAACGTAACTGAAAGGGCGGCAATGAAAAGGATGAAGGCAGTTCGAGGGGCGGTGCGGCGAGGCTTGCTGGCAGCAGCGGCGTTGGGGGGGATGATGATCCTGACGCTTGCTGCGGCAAGCGGGACGAAGCCGGCGAAGTCGATCGACTTGGTGCTGCGGGAGGCGGTGGAGCAGAAGAAGGCACCGGGGGTGGTGGCGATGGCGTCGCGTGGAGACAAAGTCATTTACCAAGGGGCGTTCGGGAAGCGCGACAGCACGAAAGATGTTCCGATGACGCTGGACTCGATTTTCCAGATCGCTTCCATGACCAAGGCGGTGACGGCGGTGGCGGTGCTGCAACTCGTTGAGAGCGGGCGGGTAAAGCTGGACGAGCCCGCCGCGACCTATCTCCCGGAACTGGCGAAGGTGCAAGTGCTCGAGGAATTCGATCCGGCGACGAAAAAGGCGAAGCTGCGGCCACCGAAGACGCCGCCGACGGTGCGGCAATTGCTGACGCACACTTCGGGGTTTGGCTACGACTTTTTCGATCAGCGACTGCACGAGTACGTCGAGGCGGGACTGGCTCCCGCGATTACGGGAGATAGGGACGCATTTCTGAAGGCGCCGCTCATGTTCGATCCGGGAACGCACTGGGAATATGGAATCAGCTACGACTGGCTGGGAATGCTGGTGGAACAGGTGAGTGGGGAGACGCTGGAGGAATATTGCCGGCGGTACATCTTCGAGCCGCTGGGGATGACGGACACGTTCTTCAACGTTCCGGCGGAGAAGCAGGCGCGGGTGGTGGCACTTCAACTGCGACAGGCGGATGGGAATTTTGTAGAACCGGCGCCGCAGCCGATGAAGCCGGTGAAGTTCTTCAGCGGCGGCGGAGGCCTCTACTCGACGGCGGGGGATTACTTGAAGTTCGAGCGGATGGTGCTGAGTGGTGGGACGTTCGGCGGCAAGAGGATTCTGCGGGCGGAGACGGTGGCGGAGATGAGTCAGAACCAGATCGGCGAGATGAAGCTCCCAGAGTTGAGGAGTACGATTCCGCAGTTGATCAAGAATCCCGTTCGCTTGCCGGGTTCGCCCGACAAGTTTGGATGGGGATTCGGAATCAGCAGCCGGGCGGTGGAAGGCGGGCGCGCGGCGGGGTCGCTGGCGTGGGACGGCATCGCCAACACGTTTTTCTGGATTGATGTTTCCGGGAAAACCTGCGGGGTGGTGCTGATGCAGACCTTACCCTTCAGCGACGATGGGGCGATAGCCGCGGCGGAGGAGTTCGAGCGGGCGCTCTACGCGAGCGCGGCGAGGTGATGCTCTGAGCGGTCCGTTCAAAAGGGCTTCACACCAGGATTCCAAGTTCAATCCCCGTACTTCCACGCGTCCGCCGCAATCGCCAACGGCTTCCACCTTGGTGGGCACTTTTCAGACCTTCGCCTTCGGCTGCAGTGGTAGTTCGCCTGCTTCTGCGGACTCGCGAATCTTCAACCGACCTTCTGAAAAGTCTGGCTTTCTTTTGTATGTATAATCGCCGCTCTATGCGGGCTTGGTTTCTACTGCTGGCCTTTACCGTAGTGGCCATGCAGCCCTCCACGACGTCGCTGGCGCAAATGGGGTCGCCGAAAGCTGCGCCAGCCGGGCCATCCCTGAAGCCCTTGGACGTGACCAATGTTCCGGAATTTGAGGATATCGCCGAAAAAACTGGACTCACCGTCTCGCATATTTCCACGCCTGAGAAGAAATACATTGTCGAATCCATGAGCGGCGGAATCGGCCTGATCGATTGCGACAACGACGGCAAACTCGACATCATCACCGTCAATGGTTCTACGGTGCAGCAATACCGGCAGGGCGGAGACCCGTTAATCACGCTCTACCATCAGGACGCCGACAGTACAGCCGACAATATCAAGTTCACCGACATCACGAAATCCGCGGGGCTGACACGCCGCGGTTGGGGAATGGGCGTCGCGGTCGCCGACTACGACAATGATGGCCTGGCGGACATTTACGTGACCGGCTACGGAGGCAACGCACTCTATCACAATCTGGGGAACTGTAAGTTTGAAGACGTGACCGATAAAGCTGGAGTGCGCGGGGGAGGATTCAGCACGGGAGCCGCCTGGGCCGATTACGATCGCGACGGACGGGTTGACCTTTTTGTTTCACGTTACGTGCACGTGGATATCACGAACCTGCCGGAGTTTGGCAACGATCCACGATTTTGCCGTTATAAGACAGTGCTGGTGCAGTGCGGGCCGTGGGGACTTCCGGGTGAATCGGACATGTTGTTTCACAACAAGGGCGATGGCACGTTCGAGGAAGTTGCGAAGAAGGCGGGCGTTGACGATCCGCATCATTATTACGGATTGGGCGCAACCTGGGGTGACTACGACAACGATGGCTGGCCCGATCTTTACGTGGCTAACGACGCCGGGCCGAATTTTCTCTATCACAACAAGCATGATGGGACGTTTGAAGATGTCGGCCTGCTGGCCGGAGTGGCACTGAGCGGAGACGGCATGGAACAAGGCTCCATGGGCGTGGATTGGGGTGACTATCTGCACGAAGGCCGGCTTTCAATGATCGTCACTAACTTCTACGAGCAGGGCTCGACTCTGTACCGCAACCTTGACAAGGAAAATTTCGCCGATGTCGGTGCGAGTGCCGGGTTGAACAAACCCACTTTTCCTTATGTGAGTTGGGGAACTTCCTTCTTCGACATGGATAATGACGGCTGGCTCGACGTATTCATCGACAATGGTCACGTGTATCCGCAGGTCGACAGCATTCCAGGAGGAACTCCTTACCGCCAGCCGATGCTGCTTTTCCGCAACCGGCGCAACGGCACATTTGAGGATGTCTCGCAAGTGCTGGCCGGCATGCCACCAGAGTCCCGGCGGGGAGCTGCTTTTGGAGATATCAACAATGACGGAAATATCGACATAGTCGTGCTGAATGTAGATGGGCCGCCATCGCTGTTGCTAAATCATAATCACAATACGAATCACCGCGTTCTGTTCAAGCTAGTCGGAACCAGGAGCAACAAGGCGGCCATTGGCGCGCGCGTTACGGTGAAGGCGGGCGCGCTGGTTCAGATCGGGGAAGTGCGCGGCGGCGCCAGTTATCTTTCGCAGAATGACTTGCGGCTGCATTTTGGACTGGCTGGGAATCAAAAGATGAACGAAGTCAGCATCCGCTGGCCGAATGGACGAATTGAAACTCTGCACAACGTTCCCGCAGATTTTATCTATACGATCGTCGAGGGCAGCGGGATTCATGACAAAGCCGCCCTTCCACTATTGCGCGGCCGATAAAGCGTGCGGGAGTTGTGCGGTATAGTTTTTTACTGGTAGCCGAACAAGCTCGCAGCAGATTGGTGAATTCCGGAGGACGTCGTTGATGTCGCAGCATTTCGATCCGCGCCTGCCCCGCCTGGTTTTGATGTTTGTCCTGGCTGTTGTGACGTCGGCCTCTGTCTGCTCTGCGCAGACTTCCCATGGCGGCAAGATTTTTGGAGGCTACTTCGAAGAATGGAATGTGAAGTATGCCGGCTATAACATCGCGGACGTGCAAAAGTCTGGGATAGCGGATCAACTGACGCACTTGATCTATGCCTTCGGCAATGTCACTCCCACAGTACCCGCGACGTGCACGATCGCGGATCCAGTCGCGGCTTACCAGAATGCGAAAGTTCCCAGCGTGAATGGGAAGCCGTATACCTCCCCGCTCTACGGAAACTTCGGAGCGATCCAGCAACTTAAACGACTTCATCCCAGATTGAAAGTACTTATTTCCCTGGGGGGACAGGCGGGCAACGTCGCCGGATTTGTGTCGTCGGCAGCTACTCCGAAGGGCCGCGCCACACTCGCCTCTTCCTGTATCGATATGTTCGTGAAAGGTAATATCGCTCCAGGGATCATCGCCCCCGGGCTGTTTGATGGTTTCAACCTCGATTGGGAATTTCCCGGTCCGGCCGACAAGCAGAACTTTACGGCGCTACTGGCGGAGTTCCGCCGGGAACTCGATTCTTTAGGGAAGACGACTGGAAAGAAATACGTGTTGACGTTCGATTCTCCGGCAAATCCCCGGCAATACGTCAACATCGACTTGAAAGCCGCCGCCGCACAGGTGGACTTCCTGACGATTGATGGCTATGACTATGCAGCACCATCAGAGAATCAGACGAACGAGGCATCGTCGTTATATGACACCCTTGCGGATCCCCTGTATGCCGAAGGCCGTTACATTGATGCAACGGTGAAAGCCTATCTCCATGCCGGTGTTCCTCCGGCGAAGTATACGATGGGGCTCCCGCTTTATGCAGTCGGATGGAGCGGTGTTTCCAAGGCAAATCACGGCTTGTATCAGAAGGCCTCCGCGCCATCGGCGGTGCCGCTGGCTAACGGTTCTGGTTTGTGTCCGAACTGGGACAAAGCGACGGCTTTGCCGGGCTGTGACACGGTTCTGACCCCCGGATTCGCGACGTATTCCACTGTCGAGAACCTGATGACGAAGCCGGGATATACCGTCTGGTACGACTCGGCGCGAGTTGGCGCGACCCTCTATGACGCGTCCAGCGGAACGTTTTACACATATGACAATCCGGCCGCGGTTGCCGTGAAGACGGCATACATTAAGAAACATAAGCTCGGCGGTGCGTATGTCTGGGCGCTGAATTGTGACGATCAGAAGGCATCGCTGACCAAAGCGATTGCGGCGGGCCTCAGATGATTGGAACTTAACCTTCCTAAGATCACTCGTTGGACCGCCCGCCAAAGAAGTTAGGCGGCGGCATCACTCCCCACCCTGCAATTTCGGCTTTTGTAACAAGATCGTGCACGGCCCCGCGTTTTCCCATCTGTGGAAAGGTCCCGTTCGATTTCTCGGACGCCCCACGCTTTCTAGTGGTTAGGAGTGTGCGCACGGATCGTCTGTCCGGATCACGCAACAAGAAAAAATTTATTGACCCGCAGGGTAGAAGACAAGTACCCTTGCGCTCCATATTGCTATAGAGCAGTGTTGTAAGACGATTCATTAAGGCTTCGCGGGTATTGGGGTAGCGCGAGAGTTGTGCCGAATAAATCTTAAAGTGCTATATACAACACGCTAATGCCGCTGGGCGAGGGCAGGAATTGCGGCTAGGCCCTCCCCCATCCACCCTTTACGGACGACCGTCCCCAAACTAAGGAGCTGCAAATGACACAAAGGAGCATCCCTATAAGTCCATTTTGTAGACGTATGGTTACTTTGCTGGCGATTTTACTGCTGGCACCGATCGCGCTTTTGGCCCAAACGTTAAGCCTGAGCCCAACGAGCTACAACTTTGGAAGCACCCCCGTAGGTACAGGTACGGCGTGGGAAACATTCACTCTCTCCAACAGCAGCAGTTCTTCGGTCAGCATCAGCAATGTGACAGTGAGCGGTCCATTCGTGCTGTCCAGCAATTGCGGATCTGCGGTGGCCGCTAATGCCTCCTGTCCCATCTACGTTTACTTCTATCCCACAGCATCGGGTCCGGCGAGTGGAACTCTGACGGTAACGGATGGGGCCAGCAATAGCCCGCAAGCCGCGGCCCTCAGCGGAACGGGCGGAAGCGGCGGCGGCAGTTGCACGACATCGCCCAGCGTCCCGACGGGACTGGCGGCTTCGGGAACGACCAGTTCGAGCACGAATTTGAGTTGGACGGCCGACACTCCTCCAGCGAACTGTACGATCAGCAACTACACGGTGCTTGAGAACGGTAGCTCGGTCGGCACGACAAGCGGCACATCCTTTAGCGTCAGCGGCCTTTCGGCTTCGACCGCTTACACCTTCACGGTGGAAGCGACGGATAGTAACGGCACATCCGGCGCAAGTTCGCCCGTGAACGTCACAACGCTGGCGAATAATTGCACGACGGTTCCCGGCGCCCCGACGGGACTGGCGGCTTCCGGCACGACCAGTTCCGGGACAAACCTGAACTGGACGGCGGATACGGCCCCGGCGAACTGCACAATCAGCAGTTACACCATTCTGCAGAACGGAACATCGATCGGCAGCGCGAGCGGTACCTCATTTACCGTGAGCGGTCTTTCGGCTTCGACTTCTTACAGCTTTGCGGTGGAAGCGACCGATGCGGCTGGCACGTCAAGCGCCAGCACCGTGGTAAATGTGACGACACTGTCAGGCGGAGGCGGCTCGTGCGCCACGGCGTGGAGTTCGACTCAGGTCTACACACAAGGAATGACCGCGAGTGTGGCTGGAGAGAACTACGTCGCCAATTACTGGACGCAGAACCAGAATCCGTCAAGCAACAACGGCGGAGCTGGGAGCGGCGCGCCTTGGACTGCAACCGGCCCATGTTCCAGCTGTTCCACAGCGCCACCGACTCCGACAGGATTAGCAGCATCGGGAACGACAAGCTCGGGCACAAATCTGAGCTGGTCGGCAGTAACGCCACCGGCGGGATGCAGCGTCAGCTACAAGGTGCTGCAGAATGGAACGCAGATCGCGGCACCGACCACAACGTCTGATGCGGTGACGGGACTGAATCCATCAACAAATTACAGTTTTAGCGTGGAGGCGACGGATTCGGCCGGAACCTCGGCGGCAAGTTCGGCGGTGAATGTAACCACGCTGGCGAGTTCGTGCACAACCAAGCCGAGTACTCCCACCGGATTTGCGGCATCGGGCACGACCGATTCCAGTACAAACCTGAGTTGGAACGCAGTCAGTCCTCCGAGCGGATGCACCATCAGCTACACGATCACTGGAGGGCCGACGAACCTGACTACCAGCAATACGACTGATACTGAGGGGGGACTGTCTCCTTCGACGAACTACACGTTTTCGCTGACGGCGACCGACTATGCCGGTTCCTCGTCTGCGACCACGGTGAGTGTCACGACTTCGGCTCTCAGCAATCTGATGATGGCTGGGTGGTTCGAAGAGTGGGGAACGTACTACGCCAATTCGAACGTAGCGGACCTGCAGAACAACGGAGTAGCGGGTGTCCTTACGCATCTTATCTACGCCTTTGCCAAACCGGCCGCGAACGGCAGCAACGTGAGTTGTGCGCTCGCCGATTCATATGCCGACTACCAGAAGAACGTTCCGCAGGTGCCCGGAGCGACTCCGGCTACGGCACCGCTGCAAGGCAACTTCGGGGCGCTGGTGCAATTGAAACAGCTCCATCCCAACTTGAAAGTGCTGATCTCCATTGGGGGATGGAATCCTCCAACTTACAACCAGCTGTTTGATCTCGCAGCCAGCACGCAGGCGGAACGTCAGGCTTTCGTCAGTTCCTGCGTGAATATGTTTATCCAGGGCAATATCGCCTCGGGTGTCTCCACCGGTACTCTCTTCGATGGATTCGATATCGATTGGGAGTTCCCGAACGCAAACGATACGGCCAACTTCACCGCGTTGATGACCGAGTTCCGCAACGAACTGACGACGTTGACGCAAACGACCGGCAGGAACTATCTGGTGCTTGCAGATTTGGCTGCCGGGCCGTCCACGCCGGGCGCTGCTCAGGATTCGGGCAATGATGGCGGTTACGACACGATCGACATCGCCGGCCTGAACGCAGTGTTGGACTACATGAACGTGGATGGCTATAACTACGCCGGAGACTGGTCCAATGCCACCAACGACGCGTCTCCGCTGTACGACGAAGCTGGCAGTCCGTTGTACGGAAAGGGCGACACAATCGACTCGACCGTTCAGTACTATCTCGGGCATGGCGCAACCCCGGCCAAGTACACCATGGGCTTCCCGCTCTATGGTGTGGGTTGGACTGGCGGGCTCACCTCAATGAATAGCGGCATGTACCAGAACGCAACCGGAACTACGGATCCCACCGGAGCACAAACTCCGAATGGCACCACCGCGGTTCCAAATGCCAATGGGGTAGGGAACTGTCCCACCGGCAATAACCAGGGTGGTCCAGCAGCAGGCTGCGATTTCCTTCTGACCGATGGCATGGCGACGTACGGGACGATCGTGAACCTGCTCAACAACGGGTTCACGCCGAGCTATGACTCCACACGTTGTGCGACCCGTATGTTTAGCGCAACGAGCGACGCTGCGTATAGCTATGACGATTCCAACTCGGTGCAGTGCAAAGTGAATTACATCAAAGAGTACGGACTGGGTGGAGGCTACGTTTGGGCCTTGAAGGATGACGACCCGAGCGGAGACCTGACTAAAGCTCTGGCTACGGATCTCAATCCTTAGAGACCGGCGCCAGCAATAAACAGGAGGCAGGCTGATGGTCATATCTTCAGCCTGCCTTTTTAAGTTTGCAGGACTACAACTTTCGATAGGAGCGTCCACACGACTCGCGGCCAAGCTTCGGTTGCGAGTGGAACGTATCTGAAAATGAGGCGGTGCCTAGGCCGGACGTCTTACGAGTTTCAAAATAAACGGCAGGCCGCACGTTTCCGTCCGTCCCGCCGAATAATCCAACGATGGCGCAGACTTCAGTGAGCGGTTCCAAGCACTTTTGCCATGCTTTTCACCATAGTTCCATTGGCATCATCGTCTTTCAGAGCCCAGACATAGGCTCCGCCGAGACCGCCTGGAACCTTGGTTTCGATGTAGAGCATTTTCAGATATGCCGTTGTGGGATTGTCGTAGGTGTAGAACGTTTCAGCAGCAGGATCGTACAGGGAAACGGCAATTCTTCTGGAATCGAAAGAATTGCTGTACCCGTTGGCGATGAGGTTCGCAAGCGTGTAGTAAGTCGCCAGCCCTGGCGTCAACAAGACGTCGCAGCCGGGGGTATTGCCGCTCAGGTCAGTACACAATCCGGTGCCGTTGGCGAGAGGAACCAGAGACGGGCCAGTGGCGCTTTGATATAAGCCACGGTCGATGTTGGGAACACCGGCCCAGCCGGCGCCGTACAAGGGCAATCCCATGGTGTACTTGTGCGGCGGAACGCCCGCTTTGAGGTAGGCATTGACAGTGTCGTCGATGTCCAGCTTCTGTCCATACAGCGGATCCTGCCTGGAATCGAACAGCGGTGAGGCGTCGTTGGTTTGCAAAACCCAGGAACCCGAGTAGTTGTAGCCATCGACGGTGATGAAATCAACCTGCGCGGCAGCCTTTGGCAGATCGATATTTACATAGTTCTGCGCGCCCGCCGGACCGTCGAATGACATCACATAAGCCTTCCCGGTAATTTTCGTCAATGCGTTCAGTTGGTTGCGGAATTCCGTCAGCAACGCGGTGAAGTTCTGGGTGTCGCTGGCGGTGGGAAACTCCCAATCGATGTTGAAGCCATCAAACAAGCCGGGAGCGGAGATGCCGGTGGCGACATTGCCCTTCACAAACATGTCGATGCAGGAAGCTGCCAGTTGCTGGCGCCCGGAAGGTGTGCTGGCAGCGACCACGAAAGCGGCAGTATTCGCAGCGGATGCTCCGCCAATCGACATCAGGACTTTCAGCTTGGGATGGAGATGCTTGAGCTGCTGGATGGCGGCGAAATTTCCGTACATCGGTCCGGGATAAGCAGCCCCGGTCACGCTCGGAAGGTAGGGGTCCTGGTAGTCGGCCCACGAGTCTGCGATCGAACAGGCCGGCGAGGGAGTTGTGGTCACATTGGCGAAAGCGTACATCAAGTGGGTGAGCCTGCCGGCGACGCCATTCTGCTGCAGGTTCGCGATGTTGTAGCCGGCGTAGTAGATGCTCCACTCTTCGAAATATCCTCCCAGAATCTTCTCTTGCGCGAATGATGGCACCACGAAGGCGATCATCGTCAAGCAGGTAAGGAGGAGGATACGGCGGGGACGAACGGCAAAACGAGCTGTCATGCAAAACCTCCAAGCCGCAAGAAATACAAGCGGGCGGAGTATAGTTCTCTATAGCAGAATTAGCAATAGGCTTGTAAAATATGAGAGAATGCGCAATTCGCTCTATAGCAGTTATAAGCCGCGATTTTGAGGCCAACGGAAGGAAATATCTCAGCGGAACCGGCGAATAAAGAGGGTGTGCCGTTCGGAACGATAGAAGCCCACCACGTAGATAGTGGCTTCCCCTTTTGACGAGTAGATCACTTGCCGAATTCGCAATACAGGAGATCCGTTGTGGACTCGCAGCAACTCCGCGAGACTGGATTCGGCCGCCGTAGCATCGACTTCTTCATCCGAATAGGCGAGCTGAATTCCATAGGCATCCTCGAGGAGAGAAAATAGCGAGACTCTGCCCAAAGGCGCTTTCAGCAGGCTGGCAAATTGTGCAGCAGGGAGATAGCAGGTTTCGAGAGCAAATGGGGCATCTCCGGTTTCGCGCAGGCGTTCGAGTTTTACCAGCGCGCTGGTTGCCGGTAAACCCAGGCGCGCTGCCACCTCGCCCTCCTGTTCGATGATTCGGGCCACCAGGACCCGAGAACGAGGAGCCAGCCCGCGGCTCGACATCTGCTCGGTGTAGCTCATCAGCTTGTTGAAATGGATCTTGGGCGCGGCTACAAACGTTCCCGCTCCCCGTCTTCGCTCGACGACGCCTTCGTGTTCCAGACCAGCTAACGCATGGCGGGCTGTCATGAGACTCACCTTGTGGGTGCGGGCCAGCTCGCGCTCGGAAGGCACGAGATCGCCAGGCTTTAATTCCGCAGATTCGATCCTCTGGCGGACGGCGCTCTGGATTTTCTTGTAGGCCGGAGTGCCATTTTGGGAATTCTTGGGCATGAAATCGGGTGTAGAAGCCTTTCCATATGCTATATAGCTGAAATTCGGCCCATAGGAAAGCCAAAAGCGTCAGGCAAGGATCAAATTTGCACAGCAGTAATCAAGACAGGCGGGTTATGGAGGGGATATTCGGTTGTAACCCCAACATTATCGGTTTTAGCCTCCTAACCCTACCCCCGGGGCTGGCATGAATTTGGGGACAAACGAGCAGTAAAGTGTACGAAAGGGAGCCGGACATGCATTTTCTTCTTGACCATGATCATCGAAATGCTATATAGCATACTGCGTTCGTGCTAGCGCGTTTCCACTAGCAATCTCCTTGCCAGCCGGGACGCACTTCAGGAGGCTGTGTGATGAAGCTATCAGCGCGTGTTGGGGGTTCGCCTGCTCTGCGAGCCGTCTCTTGTTTTCTATTCGTTGTCTCTCTACTCATTCTGAGCCTGTCAACGGTTGCGCTGGCGCAGGAACTGCAAGCAACGCTCACCGGGACGGTTACCGATCCAAGCGGCGCTGTGGTGTCAGGAGCGAAGGTGGTGGTTCACAGTCAGGACACGGGTGCAGACATTCGCACCGTGACCACGACCAACACGGGCAACTTCAATATCACGAATATTCCTGCCGGGCACTACACGGTCACCGTGAGTCTGGCTGGGTTTCAAAACTATGTAGCCAGCAATGTGATTTTGAACGTCGCCGAGAAGCACACTCTGGATGTGCAGCTGAAGACCGGACAAGCGACCGAGACTGTCCAAGTAACCGCTGAAAACACGCCGATTCAAACCACGACTGCCGAAGAGTCGGGCACAGTGACCGGTGATCAGGTTCGCGGGCTGGCGCTGGACAACCGCAACTTCGAGCAACTGGTATTGCTCCAGCCGGGAGTTTCGAGCCAGCTTCCGGACAAGCCTGGATTTGGTCTAAGCAGCAACACGTCCATCTCGATCAACGGCGCGCGTACAGGAGCAAATAACTGGACGGTTGACGGAGCTGACATCAACGACAGCGGATCGAACGGAACGCTGTTAAATACTCCGAGCATTGACGCGATTCAGGAATTCACGCTAGAGCGCAGCAACTACGACGCGTCTTTTGGACGCAGCGGCGGCGGGCAGGTTGTGGTGGCAACGCGAACCGGAACGAACCAGTTCCACGGCAGCGCGTACGAGTTCAACCGCAATAACTTTTACAATGCCAATACCTTCGGAGCCAGAGCTGCCATAGCCTCGGCCATTGATAGCGGTACGCCGGCTGCAGTTGCAGATGCTGCCAACAAAACGCCAATTGAGCGATATAACGACTTTGGTTTTACCTTGGGAGGCCCACTCTATATTCCCAAACTCTTTCATCCGGTGAAGAACAAGACATTCTTCTTCTGGTCGGAGGAATGGAGAAAGGCGAGCACGCCGGGTACAAACATCATCACGGTGCCTTCGGCGGCCGAACTGAGTGGCGTCTTCTCGGGCCCGATTCCGGTTGCACCTGCCGGCTGTGTGACCACGACAGGTACCACCTCGGCGATTAATCCATCTTGTTTCAGCAAGAACGCGATTGCCTACCTGAACGGCTTCATGAAAGCGTATCCGGCAGCTGCGAACGGGCAGCTCACCACCAACTTCAGCCAGTTGAACAATTTCCGGCAGGATATTATTCGCCTCGACCAGAATGTTGGGGATCGCGTGCGAGTGTTTGCGCGCTACATGCAAGACTCGGTGCCGCAAAACTTCCCCTATGGTTTGTGGGGAGCTGCCAACTATCCCGGAGTGGAAACGACATCGCTCAATGCTCCCGGAAGGAATCTGGTCATAAACGCGACCGCGACCCTTTCTCCGAGGATTGTCAATGAGGTGGAGTTTGCCGATTCCTACGGAGCGATCAATTCGGTTCTGACCAACGCAGTGGCGGATTCGCCCGCGTTCACCAGCAAGCTTACCGGTCTTACGACGTACCAGGACCCCTACGGTCGTGCGCCCAACATTACTTTTGCGTCGGGTGCGGCTGGTTTGACCAACACGAGCGCGCCCTACTTCGAGCGTAACAAGGACAGGAACCTGTTTGACAACGTGTCGTTCCAGCGCGGGAACCATACGATCCGGGCTGGTTTTACCGCCATGTGGATGGTGAAAACGGAGAACGGGGACTCCGGGGCTGCGACTTTCACTTTCTCCAACAGTAACGGCAATCCTGAGTTTGCTAATTTTCTTTTGGGGCAAGCCACGACCTACACGCAACAGAGTCACGACACAGTGCCATTCCTTCATTACGTGAACTTTGAAACCTACGTGCAGGACGACTGGAAGGTAACGCCGCGGCTTACTCTCAATCTGGGCGTGAGATACAGCTTCTTCCCGTCACCGTACGACAGCAACAACACGTTGGTGAACTTCGCTCCCAGTGCGTTTAACGCCAGCAAGGCTGCCGCCATTGATCCGGCCACCGGGCAAATGACGGGCGCGGGCGGCCTCAACTCGGCAACCTACGCCAATGGACTGATTTTCCCCGTCGGCAAAACATGTTCCACAGCACAGGGAATCGCGCCGTTGGCGAGTTGTTCGCCATACGGTGGCATCGTCAACCCCAATTCCAATAACAATTGGGGACCGCGGTTTGGCCTCGCCTACGATCCTTTCGGAGACGGGAAGTGGGCGGTCCGGGCGGGATACGGGATCTTCTATGACCGTACGCTCAACGGGATCTGGGAGCAAAATGCATTCAACGATCCGCCCCTGGTTCAGACATCAACGGTGAATAACAATGGAACGGTCAGCGCCAACATTTTCGATAACGTTGCCAATGGAACGGCCGGCGCTGCACCATTGGGCCCAAGCAGTCTGACCATTACCGGAACGCCGACGTTCAAAGTACCGAGCTACCAGGACTACAATCTCTCGGTGCAACACGAACTCATGCCGAACACGGTGCTCGAAGTAGGCTATGTCGGGACCAAAGGCACCCACCTGCTCGGGGATATCAACCTCAACCAACCCACCGTTGCGACCAGATTGGCAAATCCCACGGCCGACGCGAACGCCCTCGTTCCCTACCTCGGATACCAGGCCATTGTGTCGCGTGCAACTGTCTTCACCAGCAACTACAACTCTCTGCAAGTTTCATTGAACCGCCGGTTCAGCAACGGGTTGACCCTGGGAGCGTCTTATACGTGGTCGAAGCTTCTGACCACGAATCCGGTGGATCGAGGTTTAGGTGTCGCGAACGCGTATAACCTCAAAGGAGACTATGGTCTGTCCACGCTGAACACTCCACAGATCCTGGTCATAAGCTACGTTTACGACTTCCCTTTCTACAAGAATCAACATAATCTGACGAGCTACGTGCTGGGGGGATGGGAGATCTCTGGGATTACAAACTTCCAGACCGGCCAATCTGTAACAGTTACCCAGCCATCGGATCCGTTTGCCACAGCTGCCAACAATAACTCGGGGCTGAACATGGCACGCGGAGCGACGGCTCAACTTCGCGCAGATCTGGTCGGAAATCCGCATGGACCGAAGACAGCAGCCGAGTTCTTCAACACGGCCGCCTTCGTACCAGCGGTCGGCCACTTCGGGACTGAGCAACCTGGGACCGTGCTGGGGCCTGGATTCCAGCTCTGGGACATTTCCCTGGTCAAGAATATGAAGTTCGCCGAACGTGTCGGACTGCAACTGAGATTGGAAGCGTTCAATGCCTTCAATCACGGCAACCCGCTTTCGATTGACACAAATCTAGGAGATAGCTCGCTCTACGGAGGCGCGGGCACATTCGGAGAGGTCAACGGCTGGCACGATCCCCGCACGTTGCAACTCGGAGCCAAGATTAACTTTTAGCCGGAAATTAGGTTGGGAGGTATCAGGGCGTACGCGGACGAGCGTACGCCCAAATTTTGGCTCGAAAGTGACGGAAGAGGTTACTGGTTCTCGTTCTTTTTGATTGCCGTCTGGCGTTGCTTTTCTTGAAGGTCAACCGAGATTTTCTGCTCGCGCACTCCCTCGGCATTATGTCCGCTTCGCCGCAAGGCTGTACCCAGCACGAAATGCGCCTCGGCGTAATCCGGATCGATCTGGATTGCTTTGCGGAGCGGCTCGATTGCTAGCTGGGGATGGTTGAGCGCCATCTCCGTGCGTCCCAGACCCAACAGCGCCTCCCGGTAGCTGCGATTAGCCTTAAGCGCGGCGCGGAAGCACGATTCCGCCTCCTGCAGCTTCGAGTTATTCAAGAGGATCTGTCCCAGGATGAAATTCGCCACGGGATCAGTGGGGAAGTGCTGGAGTTCCAACCGAACCTCTTTTTCCGCCAGATCCGTATCGCCTTCGCGCCAGTAGAGATAGCCAAGGCCGGAATGCACTCCCATGAAATTGGGATCGGCCTGTTCGGCCGCCTGATACTCCTTGATAGCATCGGCGCGATTCGACATTTCGTCGTAGGCAGTGGCCATCATTACGTGCGCGGCGGCCGAGTTGGGATTGATTTTCATGATGCGGGCGAACACGCTGGTCAGCGCCTTGTAGTCTTTCATCCGTAAGTACGCCTTGCCGAGCATGTCGAGCGTTTCGAGGTCGGAGGGATCGGCTTGATTCGCGGATTCCAGATACCTGGAAGCCTCGGCGTAACGATCGAGCGCGAACTCGCAGAGGCCCGCGAGTTCCTGAATCTGAAAATCCGCGGGATTTGCAGCTGCAATAGGTTGCAGCAAGGTCATCGCCGGACGGTAGCGTTCGGCTTTGAAATAGGCGATTGCCAGATTGCGTTGGGTGGCCCGGTCGCCGGGGTGAAATTTCAGCGCATCTTCGTATAGTGGAATGGCCGCCGCTGGACGCCCCATTCGAGCCAACACAATGCCCAGATTGTTAAGGGCCGCCAGTGAATGCGGATCGATTTTCAGAGCGCTGCGAAGAGCTCTTTCCGCGGCGGGATTGTCATCGCGATGCATCGCCTCCAAAGCCTGCTCGAGGTACTTATGCATCTGGGCCTGCAAGCTACTGGATGAAGGATGGGGCGCGGACTGCGCGCGCACAACTACGCCATATGGAAACAGCAGCCCCATAACGGAGATTGACGCGATCCACCGTGCCATCTGATGCATACACATACGCCAGATTCTAGCCGAGTCCGCAGGTGTTTCGTTCATGCACCTCCCGCCCTCATATTCTGGTGAAGTTACGTGATGGTTATCACCCGCAGGTGTGATTGTTTGCACCGAGGGACTATCTCTGAAGCTCATACGATGAAGTCTGGACATTTGCCCTCGGGCATATCCAACCCAAGCCCGTTCGCGGTGCCTTAATCATCAGGACGTCGCTGGCAAGATGTATGAGCGCGACAACGACCGCATCGCCTGCCTTTCGTCTGGCAAAGCATGAGTGGCGGGTATATCCCGCCTCAACTCGCACCACTTCACTCCGCAGACCACAAGGAGTTCCGGGCTATTGAAAGCAAAGGAGACCAGATGTACAAGATCGCAGTAATTCTGGCGCTTCTACTACCAGTGGCAATGTTCTCTCAATCAACCTCTACATCGCCGAGTTCGGCTGAGACATACTCCGAGCAGACGCCACCGGATGCGGCAACAAGCACCTCGTCTCATACGTTAAACGAGCCGGAAAGAGGAATATTGTCCTATATCGATTTCGGCGGTAGCTCGAACAGCAGTGGTCACATACTCACGACCGGATTCAGCCTGGGATATCAGTTCAACGAGCATATTCTGGCGAATGCCCGTGTTCCGTTCTACTATGTCTCGGCCCCTACGAGTTCCGCAACAACCGCCGGGGCGACGCAGACAACGACTTATACCGATCGGGGCGTCGGCGACCCATCTTTCTCACTCCAGCTTTTGTTTCCCAATCGCGTTCTGGACTACAGGACTTCGGTCACGACCTGGGTCCCGGTTGCCAACATCAATAGCGGGTTCACGACCGGTTCCACTTTGGTGGATTGGACGAATCATTTCAGCCAGCGGATTGGCCGATTGCGTCCATTCTCCCAAATTGACATTGCCAACACCGTTCCTGACACTCCGCTGTTCCTGCTTCCCTATACAGCTCAAGGTTTCAACGCACGGGTTGAAGGAGGCGCTGGGTTCAGCATGACCAAGATTTTTAACGCCGGCGCATCCTTCTATTACGTCGTGCCCTCCGGCCAGCAGCATTTGTACAGCCGCGAAGTTCAAACGGGCGCGGGCGGAACAGGTGCAAACGGGGGAACTGGAGGGACGGGAGGCAGCGGAGCAGGTGGAGGAAGCGGCACAGGTGGAACCGGTGGCAGCGGAGGAACCGGAGGAGGCGGAAATGGAGGAAGCGGCGGCGGAATGGGACTTGCCACGATCCATCCACGCGCCACTGGGAATCTCTACGGGTTTATGACTCAGGAAGTGACAGTCGGAAACGACCTCACCCGGGATCACGGATTCTCAACCTGGCTGACTGCCACCCTACCCCATTTTGTCGATCTGCAGATTGGATTTACGCGCAGCTACGGGTACGACTTGAACACTGTTTCTTTCGGAATAGGATTTGATCCGGTTCAAGCCCTGCGCCATCGGAACGAATAGGCTACACATTTCTGCGGCCCAGTTCCCCACCAGCGCTCCGGTGCTGCCCTCTGCACTGAAGGCGCAGGCACCATTCCGGTCTGTCGAGTTCTGACAGGAAAGCCTTCCATGTGCGCAGAATTTTCAGGAAGCACGTGAAAGCAGGAGCGCCTCCGGATTTCAGGAGACGCTCCGTTGGGATTGAGTGGCAGCGACCACGTCCTTTAGAACTTGGTCGGAACGGTGGTCAGGTAGACTCCGCCCCAGCCGGCCACATCGTTGGCCATACTCACCGTGATCGCGAGCGCATTAGAGCGGAAGCCATCGCGCTCGATGCCCATCGCAGTCACCGGCAGCGGAAGCGGCGTAGCTCCCGCGATAGGGTTCCCGGACTCATCTACAGGGATATAAGTCGCAGCGGGATCGATCGAGGTTCCGTCCATGCCGGTAGCAGCGACCGTCACAAACGGTTGCAGAGTGTCGGGCCCCTTCCGCAGATAAATTCCATCTGTGGGATTTTCGTACTCTCCATTCACTACCTCTCCGGTTCTCGCCTTGAACGCCACGTCATAATTTTGGTTCAGGAGATTGCCGTCGACCAGACCGGAGACGGCAACGAATTCGGCCGAACGCCAGCGTGCGGGCTCGCCATCGTCTTCGCCGCCGTCCATCCCTCCGCCTTCATCTGATCCTCCTCCCGCATCGCCGATGAAGGTGGTACCGTCCCCAGCACCGCCGTCCCCACCGGTCCCGCCTTGCGGCGGTGGAACCTTACCGGAGAAGTTCCAGTAGATGAAGTCGGAGAAGTCCCCAGGGCTTTTTGCGACAGCGCGAGTTAAGCCGGTCACAAGGTCATAGACAAAAATGCCCTGATGCAGAGGAACCGTAGTGTGGAACCCGTTGCTGACCGTGCCGGGGATTTCACCGTCACCGTAAAGCTCCTTGCAATAGGCAATTCTGTTTTTGTTGCCATCGGAAGGGCACTGCAGAACCAATTCTTTGGTTTCGGTGCCCCATGCTCCCCAAAAGCCGAGGAATCGCCCATCGAAAGAAAGGCCTTCACTGAGCTTGTTGAACACAGCGCCGGCCGCCTCGCCGGGGACCTTGCCACCGATCCGAACCAGAGATAGGAGCTTGGGGGTACCGATCAGCACTGTCCCGTAAATTCCACCCATGGTGGGATGATCCTCGTTGTCGAAGCCGGCGAATACGGCAAATGGTCCGGCCGCACTGGGCGGGGCGGTGGATCCAAACTTAACCTTCAGGTTTCGGTTTGGATCGGGGATGATTGTGTCACTGCTGGCTATCAGGATAGCCGGCGAACTGCCGCCCGCAGGTGAAAGGGTGCCGCCGATCGGAGCGTTCTTCATTTTGCGATAGTAGACGCCAGTCTTGCCGACGGACACACCGTTCTCAGTTACGGTGTAATTCCCCTTGAATACGAGGGTGGATCGATCCGTAATTGCGGGAGCGCCGGGGAAGACGTCAAACTTGATTCCGCCGGTGCCCGGGACCGCGAAGAATCCGAAATCAGGAACGATGCCCAGGTTGCTGGCCCCGGTAATCAGATCTCCGAAGGGGTTCGTGTAGATACCCGCCGTACCCGCTCGGGTCTCAGTGCCATCCGGGAGGAAGTAATTCCAGTCCGGCTGATGCCCGCCACGCGAGGCCATCGTATTCGACCACATGTCAATGCGCGGGAAGGCCGGAGGTTCAGCGAAGGTCGAACTGAGATCGTTCGGTTGCGGCACGAGCGTGTTCCGGTCGAACAATGTTTTCAGTTCTGTACCCAGGCGCATATTGCGATAGAAGATGCCGTGAGCAGGCTCTCCTGTGGTCCCGCCCTTGCTGCGCGCACGGAATACCACAAGTCGATTCACGTTCACGGATGGTTGGTTATAGCTGTTGAATGTTCGGGTGTCGCCAGGAACGACGACGCCGTTATTGACGACCACTTGCCACTTGAAAGCATGGTTGAGCACAACCGGCGACGATTGTGCGGAAACGATGGACGACGCCAGCAACAAGACAGCTGGCAGATAGACAGACAGAACACGAGAATGAGGGCACTTCATTCTTTCCTCCAAGAGCAGTTCTGTTGTTAGCGATTCTCTCCGGGGGTGGGCTGTAAATGCTTGTTCGTTCGCGGAAGCCAAGGCACAGCAGTCAGGGGGGTGCTGCGAGTGCATATTGAATACGCACGAACGTGTAATTACCGCGAGTAACAGGGGACTAACAGCGGAGCACGCAAACGGAAGTGACGATGGACGGGCTCTGATGAGGGATAAGCCGCGTTTGACATCCAAAGAGAAGCGGCGTTGCTGTAGTCTGTACCATTCCTTGAGATTTTCTCGCCCGGGACATCTCTGCGTCAGGCACGGGATTTCCGGGCATGGCGATCGCCACGAAGTCGGGGTCGTCGGTGATATCAGATGTCAGCGGAACAACGACCACGGCAGCAATCACCACGAGCCCAACTAGCGCTGCCATACGACGAATCCAGATCGGCCGTAGCGAACGAGAGATCTTCGGTAATTGCCCGCTTTTGGTCACAGCTTTGAGAAATTTAGCAGTGGCAACAGAGCGTGAACCGTGATTCCAGACACGGGTGGTGGTGAGCGGATTTACACCGACCTGTGATGGATTTCTCAGTGCCAGTTTCCGCACGCAAATATGATGCAGTGGGATGGTCCGGTTCGGGCCTCCTTGGCCCATTACTGTGCTCCGACGGCGGTTTTGTCGCGCGGGCGTTGCCAGCATTCTCTTGGAATCAGGAACGACCGCAGAAATTGCCATCAGGATGTTATTCGTGAGGCGCGTACCTCTCATCTCGCTGGGCGGCCTCCTCGTGCTGACAGTTCTGGTATTTCTTGCCTGGAATGGTCTAGTCCAGCACGGTAATGCTGCTGCGGCCGATATGCTGCTCCGGCTTAGCCCTCACCGGAATGCCTTATCCCGGCAGAAGGTGGTTTTGCTCGCGATTGATGACTCGGCCGTCAGCCGCTATGGTCCACTGCCGATAAATCGTGCGGTGCTCGCCGAAGTTTTGAAGCGAGTGGCGAATGCCGCGCCAGCAGTCCTCGTCATTGACATGCTGCTTTCGGAGAGGACAGTCCCGACCGCAGATGGCAGCCTTGCCGAGGCGCTTAGCAGGTTCCCTAGAGTCGTTCTGGCAACCGCTCTGGATATTCCCGGAGATGGCAAGCGGCCACAGTGGCTGAGACCGCTTCCAGAATTTGAGGCCCACGCGGACGCCGTCGGGAACGTTCACATTGAACCAGATCCTGATGGCGTGGTTCGCACGCTGCTGCTGGCCAAGAGCGACGAAGAGCGACGCTACTGGGCACTTGGCTTTGAGGCATTTCGTGCGGCGATGGGAGCGCAAGCGCCAACCATCGAGTCTGCAAATGAACTGCAGATTGCTACAGATCATATTCCCGCTCTGGCTTCCAACCATCGGCTCTTATGGATTCACTACGCTGGGCCGGAAGGCACGTTCCGGCGTATTTCGCTGGCGACGGTACTTGAGGATCCGGCAACGGCTTCGGACTTCCGCGGGAAGGTGGTGATTCTGGGAGTCACGGCGCAGGGTGCCGGCGATCGTGTCTTCACTCCCTTTTCTGCAGGGTTGGGAATGAGCGGCATTGAAGTTCATGCGAACGTTTTTAGCACGCTGGCAGACGACGCCTATTTGACGCCTTTAGCACCATTGGCGGAATTGTTTTCAGTCCTAGGAATCGCGCTGCTGATCGCTGGAGCTTTGTGGTGGCGGCAAGGACGCTTATTGATACCCACTGCGATCTCGGGAATCATCCTCATTCCTCTGCTTTCCTATGTACTGTTTCGTAATGGGGTGATCGTCCCTGTGGCATCGTGGATCGTGGTTGAGGTAGCCGCCTCGCTTACAGCCTTCCTTGTAGATACCAGCTTTGTGCGCCGGCGTCTCGGGGAGGCGATTGCCGGGCGGCAAGATTACGCACTTCGCCTGCAGGCCGTCGCCCATGAGATCAAGACTCCGCTCACTGCAATTCATGCCTCTAGCCAGCTGATGACCGAAGCAAGCATTCCTGAGGGGAAGAAGGAGGAGATCGCTCAGCGCATTCAAAAGGAGGCTGGACGGCTTTCTGGAGTGGTAACCACTTTCCTCGATGTGGAACGGATTGCGGCCGGTGTGCTGAAGCTACGGAGACAACAATTGGATCTTGCCAGGATCGCCGCTGACGCCAGTGAACGTGCCTCCTTGTTGGCAGTCAAGAAGAAGATCTCAATCGAGCAGGATCTTGATCCTGTGATTTTGGCAGCAGATGCGGAGTTGCTCCAGTATGCCATTTACAACCTGCTGGTTAATGCCATCAAGTACAGCCCGGAGCGAACTGAGGTTCGCCTGACCTTACGCTCCGATGCCGTTTGCGCACGCCTGGTGGTGGCAGATCAAGGATGCGGCATTGAACCCGCGGATCAGGAGCACATTTTCGAGCGCTTCTATCGCGCCAAGCAGCATCAGCAAGGTGAACCGGGTTCAGGCGTCGGATTGACCCTCGTGAAGGAGATTGTCACTCAACATGGAGGCACAATTGAAGTCGCGAGTGAGCCTGGAAAAGGTTCGAGCTTCACTGTGTTGCTTCCAAGAGAGGTGAAGGAATGAGTGCGAAACCAGCGGTGCTCGTTGTCGACGATGATGAGGGAATCACTTTCCCGATCGCCACGTTTCTCGAAGCTAAAGGATATTCCGTGACAGTCACGAATAGCGGAAGCGAGGCTTTGCGTTTGGCGCAGGGCGCAACATTTCCGCTGATCCTGGCCGATATTTACATCGACCGCGTCACGGGGCTGGACATCCTGAGAGCGGCGAAACAAGCAGCGCCATCCAGTGCCGTGATCCTGATGACTGCCAAGGGGTCGGTGCGGACAACCGTCGATGCGGAGTCGGGGGGCGCATTCGACTACCTGCCCAAACCCATCGATCTGAATCAACTGCTGCAAGTACTGCAACGGGCGGAGTTATCGCTGCAGCCAGAAGAAGCGCCCGCTGCAGACTCAGCATCGGGCGAGGCGATGATAGGCGTCACGCCCGTCATGGTGAGGCTGTACAAAGACATCGCACGTGCCGCACGTTCCGAGGCAACCGCCTTGATTTGCGGTGAAACCGGTAGCGGAAAAGAGCTGGTTGCTCGTGCCATTCACGCCGCCAGCGGTCGCGCCAAACAACAATTCCTGCCGGTGGACTGCGCCGCGATTCCTGAAAATCTCTGGGAAAGCGAACTGTTTGGCTCCACTCGCGGAGCGTTTACCAGCGCGGAAAAGGACCGCGCCGGCATTATCGAACAGGCCCGCGGTGGTACCGTGTTCCTGGATGAGATAGGAGAAATTCCAACCTCCTTTCAATCGAAGCTGCTGCGCCTTCTGGAAGCCAAAGAGTATCGTCCGGTGGGGGCGAGCGCGCCGAAGTTGGTGAGCGCGCGTATCCTGGCAGCTACGCACCGGCAACTGGAGGCGATGATACAAGCCGGAGAGTTTCGCGCCGATCTTTATCATCGCCTCAACGTGCTGCGCATCGACGTGCCCCCTTTGCGCGAACGGGTACAGGACATTCGGCTGCTGGCAAACCGTTTTCTCAGCGACGCAAACTCTCGCCAAGGACGCCAGACCCGACTGGAACCGCCGGCCATGAAGATTCTTGAATCTCAGCCATGGCCGGGCAATGTTCGCGAACTAAAGAACGCAATTGAACGCATGGTCGCCATGTCATCTCCAGGCCCTCTGGGGGAAGCTGAAGTCCGGCAGGCCCTGGGTACCAACGCGGCTCAAGTGACGTCCAGCGCGGTCGCCATGACGCTCGAGGAGGCGGAAAAGAAGCATGTGCTGGAAGCACTCCGCGCCTGCGGGGGGAATCGCACCCAGGCTGCAGAACGGCTCAACATTCAGCGGCGAACTCTCTACAAAAAGCTCGAACGTTGGGGGCTTTTGCGCGAAGGGCACAGCGCCGTGCCCGAAACGCCAATATTCGAGGACGAGCGCAAATCCTGAGCGTTTGTTTTCAGTCGTCTGGCTGATTGCTTGTTTGGAAGCCAGAGTGCACGTTTGGAAGCGAGGCTACAGTGACTCGGACTCACTACAAATTCGTTGCCCTGATCGTCCTGATATTCCTGACTGTATCCCTGCGGGCGCAGGATGGGGTAGCAGGGCAAATCTCCGCAGTGAAGGGCAAAGTCAGCCTTCAGCGGGGCGAATCTGCTCCTCTGCTCTTACGCGAGCACGACCAGGTTCAAGCCGGCGACGCGATCGTTACAGATGCCAAATCATCCGCAACGATACGTTTGCTGGACGGCAGCACGGTTCGCATCTATCCCAATTCTCATGTTGTGTTGCGCTCAGAAACCGGCAAGTGGAAGGAATTTCTCCATGTACTGCTGGGTAACGTGCGCGTACAGATCGAGAAGCTGAGCGGCCGCCCTAACCCTAAGGCGGTGACTACGCCCACAGCGATTATCGCGGTGAGAGGTACGATCTTCGCCCTTGCAGTCGCGCAGAACGGGGACACCAGGGTCGGACTGGAGAAAGGGCTGATTGCTGTGACGAGCCAACTCCATCCCGAGCAGGAAGTGTTGGTGAACCCCGGGCAAGAGGTCTGGGTTCGGCAAGGACAAGAACCCACGCAGCCCCGTCGAATGCAACGGGCGATGCCGGGTTTAACAGGCTCCGGCCCATCGGGAATTGGCATGCGAGGAATGGGGGCTGGCGGACCCGCGCGCGCCACGGGCACGGGCAATCGCGGGCCACAGTTGTAGTGAGTTCGAGTCGCCAGCCTGATATCCGATTGGAGGTGACGTCATGAAAACATTTGTGAAAGGAGTTCTGGTTCTTTCCCTGATGCTGGTCCCCAGTTTCGTCCTGGCGCAGCGGGCTGGCTCTGGCGGCAGAGCTACCGGTGCGGGCACGGGCAGCGCACAGCGTGATCACCTGCGCACGCGTGATCAGATAAGGACACCGGACCAATTGCGCACGCACGATCAACTGCGAACCAAAGATCAGCTGCGAACACACGACACCCTGCAAACGAAAGACAATCTGCGTACTCGCGATCAGAAGCAGTCAAAGGATCAGTTGCGTACACAGGACCAAGTAAAGGCGAAGGACCAATTGCGTGACCGCGACAGACTACAAACCAAGGATCAACTGCACACACAAGATCAACTGCAAACCCGAAGCGGACAGACCGCAGGCCAAGGGCCGGGATCAACCGGACCGAATGGCGGTAGTGGAAACAACAACCAGCAGACCCGGAGCCGCACAGAGAGTCAGAATCAGGTTCGGAACCAGCAGCACAACCAGGCGGGGAACCAATCTGGTGACATGCAACAGAACCGGTTCCAAGAGCAGCAGCAGAACCGGGTCCAGGAGCGAAGCGATCCGCAGCCATAAGGATAGTGGCAGCCTTCCCATGTGAATCGTTCGTTTCCTCGCACGGGATGCTCAGGCATCCCGTGCGCTTTGTTGTGGATGACATCAAAGGCGATTCGATGAATGTCGGAAATGGAGGATCAATTGTTACGTTCGATTTCATTCCGTGAACCTGGATTTGCGTGTCCATTAAAACCTGATTACCAGGGTTCAGGAATCGTCCACATAAGAGATCCGTTTTCTGGGATGGTTAACGGGGCATTCAAGTTTGCATGGGCTCAAAATCACGTGCAGAATTAACCGTTGTCACTCAGGTCTTTTTCCATTTCATTCAAGTGGAGGAACAGCTTTGTGAGCGCTGTCCAGTTTCGCGAACGCATTTCTGAGGCTCTCAATCGCATTTGGGAGACGCAGACGCAAAACATTGAAGGAGTGGCTGCGGTCATGGCCGACTGCATCGCCAAAGGTGGGCTGGTTCATTTGTTCGGGAGCGGGCATTCTGTGCTTCCGGTACAGGACATGTTTCCGCGCTATGGGGCTTTCCCGGGATTCCGTCCTTTAATGGATATGCGGCTCATGTGGACGAGTGTGATCGGTTCAGGAGGCGCAAAGGGGCTTCTGTGGCTGGAGCGTCGCGAGGGTTATGCGGCATTGCTTTTCGAGAACGAACCAATTCGCAGTGGCGATGTGATGCTCGTCTTTTCTCATGGCGGACTGAATGCTGCTGGAATTGAAGTTTTGCAGGAGTCCAAAAAACGTGGCCTGACCACAGTGGCGATCACATCTCTCGACAATTACCGCAAACGGGAAGCAACCCACTCGTCGGGCAAGAAGTTGGCGGATGTCGCCGATTATGTGATCGACAACTGCATTCCGGCTGAAGATGCACTAGTGACTGTGAAGGGATGGAAGGCTCCTGTCGCGGCCGGATCGACCGTTTCAACCGTGACCATTGCCATGGCGATCATCGCGCAGGTGGCTTCCGATCTTGCTGCGAAGGGACACAATCCGCCGGTTTTCGTATCGCCGAATGTTGCGGGAATACCGCCGGATAACAACAACCGTGTGTACGAAGAATACGAACGTTCTCTCAAACGGTAGGGCAGGAGTCTACTCTGCGACGACGACCGCTGTTCCTTAGCGCCTGCGCTGGAATTCTCGTCTTCGGCATTGTTCTGGCAATCCTTGGAACGGTGTTCGGGTTGCCGGAGATGCGGGCGCGGTTGCATATCGATCTCTCTCAGCAGGGAAGCCTGTTTCTGCAGTTTTACCTGGGCATTTTTTGCGCTTCTCTGGTCGTCGGTCCAGTCATCGATCATGTCGGCAATAAGGCTAATCTCTTTGTCTCGTGCGTTCTGGTTTCCGTGTCCATGGTTTGGCTCGCGTTCGCGCGTTCTTTCACGTCTGCGAGCGCGGCTGCGATTCTACTAGGACTCGGGGGAGGCGGGTTAAACACCTGCACGAATGCACTCGTTTCCGATGTGTACGGCGATGAGCGTGGACCAATGCTGAACCTACTGGGAATCTTTTTTGGCATCGGTGCCATGCTGATTCCCCTACTTGCGGCCAGCATTGAGGGGCATTTTACGATTTCCCAGTTGCTTCTCTCTTGTGCGGTTCTGGCTGCCGTTTGTGCTTTCGGTTATGGCCTGCTTCCGTTTCCGGCGAAAACAGGTCAGGTGTTTTCTCTACGAGAAACTATCAGAGGTGCAAAATTTGAGGGAATAGGGCTGCTTGCTCTTATCTTGTTCCTGGAATCGGGAAATGAGGCATGCATCGCAGGATGGACCTCGACGTTCGTAAATACGATCGGTTACTCCGCGCGCACAGCGGCGTTGGTCCTTGCCTCGTATTGGGCTGCCCTGATGATCAGCAGAATATTGGCTGCGCGTGTTCTACGCGGGATGGGGAAGTCTCACCTCGTCCTGATATCCGCTTTGACATCGCTGTTGGGTTGCGTAACGTTGCTTTCGGCGAGATCGTTGATGATGCTACTTGGTGGAACCGCTCTAATCGGCTTATCGTATGGCCCAATCTTCCCCACAACCTTAGCAATCGCGGGTGATCGTTATCAGGAACGAGCCGGGACGGTATTCGGGCTTTTGTTTTCGATTGCACTGCTCGGAGGCATGTTGTTTCCCTGGAGTGCCGGCGAGGTTGCGCAACATCTCGGCGTTCGCGCAGGCATGTTTGTTCCATCGCTTGGAGCGGCTGGCGTCATTCTGCTGGCGGGTGTGGTGTTTGTAGGTGAGCGCATCCGATCTCCAAATCAGGCGCGTTAAGGCGATGCGGTGAGTTTGTCCAGTCGGATAAGGAGTTATGGTGTCCTACGTCTTAGCGGTGGATCTTGGCGGGACGAAATGCTCGGCGGCTCTTGTGGATCGAAAGGGACGCATTGTCGCGCGCCGAACGGTTCCCGTAAACGTGACTTCTTCGTCCTCACCAGTGCGCCAGATTCTCGATCTGGCCCGGCATCTCTCCGCAGCTACAAAGCGAACGGCGCCGTTCTTTGCTGCCGGTATCGCGGTGCCGGGATTAGTTCGGCGCAATGGTACGGTTTGGGCACCGAACCTGCCGGGATGGAAACGCGTGCGGCTGGCAGATCGTCTGGAGCGCTCCCTTCAAATTCCGGTCGTGGTCGAAAGCGACCGGAACGCTGCGCTATTGGGAGAATGTTGGTGCGGTGCCGCACAGGGGAAGTCGGACGCAATCGTATTGATGATTGGTACCGGGATCGGTGGGGGCGTCATGAGCGGTGGGCAAGTCGTCCGGGGTGCGCATGAGCTTGCCGGCTGCGCAGGATGGCTCGCGGTGTCACCGGAGAATCCTGACCCGAATGCGTCGGCGGTTGGAGAGTTGGAATCCTTGGCGGCGGGACCGGGTATCGCGAATGCGGCCAGGAAGCGGTTGCAAAGCGGAGAAGGTAGCAGTCTTTCGCAGCGTGATGCTTTCAGGATTACGGCGTATGACGTTGCCGCAGCAGCGCGAGAACGGGATCCAATGGCGTTGGATATATTCATGCGGTCGGGTGCAGTGCTCGGGTTAGGTGTGGCGAACATGATCAGCCTGTTCGATCCGGAAGTGGTGATAATTGGGGGCGGAATGGCCGGCGCTGCTGATCTATATTTGAAATCTCTGCGCGACGTTGTGGCTCGGAGGGCGCAGCCAATTGCGGCCAGAAAAGTGAAATTCGTTGTCAGCAAACTGAGAGATAAAGCTAATCTTCTCGGGTGTGCCCGGCTCGCATGGCAATTGTCAAAAATGCGCAATGTAGGGAAGGAGAGAAGATGAACCGGCGGTCCTTTGCTCAGTCGGTTGGAGGCGTAGCAATCCTGGCGGCGATTCCTGATTTACCCGGGTTAACAGGGGATTCTGCCGCCGTCAGACCAGGGAGGATAATGGCAATTGCGGCGCACCCCGGCGATGGGATGTTCACCATGGGCGCCGTGCTCGCGGCGCAGATTGAGCGCGGAGGTTCGGGTGTATTGTTGAGCCTGTCACTGGGAGAGAAAGGAGCGCCAGTCCACATCCCGGTTCAACAATACGGTGCGATGCAGCGCAAGGCCACCGACGACGCGACAAGGCTTATTGGGGCAGAGGGAATGTTTTTTGATTATCAAGATGCCGAGATTCCGTTCAGCGAAGAGGCATCGCTGCGTGTTTGTGATGCAATTCGTGAGCATCGACCAGATGTGGTAATCACGCACTGGAGTGGCAGCTGGCATAAGGATCATCAGAACTGCTATTTGAACGTACGCGATGCTATTTTCTACGCCGGGTTACAAACTTTGAGCCGAGAGCACCCGGCCCATGCTGTCTCAAAAAGCTTCTATGCAGAAAACTGGGAAGATGCATCGAACTTCGTCCCCGACACTTACATCGATATTGATCCGGTTTACGAGAAGTGGCTTCAGGCATGCGGTCTCTACCCGATGTGGCGAGGGCAGACGGGATTCTTCCGATACAACGACTACTACAGCAGCCTTTCGGTAATACGCCGTTGTGTTTCGGGTTCTCGTCATGCGGTTGCGCTGATGTCTGACGTTGGCCAGAGGACGCGGCGCCTACTACAACTGTGAACCTTCGCGGCGCCGAGTCTGCAGGAACCAAAGCGAATGGAAGAATTAAGAATCGAAGTGACTTGTGGCGGACCCGGTAACCAATTTTACGGCCTGCAGAAACTGGATGGTATCAGCTGGTTGGTTGCAGGGATGGGCGAGCCTTGCGCATGGTCGATTCACGTACGATCAGCTGCGGTACGAGCAACACTGTCTTCGGTTTTAATGGCTCTTCGGAACTGATTGCCCGCATGACCAGTCGCGCGGATCGTTGTCCGATCGTCTGGTGCTGCTGGTCGATGGTGCTCAAAGGAACACGCAACTCGCCGGCATAACGGTCGTTTCCTGCGCCGATCACGGCAAGGTCTTGAGGGATTCGTAATCCGGCCTCAAAAATAGCTTTGATGGCGCCAAGAGCAGTGGGGTCGTTATAGCAGACCACGCCATCGGGAACCGGACGCATGGTCAGGAGCCGCTTCATAGCCTCATAGCCGCTCGTGTCGGCTCGCGTATCGCTGGAATCGCGGCTCACGATGTACTCCGGCCGCACTTTGATGCGGTGTGCGGCAAGCGCTGCCATGTAGCCGCGGACACGACCGATACCCGTACTGATCTCTGGCCCGCGAATGTGAGCGATTCTTTTGCACCCGGCCTCGATCAAATGTTCCGTGGCCATGTGCCCGATGCGCTCGTCATCCACTCCCACGAAATTGCAGGTCGCGCCTTCAACGCTACGATCAATCAGAGCGAAAGGAACACCTCGGCTCTGGATCAGGTCCACGGTTTCAATCTTCGGATCGGCGGAGGCCAGAATGAGCGCATCCACCTGGCGGCCCAGAAAAAATTCGATTTGCTGTCTTTCCATCGCTGGATCTTCCTCAGACGACGCAACCATGACGGAGTAGCCTTCTGCGCGTACCTCGGCTGAAATTCCTTTCACAACCTCAGCAAAGAACGGATGTACCAGGTCCGGAACCACCACCCCGATGCTGAAACTCTTTCCGGTAGCCAGACTCCGCGCTGCCCAGTTTGGCTGATAATTCAACTGACGAATGCGCTCCTGGACGCGTGCTTTGGTCTGTTTACTGATGTCGGGATGATTGCGAATTGCCTTGGAGACTGTAATCACCGCGATACCGAGATCATCGGCGATATCGCGCAATCGGACTCTGGGCCTGTTCATAGAGGGTTACCGCACCACTTTCTTTTCGTACGGCAAATTGCAAATTACCCAGCAAAGTAGTGTAACCGGGAAATTGGAACTGACATGCTGTCCGATTTCGCTTGACAGCTGTCAAGTTGTAAACATACACTCCCCGCTAACTGTAACGCTACAGTTTTCGTTGCAGGTTGGAATTTGAGCGATTGTGGGGAGCCCCATGACCAGAAATTCTATTGACCTTCCGTCGGCATCTATCCGCGCTGAATCACGGCTAGGATGGATTCTCGCGTCCCTCTGTTTACTCTTCCTGCTGCTTGGGCAGGCCTGGAGTCAGGCGGATCAAGGAACCATCGCCGGTCTCGTGCAAGATCCGAGTGGTGCCGTATTGCCGGATGCGCAGGTGACGCTTACGAGCACGGACACCGGGTTGGTGCTGCGAACCAAGACGGACCGGAATGGCGCCTACACGTTCTCTCCGATAAAGATCGGCAATTACACACTGACAGCGACTGTTCCGGGTTTCGAAACCATCACGCGCGAAAACCTTCACCTCGACGTCCAGCAGCGGCTCAATATCCCGCTCACTCTTACCGTGGGACAGGAATCGCAAAGCGTGACGGTTACTTCTGAGGCGCCGCTACTTGAGAATCAGGACTCATCGGTCGGGCAGGTGGTGTCTACCACCGCGATCAATGACACGCCCTTGAACGGGCGGAACTGGGTTTACATCGCGCAGTTGATGGCAGGAACGGAACCAACGGTTGGTTCGCGGGCAGGCGGCGAAGGTGATTTCGAGGCGAATGGACAGAGAGCTGAACAGAATAACTTTATCCTCGACGGCGTCGATAACAACGTCAACGTGATCGACTTTCTCGGCGGGTCAAGCCTCGCGGTACGGCCGCCTCCGGACGCTCTGGCAGAGTTTCAGGTGCAGACCAGCGACTACAGCGCCGAGTTCGGGCACTCCGCCGGTGCTCTTTTGAACGCCAGCATCAAGGCAGGATCGAACCAGATACACGGCGATATATGGGAGTACTTCCGCAACGACGTCCTTGACGCGCGTGATTTCGATTCGCTTTCGATCCCGAAATATCGCCAGAATCAGTTCGGTGCGACTCTCGGACTGCCGATCCTTAGGAACAAGCTGTTCTTTTTCGGTGATATCGAGGCGGATCGCATCGTGTTCGGCACTCCGTTCACAATGTCGGTCCCGACGGCGCTGATGCGCCAGGGTAATTTCTCCGAGTTGCTGAATCCGTCGCTTACCGGCGCAGGAGCCCCGATCCAGCTTTATCAGCCGAACTCCGGTGGTACTGCGCTATTGCAGTGTAACGGCCAAAATAATGTGTTCTGTCCCAATCAAGTCAATCCGATCGCGAAAAGGATACTTAACCTGTTCCCAGCGCCAAATACGAACGGCGGCGCCACTTACAATAATTACAACGGTAATTCGAACTCGACAAACAATACCATTCAATGGGATACGCGGCTGGACTGGACGATCAGTCAGAAGGACCAGGCGTTTGCGCGTCTCAGCTACGCCCATCAGAGCGGATACCTGGCACCGCCGCTCGGACCTGTCCTTGACGGAGGTACGTACGCCGCGGACGGAACAGAGATCAACCTTGCCGAAAACCTTGCGATCAGCGAGACGCACATTTTTACTTCCACCCTTACGAATGAGTTCCGAGTCGGCTACAACTATGGCCACTTTGGATATTTGCAGCCAAATTCGCAGAACAACCTGTCGGCGCAGCTAGGATTAGGCGGTATTCCTTTCAACACGAACGGCTATTTCAACAACGGCGGGCTCCCTGCGTTCTATATCAACGGCCTCTCGCCTTTTGGTGCATCCACCTATTACCCGGTCAACGAACATCAAGATGTGTACCAGATTCTTGACAATCTCACCAAGGTGATCGGGAAACATCTTCTCAAGGTTGGAGTAAATTTCCAGAGCATCCGGAACGACTATTCGGTGCCGGCTGATTCGCGAGGCTTCCTCTACTACGACGGTCTATATACCAGCAACCTGGGGAACAGCTATACCGGTTATGGGGTTGCCGATTTCCTAGCCGACCAAATGAACTTCGCCCAGTTATCCAACCAGTCGCGGACGTCGGATGCTCGTTGGTATCGCGCGGCATATATGCAAGACGATTGGAAGATAGCCAGGCACCTTACGCTGAACCTGGGACTGCGCTACGAGTACTACCAGCCAAACAAGGAATTGGATAACGCGCAGGCCAACTTTTTTACTACAGGACCGCTCAGTCCGGGAGCAGGGGAAGGCGCATTCATTCTCCCGGCGCAGGATAAAAACGTGTTTCTCGCGCCGCTATTTACTCAGACTCTGGCGCTCGATCATATTGCGCTGCAGTATTCCAACAATCCACATTTAATCGCGTCGCCCTCGGTGAACCTGGCACCGCGGATTGGATTCGCTTATCAACCCTTGGAGAACACGGTGGTTCGTGGCGGCTTCGGCATTTTCTACGGCGGACTGGAAAGCGTCGGTGCGAACCCGAATCTGGGCAGCAATTATCCCTTCCAGTTTCTCGATAACTTCAATCCTCCTAATTGCGCAGCGAATAGTTGCCCCTCCAGCGGCATCACCCTGGAACAGGGGTTCTCGCAGGCGCTCACCCAAGGGATTCAGAACTTTATCTCAGTCCCGGGGCTGACTGGCATCGATCCGAGCATCAAAACTCCTTACACCATGGGCTATAACCTGACAGTCGAGCAGTCAATCACCAAGAACATGGTTGCGACTGTCGGTTACGTGGGCAATGTCGCGCGGCACCTGGGCGTCTATATCGATATCAACGCGCCGCGGGCTCTGGTGAACGCCGCGCAGGACCCCACTCCGGAGCGCCCCTTCCCGGACTTCGGCGGAACAACCTACACGTCATATTCTGGAGTGTCCACATACAATGCCCTGCAGGCGAAGCTGGAGAAGCGGTTCTCGAATGGCTTGAACTTCCTTGCCACCTATACGTACTCTCATGCCTTGGATGATGCACAGACTCCGCTAACGCCGCTTGCGAACAATACCGATAGCGGCTACCGGAACACCGCGCTTATTCCGGTGATCGATGATTACAGTAACTCTCCGTGGGATACGCGCCAGCGGTTCACCTTTAACGGTATGTACGACCTTCCATACGGATCCACTCGAAACCACAAATTCAACACCACGTTGTCGAATGTGCTGTTAGGAGACTGGTCGACCAGCCTGACCTTTGCTGCCCAGACCGGCAATCCGTTGAGCGTTTATCCCGACATAACTACTGCGTCGGGAGGCTATGCCAATGCAATCCTCATAAGAAATCCGTCCAAGCCCGGAGGAAGTCCGGATCCATCCAATCCAGGTGTAACCTGTGCTGTCCGGACGCACACGCTGGCGAACTGGTACAATCCATGCGCCTTTGCGAACCCCCTGCCGGGTTCTTCCATTACCACTCCCATCACGACCACGGCGGGAGCGATTTCATATCTGGGAGGACGTCGCTTGCAGATTGATGGGCCGGGATACGAGCGAGTGAATATGTCAATCTTCAAGAACTTCACGACATTCCGGGAACAGTATCTGCAGTTCCGAACCGATGTGTTTAATGTATTCAATACGCCGGCTTATGGTCAGCCCAGCGTCGCGAACAACAGCTCCAGCGGAGGCCAGATCACGACCTCCCGTTTCTTCCAGAACTTCACCCCGGATGCGCGGTTCTTCCAGTTTTCCGTGAAGTACGTTTTTTAACTGATATGGAGGAAATGCGAGGAATTAAAAAGACTCTGTCAGCCGCGACAGGCACGGTATTCCTCTCGTTGCTGCTCTCTTCTATCATTTGCACGGCGAACCCGGTTGGCAGCGTGCCGAGGTCGCCACGCGTCAGCATTGATGCAGGCAGTCTCGCGGGCACTCCTTTCGGGGCTGATAACAAGGGCGGCGTCTTCCTCGGTATTCCGTACGCAGCGGCGCCCACCGCGGGTTTGCGCTGGCGCCCACCGCAGCCTGCCCCAGCGTGGAAGGGAATTCGAGAAGCCCAGGCCTACGGTCCTGCGTGTCCGCAACTCCCAAGCCCATGGCTTCCGGAAATGCTAGGGAGCAAACGGATGGTGACCGACGAAGCGTGCCTTTTCCTCAACGTTTGGACGCCCGACCTCGAGCGTAGTGCGAAGTTGCCCGTGATGGTGTGGATTCATGGAGGAGGAAACATTGAAGGGTCGCAGGAATGGCCTCCACTGGGTCCGGTCCTGGCCAAGCATGGTGTGGTAGTTGTTACCATCAATTACCGCCTGGGCGTATTCGGTTATTTCTCCCATCCTGCACTAAGCGCGGAATCACCTCACCACTCTTCAGGAAATTATGGGCTACTGGACCAGATGGCGGCCTTGCGCTGGGTGCAGAAGAACATTGAAGAATTTGGGGGCGATCCTCGCAAGGTGACGGTGTTTGGCGCCTCCTCGGGATCGCTCGATGTCTGCGACCTGATGGCGTCTCCCCTGGCGAGAGATCTCTTCCGCTCCGCCGTTCTACAGAGCGGTGTTTGTGTAGACGGGCTTGCTCCGACTTTGGGACAGCAAGAGAACGATGGCACTCGCATGGCGAAGGACCTGGGCGCGGGAGATGGCGCGAACACCCTGCAAAAGCTGCGCGCAATTCCCGCCTCGGAACTGCTCGAACGCGCCGCCAGAGAAAACAACGTAGATTTCAATCCCACGGTGGACGGGTGGGTCTTTTACGAACAACCCGCAATTACCTTCGGGCAGGGGCGGCAAGCTAAAGTGCCGGTAATCGTGGGCAGTAACTCCGACGAAGTTTCCATCTTTGCCAGTCCTCTGGTGGATGGAAAGTCATATCGTCCGAGGACCCCCGAGCAATATCGCCAGTGGCTTACCCGCACTTTCGGCGTCCATGCGGGGGATGTCTTCTCGGAGTATCCCGCAAAAGACGACAGCCAAGTCGCCACTGCATTTAGAAACATGGATACCGACTATGAATTCGGTTTTGGATCGAGGTTGCTGGCGCACGAGGTGACAGATTCGGGCCAGAAAGCTTACCTTTATGACTTTACTTATAAGGGGTCAGGTAAATTTCAAGAGCTCGGTGCATTTCATAGTGAGGAGAGCATCCTGCTCAGTAAGAAATACTGGACGAGTTGGGTGAGTAATCCGGACGATGAGAAGCTATCGAACATTCTTATCGGCTATTGGACCGAATTCGCCAGGACTGGCGTACCCCGGGGGCCGGGACTCCCCTCATGGCCGCCGTATGATCCCAGAAGTGACAGAGCCCAGGAATTGGGCACTCACGTCGGACAGATTCCCGTTCTTCGTGCGCAGCACTTCGATGTGTTTTATAAAAGTTTGCAGCAGTTGCTACACCAATGAAATTCTGAGCTGATCGAGGTGCGCGTGCTTCGGATGCTCCTGTTCTCAGCCATTGCCTGCCTGCTTACCACAACCATGGATGCTGCCGTGAAAGTTGAGAAGATCGCTTACAAGGGATGGCCGAATTGCTATCTCGTCTCTAACGGAGAGATTGAGCTCATTGTTACCGCCGATGTTGGACCTCGGATCATTCGGTTCGGCTTTGTTGGCGGGCAGAATCTCTTCAAAGAATATCCAGAGCAGCTTGGCAAGATCGGTGAAGCCACATTTCAATTGCGCGGCGGAGATCGTATTTGGAAATCTCCGGAAGATCTGCAAATCACTTGGGCGCCGGATAATGTTCCCGTTCACATCAAAGTGACTGCCAATGGACTGATTGCACGCGCACCGGTTGAGCCGACTACCGGGCTGGAGAAGGAAATTGAGGTTCGGATGCCAGCCTCCGGCACATCGGTCACGGTTGCCCATCGCATCACCAATCGCTCTGGGAAAGAAATTCTATTCGCTCCATGGGTTCTGACCATGATGGCCCCCGGAGGTGTGGCCGTTTCCGCTTTTCCTCCCCGCGGAAAGCACCCCGAACATCTTTCGCCCACGAATCCGCTGGTCATGTGGGCCTATACGGACTTTTCCGATCCCCGCTGGAAATTCACCAGGAAGTACCTGATCCTTCGCCAGGACGCAAACAGCAGCGAACCGCAAAAAGCAGGGACCTTCAATCCCGACACATGGGCAACTTACATTCTCAATGGCCAGGCCTTTATCAAGCGAGCGGCAGCCGATCCGGGAAGAACGTATCCAGATTTCGGATCCTCATTCGAAATGTTTACCAGTAATGAATTTCTTGAAATGGAGACGCTCGGACCTCTCGCGAACGTTCGGCCAGGCCAGACCGTTGAGCAGGTTGAAAGCTGGGGGATTTTCGGCAATATAAATTTGGCCCAGTGGAACGATGAGGAACTGGATCGCGTGGTGCTACCGCTGGTGCAGGCAGTCGGGAGTGTCCGGTGATCGCGGTTTGGCTGTTTCAGCAAACCTCGTCTCGTCTGGCTCTCGGTCCCGTTGACCTCACAATCGTCGTGGTCTATTTCGTGCTTGTCCTCGGTTTGGGAATCTACCTCAAGAAGTTCACCAATACCGGGGAAGACTTCTTCATGGCCGGGCGCGAGATGACGGCGTGGATCGCGGGTCTCAGCTTCATCTCCGCCAATCTCGGATCGCTCGAGATGATGGGCTATGCTGCCGCGACTTATCAATACGGCATCCTGGTCGCGCACGCCTACTGGATCGCCGCGATTCCCGCGATTCTATTTCTCGCGCTCGTCATGCTGCCGTTTTACTACATCTGTAAAACTCATTCCGTGCCGGGTTATCTCAAGCTGCGCTACGGAGAGGGGGCGCGCTCCCTCTCGGCGATTTCGTTTGCCATCATGACTATCCTGATGAGTGGCATCAACATGTATTCGATGGCCATCATCATGAAAGTCATCCTTGGCTGGGATATTCACTTCAGCATCTGGGTGTCTTCTTTGACCGTCGCGCTCTACGTTATGGCGGGAGGGCTACTTTCCGCAATTTTCAACGAAGTCTTGCAATTCTTCCTCATATGGATCGGTTGCGGCGTCGTTCCCGTCGTTGGGCTGATCGAAACCGGTGGGTGGTCCGGCATGGTGCATCGAATCCAAGCCAATTTCCCCGGCCAGGATTTCATTCACATGTGGCGGACAACCGGTTCGTTTACCGGCAATCCCATGGGCGTGCATTGGACGGGCATTGTTTTCGGCTGGGGGCTTGCCATCTCGTTTGGTTATTGGACTACGGACTTTCTCGTTGTGCAGCGCGTGCTGGCGGCAAAAGACCTGCGCTCGGCGCAGCTGGGTACCGTCATCGGTGCCTTCTTTAAGATGTTGGTACCCCTCATTGTGATTGTCCCGGGGTTGCTTGCGCTCGCCGTGCTTCCGTTCCATCTTGCTCCCGAGAGCCAGGCAGGACTGCCGGGAGTCCATACCTACAACGAAGCCCTGCCTCTCATGCTCGCGCGATATTGTGGCCCCGGCTTGTTGGGACTGGGAGTGACAGCGCTCGTGGCCGGATTCATGTCAGGCATGGCAGGAAATGTAACTGCCTTCACCACCGTCTGGACCTACGATATTTACAAACCGCTCTTGCGTAAGGATGCCAGTGACGCGCATTACGTATCCATGGGTCGCTGGTGCTCGTTGTTCGGCGTTTTCGTAAGTATCGGTACTGCCTACCTGGTGATGAATTTCTCCAGCATCATCGTCTACGCCCAAGTCGTGTTCGTATTTTTCATCGTTCCCATGTTCGGCACGGTCATTCTTGGAATGCTGTGGAAGCGCACAACTCCGGCTGCCGGTTTTTGGGGACTGCTGGCGGGTATTCTTACCTCTTTCGGCTTGTGGCTGTGGGTGAAACTCGATCCAGGTGCTCTTCATTACGTAGCGTTCTCCGAGCACGCCAAGGACATGGCAGAGAATGTCTATCGCGCCATGTGGTCTCTCATTGCGAATTTCGGTGTGACGATTCTCGTTACGTTTATCACAACTCCCAAGCCCGAATCTGAGTTGCATGGTCTCGTGTTTGGCTTAACGGAACTGGACCCACAGGGGCATTTTTCATTCTTCCGCCGCCCGATTACCTGGGCAGCGGCTGTCGGGTTGCTGTTTGTGGCTGTCAATATCTGGTTCTGGTGAGAGGTTTCTCTTGAAGCAACACTTTTTACCGATCTGGTTTTTTATTGGCGCGTTGCTGGCTTTCTATGGACTTCTGATCTTCGCTTCTGGAATTCACGACCTATATATACCTTCAAGAGTTCCTGTCGCGATGCCGCAGTTGCACATCGCCATCTGGTGGGGAGCCGGGATGCTCGTGTTGGCCCTTGTATACATCATCCGATTTTGGCCGAAACGCCCACAATGAATCCTTTATACGTTTACCTAAGGAGTTGTTTCCATGCGAACTGACGAAATCATCCTTGTAGCGAGCGGCGACCTCCGGCTTTCTGCAAACCAGACATGCTGGCCGGCGCAAGAGCAACTCGAGCGCCAGGTCACTATGGCAATTCAGAAATTCGGGCGCTCGGTTCGCCGTGGTCATTCTTACGATGCTGTCCACAAGCATGGCTTCATTCATAGTCAGCGTCATGGTATCGAGGTCTTTCGAAATATCCCGCCCGAAGCCCCTCTCGTCGTCGTTGAAGCGGTGTGGCAGTACACTCATCATGTTCTTCCGGGACTCACCAGCCATCGTGGCCCCATCCTCACCATTGCAAATTGGTCGGGACAGTGGCCCGGGCTGGTAGGAATGCTCAATCTCAATGCTTCCTTGGCAAAGGCCGGTGTTCCTTACAGCACCTTGTGGAGCGAGAACTGCACCGACGACTATTTTCTTGCCAGGCTGAAACAATGGTTGAACGGAGGCCCGGTCGCTCACGACGACAGCCACGTGCACGCTTTGAGTTCGGTCGCCATTCCTTCCGCCGCAGAGAGACTCGGAACTGAAGTTGGAGACAACGTGCGCACCCAGAAAGCCATTCTGGGCGTCTTCGATGAGGGCTGCATGGGAATGTACAACGCCATCATTCCCGACGAACTTCTGCATGCGTGCGGCATCTTCAAGGAGCGCCTGAGCCAGTCGGCCTTGTTTGCAGAGATGCGGCGGGTATCGCAGCACGACGCGCAAAGCGTGCGGACCTGGCTCGATCGAAAAGGCATGTGCTTTCACACCGGATCGGATCCGTCCCGCGATCTGACCGATGATCAGATTCTTGAACAGTGCAGGATGTATGTTGCGGCGCTTCGTATCGCAGATGCATTCGGCTGTGATGCCATCGGTATTCAGTACCAGCAGGGCCTGAAAGATATCTGTCCGGCGTCCGACCTGGCGGAAGGACTCCTCAATAACGTGGACCGGCCGCCGGTGATGGATGAGCGGCACGAGCGCATTCTATTTGAGGGCGATGCGCTTCCGCACTTTAACGAGGTTGATGAATGCGCTGGCGTCGATGCTCTCATCACCAATCGCGTATGGAAGCGCCTGGGCCTGGATCCGGAAACCACGCTTCACGACATCCGATACGGAGAGGAATACGGCGGCCAATTCGTTTGGGTGCTTGAGATTTCCGGTGCCGTGCCGCCCCACCATTTCGCCGGTGGTTATGCCGGTGCCGTCAGCGAACGGCAACCGCCTATGTATTTCCCGTTAGGTGGCGGAACGATCAAAGGAGTCAGTAAGCCGGGAGAAATTGTATGGAGCCGTGTGTTCGTTGAATCAGGGCGACTGAATGCGGATCTCGGCCGTGCGACAGTGGTCGAATTGCCAAAAGCGGAGGTCGAACGCCGCTGGAATTGCACCACGCCGCAATGGCCCATCATGAACGCCGTGCTGCATGGAGTCTCACGGAATCAGTTGATGGCGCGTCATAAATCCAACCACATTCAGGTTGCGTACGGAAACGACGCAGCATCTGCGGATACCGCTATGATGGCCAAGGCCGTTGCCTTTCGTAAACTGGGCATGGACGTGAGCCTCTGCGGTGTCCAGACCGCGTAAACGGATCGAGGTTCAGGAGCAGTCCGGTGGCTGCTCTCACGAGGGTCAGAATGAGCATTGTTGCGGGCGTGGACTTCGGCACACTATCGGTTCGCGTTTCAATCTGCGACAGCGAGCGGGGAAAACTCGGAACCGGTACCGCTTTCTATCCGCTGCACCGCAAGCGCGAAGACCCGGATCACGCGTCTCAAAGCCACACTGACCACATGAGTGCCTTAGTGCAGGCAATGGGCGCAGCTGTGTCGGCCGCTGGCATTGACGGAAAAAGCATCGCGTCTATCGCCATCGACACCACCGGTTCGAGTGTGATTCCCGTCGGAGAAAACTTCGACCCGTTGGATGAATACTACCTTTGGTGTGATCACCGCTCCTGGCGTGAAGCCGAATTGATCACGCGAACGGCGCGGGAAACAAAATTGCCGGCTATCGATTGGTGTGGGGGCATGTACTCCTCGGAGTGGGGCTTCTCAAAGCTGCTTCATTGGCTCCGTCATAACCCTGCCAAACTTTCCCAGTTCGTCACCGCTTTTGAGCACTGCGACATGGTCGCGGCGATTCTCTGCGGCATTCAGGATCCGCAGCAGGTTTCACGCAGCATCTGCGCAATGGGCCACAAGTGGATGTGGAACGCTGAACTCGGAGGTCTTCCGGCACAAGAATTTCTGACACGAGTCGATCCTTTGCTGAATGGAATCCGCGACAAAATCGCGGGTCGCTTTGCCACTTCGGATGTTATCGCTGGCGGGCTTTGTGCTGAATGGTCAAAGCGGTTGGGTCTGCGACCGGGCATTCCCATACCCGTCGGCGCCCTCGACGCTCACTGGGATGCTGTCGGTTCCGGCGTCCGTCTGGGCGATGTTGTCAATGTCATCGGCACCTCCACCTGCATTATTGGCATCAGCGAATCTTCCACGCTCGTGCCCGGAGTTTGCGGCGTTGTGCCGGGATCGGTAAACCCCTCCTATACAGGAATCGAAGCGGGGCTCTCGGCCGTCGGTGACATCTTCGAAGCCATCGCGCAACGCGCCTCAACCACAGTCGCACAACTTGCGGCAGAACTGGAAAATTACAAGCCGGGGCAGAGTGGCTTAATGCGCCTGGTCTGGGATAACGGCGACCGTACAGTGTTGGTCAACCCCAATCTTGGCGGCGTCACCCTTGGCTGGAATCTTGTGCACACCGCGGCAGACGAGTTGTTCGCCGCCATCGAAGGTACGGCCTTCCACACGCGAATCATCCTTGAGCGGATGCAAAAACATGGTTCCGAGGTGAACCGTGTCATCAATGGCGGAGGAATCCCGAGAAAGAATCCGGTATTGAACCAGGTCTATGCAAATGTGTTGAACAAGCCGATCCTGGTGCCGCGCGGCGATGTGACCGGCCTTGGATCCGCAATTTTCGCTTTCGTCGCTGCTGGAACTTTTCGGAATGTAGAAGGGGCACAGCGGGCAATGTGCCTTGATTATCAAGTGTTTGAACCCGAGTCATCGTCTCGGGTGATCTACGAAGAAATGTTCGAGCACTTTCAACGCTTGTACTTTGCCTTCGGCCAAGAAAACGGTGGGCCCATTGAACTCGGACCTACGCTCCCAATGCTGAGACGGCTTGCGGCCTCGGCACGAAACTGAAGCTTGCCTGTTGTCGTGCTCAACTTGCAAAATATGCACTGCGCGAGGTCGGTGTTAACCTCCGACCTGTCTGACGAATTCAGATAAAATTAGAGACGCGGAATTGGTCCAATCTGAAGTTCTGGGGAACCCTTCATGTCCAAGTGTGTCCTGCGCCTGTGGTCACTGGTGTTTTCTGCCCTTGTGTTCTTATTGGTCCGTCCAATAGGGATTTTTGCTCAAGGGGCCTATAACAGCGGCTATGCGTCTCAAGCCAGCACGCAAATTCATTCCTTAAAGGTAACCGTACTTTCGACCATGTTGGTGGGAGATCACACAGGTATTGGAGAGTGGGGCTTTTCCGCTCTGATAGAGGCAGATGGACACCGCATTCTCATGGACACTGGGAGCCATCCTGATACAGTTCTGCAGAATGCAAATGACCTGAAAATCGATTTATCAAACGTTCAAGATGTGATTCTGACACACAACCACTGGGATCACGTAACCGGCTTAATGACGCTTCGCGAAGCGATGATGAAGAAGAATCCCGCTGCCTTGTCGCGCGCTTACGTGGCACAAGGGATCTTCTATAGCCGGCCTTCTCCAAAAGGCGAGCGCAATTCAATGATCGCAATTAAGAAGGAGTACGAAGCATCGGGCGGCAAGTTCATTGAACTTGAACATGCTGCAGAAATCTTTCCGGGTGCCTGGCTCACAGGTCCTGTGCCGCGGAAGTATCCGGAACACAATTGGAGCAGCACGGGAAAGGTGGAGACTCCATCTGGACTGGTGGAAGACACTATTCCGGAGGATCAGTCCTTAGTGCTGAATACGACGGACGGACTCGTTGTCATCACGGGATGTGGACATGCGGGGATCATCAACATCCTGACATTTGCGAAACAGAAATTTCCCAATGAACCGGTCGATGCAGTCATTGGCGGACTGCACCTGTTCCCGGCAACCGATCAGCAACTGGATTGGACCGCCGACAAACTGAAGGACTTCAAAGTGGAGAATCTGGTCGGGGCGCACTGTACCGGTATTGAAGCCGTCTATCGCATTCGGGAGAAACTCGGATTACCACGCTCATCAGCCGTCGTTGGCACAGTGGGATCCACGTTTGTTCTCGGGCAGGGCATTCACACCGGGCCACTAGCCAAATAGCTATTTGGGATAGCACGATTGAAAACGTGAGTCAGCCTGCCAAGTACCCGCCATCAATGGGCAGCGCAGCGCCCGTAACCCAGGCTGACTCATCACTCGCTAGATAGACCGCCAGCCCGCCGATGTCGTCAGGCGTTCCCAAGCGTCCAATTGGGTGTGCCGCTGTTCTCTCGCGGCGAATCGTACCCGGATCGGGGGCTTGGGCCAGGATTTGAGCCGTAAGCTCCGTTTCGACGAACGAGGGGCAGATAGCATTTACACGGATCTTTTCAGGGCCGTGATCAATAGCCATGCTCTTGGTCAGCAGGACTACTGCGCCCTTTGAGGCGGCGTACGCGGCGCGGTTCCGTGCGCCAACGATTCCGAGTACAGAGGCAATATTAATGATGGATCCTCCTCCCCCCTTGCGCATGAAGGCAAGAGCAGCCCGCGAAAGCAACCACACAGCTCGCACATTGACGTCAAAAGTCTGGGCCCACTGTTCTTCTGTGATCTGCTCAGCTGTGCCCGGATGCAGCTTTCCTGCATTGTTGACGAGAAAGTTAAGACCGCCGAAACGCTTCAGAGTGCCGTCGAAGACGCGTTCGACATCGGCCGGATTTGTAACGTCGGCGGCCACAGAGAATGCCGCATCTCCGATTTTAGCGGCTAATTCCGCGATGCGGTCATGGCGTCGTCCGACAAGGACGACCCGTGCTCCTTGGTTGGCCAAAGCGATGGCGCAGGCGTGGCCAATTCCACTGCCTGCACCGGTGACAATTCCAATTTTCCCTTTCAGACGGTTGGTCATGGAAATGATTGTAGCCTCTCGTGTTCCACGTAAGACTGTATTCAATCCAGCGATGGCATAGGTAATCACCACTGAAATGCGAAAGCCAGCGCCGAAGCGCTGGCTTTCATTTTGGGGGAGCGGCAATCAGAAGATAACCTTTAAAGCGAATTGCAGTTGTCGACTGCTGGTAGCAGTGGAATCCAGTGGAGCCAAGGAGCCATTGCTGGTGAGGTTTGCACTACCATCCTGGTTAAACAGTGTGCTGTTGACGATCGGCGGGTTGAAATTGGGTCGGTTGAATATATTGAAGAACTCCGCCCTGAACTGGAGATTGACTCGCTCTGTGATCGCAGTGTCTTTCACCAGGGAGAAATCGAAATCGATGAGTCCGGGCCCATAGACGTCGTTTCTGCCGGCATTGCCGAGCAAATTTGAGCAAGTGCCGGGTGCCACAGTGCCTCCAGGAGCAAAGGGGTTGCAGAGGGATGCAATCGCCGGAGTAGCCATAGGCAATGTGAAGCACTGCGCCTTGAGGTATCCGGCGGCACCTTGGGGATTTACCGGCGAAGAGCAATTGCCGCCAGTGATCCGGTTGGGGTAGTCGAATGGCGCGGAGTCACCCAAGCCGAGTGGATCACCTCCAATGAGCGGAGTGAATGGCATTCCACTTCGGATCTGCATGATTCCGCCCATCTGCCACCCTTTTGTGGCGCGAGCCAAGGCGCCGGTGAAAGTGGCTCGGGTTGGAATGTTCCACAGATAATTGATTGTCAAGTTATGGGTGATGTTGAAATCTGCCGGCCCGCGGCGGTATCGCGGCAGGAAGTAGAACAGTGCCGGGATGGAGTTTAGGAACGAATCGCTGGCGATTGATCCGTCGCCTCCGTCAATTGCACGGCTCCAGGTATAACTGCCCTGCACTTGCATACCATGGGTCATGCGCTTCTCGACCTGCGCTTCCATCCCATTGAAGTAGGAATCATTGTTCCAGGTCAGGGCGTCCATTCGGCCAATCTGTGGACTCATGACGGTCGGAGGGGTCGTTGGTCCAAGCTTCGGCCACAGATACGGCGCATTGGAACCATTCATGGGCAAGCTGCTATTGATGTCGTCTGCGCGGAAAATCTGGTGTACGCCGCGCGAACCGACATAAGCGAGCATTCCCGTGAGGTTTGGAAGCAACTCGTGCTGAATGTTTATGTTCCATTGCATCACGTAGTCACGTTTTGGATTCTGCTGGATGTAAGGGATACGCAGACCGATATTGCTGGCGGCTTGGGCGGCCAGAATATTGAATGCCCCGGTCGGGAAAGAACCTGCGGGAAGATTGTTTGCGGTGCCATTCTCGGTGAATGGCGCGGTGTTGGTAGCGAACTGCCCGAGAAGATAGGGTAGCGGCAAAACGTCAAACATACCGAAGCCGCCCCGCAACGAGGTCTTGCCATTGCCCGAAGGATCCCATGCGAACCCTACGCGGGGCTCGAAATTTCGGTAGGTTGGATTTTTCCAAACTGTCTTAGCGACGATCGTGCTTGCGAATGTCTGGTTGAACGGACTGGGGAGTGCCGAGAGATGACCCTGAGTTTCTGATGGCACGGTTGACATCTCGTAGCGCATTCCCAAATTCAAAGTCAAGGTTGGGCGCAAGTGTACGTCGTCCTGGATATAGCCGCCAAAGATGCTGGATCGGAAATGGAATTTCAGGAATGGCGCACTCGGCAAAGGCGCGAACAGAACCAAAGGATTATTGGTCAAGAATCCGTTATTGGCCGGATCTGCCAAGCTGCCGAACGCGATTTCACCGGCGGGGGCCGGATCGAACGCGTTCAGTTGTATCCGCTCGAAGGCAAAGCCCACCTTCAGGTTGTGAATGCCTTTGGTTATGAACAGATCGTCATATGCTTGGTATGAATCTTCAAAAAAATCAAGGCGTTCAATCTGGTTCAATCCCGGCTGAGCTGAAATGTAGCCAGCGACGTCAATCTGTGGGTTGTCCGCGCCTGGGCTTTCTCCCAGTGCCAGATTGCTGGCAAGTGGATTGATAGCTGCTTGGCCTTGCGAGGTGTGCAAAGAGCGATTTAAGCCAAAGCGAGCGGTATTGATAATCGAAGAGCTGATGATGTGAGTTTCTTCCAGGGCCACATAGGCTCGTCCCGTAGTGTTGGCGACTAGGACGTCATTTGCCGGATCTGGCTGAACACCATTGGCAGCGTCATATTGATAGGTGGCGAAGAAACTGTCGTTGTCGGAAAAGCGGTGATCGAGGCGGGCGGTCCCAAAGTTCTCTGTGGTGTTGTGTCCGCCATCGAAGCCGTAAAAGCCAATGTCGCCATTATTGCTGTATCCCAGGCTGGGATTGGCCTGACCCCAAAGGCCGAGATAAGGCAAGACATTCTTGTCAATTCCGGTGGCCGGATCGGGATTGGCGGCGCCGGTTACCTTGTGCGGGGTGCACGCGTTGCCGACAGGTTTAGAGCAAAGTATGCCTTGTCGGACAGCTGCGGAGAAGGTCGGGACGACAGAGGTAAGGACTTGATTCTCGCGCAGTCCCTCGTAATCCGCGAAGAAGAACGTCTTGTCTTTGATGATAGGACCGCCCAGGGATGCCCCAAACTGGTTGCGGTGGAAAAGTGGAATCGGACCGGGCAGATCGAAATAGTTCTTCGCATCGAACGCGCTGTTGCGCATGAATTCGTACAAGTCGCCGTGAAAGGTATTGCTTCCAGGCTTGGTGAGAGCATTGACCACACCGCCCGCAGTACGTCCGTACTCCGCAGAATAATTGCTGGTCAACACTGAAAATTCCTGGACAGCGTCGACACCGAGCGTTGAACCTTCCACGCTACCGGGGCCGCCATTGCTGTAGTCATTTACGTTGATCCCGTCGATGCGATAGCTGTTCTGGGTGGGGCGTGTGCCGGAGATGGTCATCTGCAACCCATAGCCGCGGCGTGCGCGATCCGGAGAGCCGGTATTGGCCTGAATTGATCCAACGGAGTCAACGCCGGGCTGGAGAGTGGCAAGTTGAGTCCAGTCACGTCCATTCAGTGGTAATTGAACGACGGTTTGCTGGTTTACGACGCCGCTTATTGTAGAGTTTGTTAACTGAACGGGGGGTGCCTCGTCAGTAACTTCGATTTTCTCGCTCACCTGCCCGACCTGCAGTTTCAGGTTGAGCAACTGCTGTGCACCGACGGTGAGGACGACACTTTTCTGCACGGTGGTCGCGAAACCCTGCGCAGTTGCCGTTACGTCATAGACGCCAGGCAGAAGGTTGGGGGCTGAATAGAGGCCCTTGGAATCAACCGTCACGTTACGAGTTTCGCCGGTCGCCTGATTTTTGATCGAGATCTGGACGTTCGGTATTACCGCACCGGTGGTATCCGTCACAGTTCCGGTCAGAGTGGCTCCGGAGACTTGAGCGTGTCCTGCAATCGGCAGGAAAAAAGCCAGAACAACAGACAAAACTACAAACGCACGGGACAAATTTTCCCCAGTTCTAGTGTGCACGATAACCCCCTTCAGGTTTTCCCCAGGACGACCTAAATGCGAAGGCAATCTACAACTTTACCTGCTCGATCCGGATCGGCGGCACCATCGAATCTACAAAATTACGGAGAGTCGCGGTCTACGCCCTGCCACGATCATGCACTGATCTCGGAGGGAACTCGCTGCTTGACGGTATGCAGGCAATCGAACTTCCCCATAATCGATGCTGCAACCGTATTCGTTCATTCATTCGAAATCTTGTGGAATCTGCAAAAGAAATATTAAGAATTTCTTTTTTCGATGGTAACGAGAGCGCCAGCAACAACTTGTATGAATTCACAGTTGTTTTTGGCCATCCTGCCTCGCCGCCGATTTCCAAATCCAGATCATCCAAAATAGCCTGTCATTCATTTTCGAACGCCCACCCATACTGCAAAGTCTCTTCTTTACAGGGATGTGGAGGCAGCAGCACTAAATCTGCGCAATTGTTAAAAGAACTGACGCCACTTGAATAGATCAGGCCGATATGAGGGTAAATCGGCATACTGCACAAATTCCAGGAAATTACCCTCTGGATCTCGCACGAAAATGGCAGTAATGCCTTCACGAATCGGTACCGCGTCTTCACTGACTAAATCCACATTGTGCTCTTTTAGCCGAGTGACGACGTCGTGGATATCTGGAACGACAAACGTGAGATATGCGATCCCTTGCCGCTCGAAGACCCAGTCGGGATTCGGGCTCTGCTGCAGCACAGTCTTTTTGGGTTGAATCAGCTTGACGCGCTCGCCATACGGAGTCTGCAATCGAATGATTCGAAAACCATGCGGCCCGGTACCAAACTTCGTGCTCATCTCGGGAAAGGCCTCAGCATCGGTGGCGAAGCGGAGGCCGAGAACTGCGGTATAGAAGTCAAACATCCGATCGAGATCGATACACACGATTCCCGGCTCAAGGGGAGCTACCATGCGTAGTGACCATGGCTGCTTGGGTTGACTGTTCATGCGAATCTTTCCCGGATCTAGTTTCCAGCAAAACTCAGGCAAGGCTCGGTTCAAAGCTCACAGGCCTGCGGGTCATTGTGAAACAAATCAGCGCCGCTACGACCAGAAGAAAACCCGCCAGATAAAAGGCGATATCGAAGCTGCCAGTCCATTTCACAATGTACCCGGTGACGATCGGTACCAGCGATCCGAAGATGTTTCCTCCGAGGATCAGAAAACCCATCGCTGTTCCCACCATCTCGGGATTCCAGACCAAATCGTTGGTCAGGGCGATGTTCAGCGACAGCGCGCTCGAAATACATGCCAGTGAAATTGATATCAGCACAAGCAACACATATTCGTTACCAACCGCATTGGTCACCAGCACGATAGCCGACAGCAAGATGAATACCATCAGCAGGGTCCGACGTTTGCCTTGTCTGACCGATTCGCCGGTTAAGATCATGTCACTGAATTTACCCACGAGCAATCCAAGAAACACGGCCACGATGTAGGGCACGGATGTAAACCAGCCTGCTTTCACCAACGACATGTGCCGCGATTGTACAAGGTATGAGGGAAGCCAAAACAAGAATAGAAGCATGGTGTAAGCGCAGCAGCCCTGAGTGATGAAAAGACCCCACATGGTCTTTCGCCCCATAAGCCGCATCAAGCTGCCCTTCGGAGGGGCAACTGGCTTAGCGCCCGAGTCCGTTCGACCCAGGATGTAATTACGCTCATCGTCTGGAAGCCATTTGCATTCTGCCGGAATTCGGAAAAATTTAAGCCACAGCGCGACCCAGACAAAACCAACTGACCCCGTGAGCATGAAGGAAAGGCGCCAGCCCTCTTTCATCAGCAACCAGGCGACAAACGGAGCGGAAACCGCCGGTCCGGCGAAGGTTCCCGCATTGAAGATTGCGGTAGCCAGTCCGCGTTCGCTTGCTGGAAACCACTGCCGAACAACCTTGCCGGAAGTTGGAAATGACGCTGCCTCGCCGGCGCCGAGAACCAGACGGGTGGTCAGCATGCCACCGAAACTCATTGCCACGCCGGTGAGCATTCCCGCGATCGACCAGATCGTGACTGATAATCCATTCACGAATCGAGTGCCCATCCGGTCGGTCATCCACCCCCAGAGCAGAAGGAAAAAGCAGTAAGTCCACTGGTAGGAAGAGAAAAGTATTCCCATCTTGCCGGCATCCCAGCCGAAATCTCTGGCTATGGCGGGAGCAGCAACCGAGAGGTTGATGCGGTGGACGTAGTTGATGAAGAGATTAAGGAAGAGCAGGGAGGCAATATAGAAGCGCTTGCCGGACCAAAGAGAACCAACCTTAGCGCTTGCAATTGGCTCATTCGGCGATGCAGCAACGCTGAAGTTGGTTCCCTGTGCCATTTGTTCAGATCAACGTGCAGACTCCTCAATGGAGCTGTTTAGTGGGTGTGCGATTCCTAATCTTCGCCCCAGCCGAAGTTAGGCATAGGGTGAGGAATCGGCGGCAAATCCCAGCTTCCAGTCGCCAATGGCCGGATCTCACGATCGATCCTCACATCGAGGACCGTTGGTTTGCCAGACGCTATCGCCGCCTCGAGTTGCGGCGCGAGATCACCCGGCTTCTCGACCGTGACGCCTTGAGCTCCCATTGACCGTGCCATCATAGCGTAATCCGCAGAGTAGAGCTTGCCATTAACGTCAGTGAAACTGACGGCCAGTTCGCGATTTTTCCCGAAGTATCCCGCTTGTTGATCGCGGATAGCGCAATAGCCGAAATTGTTCCACACCAGCCAGACCACCGGAATGTCATATTCCACCGCAGTCAGCACGGCGCTGGCATTCATCATGAAAGCACCATCGCCACAAAGGGAAACGACTGGTTGTTCAGGAGCAGCCAACTTGGCACCCACAGAGCCAGCGACAGCAAAGCCCATGGAAGCAAATCCCCACGTTTGCAGGAAAGTCCTCGGCTTCCAAGCCTCGTATTCTGCAACCAGCCAGTTATGATGAATCCCAACATCGGCCAAAACGATGCCGTCCGCCGGAACGACCTTTCTCAGGTCGGCGACCGCTCGTTCGGGACGCATGGGGACGGCATCCGAAGTGCGCGGGGCACGTGTGGCTTCGTCCCATTTCTTCCGCCACTCTGCAATCCGGGCGAGCCAAGAACTGCGAGCGCCGTTTCCTGAACTGGTGGACTTCGCGAGCATTTGCTGCAAAAACAGCTTGGCATCACCTACAATCCCCAGTTCAGGGCGGAAGTTGCGTCCGATCTCTGCCGGATCAATGTCGACGTGAATGAGCTTGCTCGGCGGAATGTTGTAAGTGAAGCCCGGAAGCCACGCGCTGGTTGCACGGTCATCGAAACGCGTTCCTAGCGCAAGGATGACATCGGCGTTTCGACATGCTGCGTTTGCGGGCAAGGATCCGTTCCGGCCCGTGGGGCCGAGGCTCAGAGAGTTACGAGGATCAAAAACTCCCTTGCCAAAAGGGGTGGTTGCAACCGGAATACGAAACGCCTCGGCGAAAACAAGCAATTCGGGCTCGGCTGCGCTGAGCTCCACTCCGTGGCCGGCAACAATCACCGGCCGCTCAGCACTTTGGAGCAAGCGCAGAGCTTCGTCCACCGACGCTGGATCCGCTGCAGGACGGGAGTATTCAGCGATTGGCCACTCGTTATCCCGTTGAGCCGCACCCTCGTCAACCAACTCCACGAAGACATTCAAGGGAATATCGATATTCACTGGTCCTGGCCGGCCGTTGGTCATTAACGCGAAAGCCTGACGCAATGCAAGCGGCAACATGTCCGCTCGTGTGGGCTGAAAACTACGCTTCACATATGGACGCAAGACACTTACAAAGTCGCCTTGGAAAAATTTGCCTGTTTCTTGGAACGGTCCGCGATTCCATTGTCCCGTCGGAACATTTCCAGTGATATTGAGCATCGCGGAAGAATCAGCCGCGGCTGCGGCAATGGCCACGATCAGATTGGTTGAACCGGGGCCGCAAGAGGTGTAAGTAGCCGCTGGCTTCTGCGTGATCCGGAAGTAAGCCTCCGCCATAAATCCGGCCGCCGATTCATGATGGACAGAGATTGTCTTGATCTCTTCCTGCCGGTCGAATAATCCATCCAACAAGCCGAGTATGCCGTGACCGCACACCCCGAAAATGTAAGGAACCTTTTGCTGGATCAGGAAGTCAGCAATGTAAGCCGCCCCTTTGCATGCTGGCTTCACCCGTGCCGATTGCACTTCGCTGTGCGGCATATTTTCTCCCCAGAACTACTTCGCGATGCTGAAGCCTCCATCGAAGGTGTCAGACATGCTCCAGAACATCGTTTTTACTTGCTGATACGTTCTGATGCCTTGCAGGCCTTTTTCGCGGCCCAGGCCACTGTCTTTGAACCCACCAAAAGGTGCTGCGGTGGAAAACTGCTTATAAGTGTTGATCCAGACCATTCCGGCTTCCAGAGCCCGCGCCACCCTCCATGCGCGTTTGTAGTCTGCCGTCCAAATTCCAGAAGCGAGACCATAGCTGACGTCATTTGCTTGCTGAATGAGATCGTCTTCGTTGTCGAAAGGCATGGCACACAACACGGGACCGAAGATCTCCTGCTGGGCAATGCTCGATGTATTCCGGATACCGGCAACGATGGTCGGAAGGTAGAACGCGCCCTTTGCGAGGCGCGCGTCGGCGGGGCGCTGTCCTCCAATAAGGATTTCAGCTCCCTCGTTGCGCGCGCCATTAACCATTTTTTCGATGAACTCGCGCTGCGAGAAGCTAGCGCTGGGACCGAGTTGCGCGCCTGGCGCATCTGGCAGATCGACTCGCAGAGACTTCGCTCTTTCGATAATCATCGAGATCACTTGGTCGTAGACCTTACGCTCGACGAATAGACGCGATCCCGCGGTACACGACTGGCCTGTTCCTTCAAATATTGCCACGGTTGCCGCGTCGGCGGCGGCTTTCAGGTTCGCATCAGCGAAAATAATGTGTGGCGACTTCCCACCCAGTTCCAGCACAGCAGGAATAATTTTCTTCCCGGCAAATTCTGAAATTCTTCGCCCAACCTCGGTCCCGCCAGTGAACGAGACCATACGTACCAGCGGATGATTCACCAGCGCATCGCCAATCTTACTGCCGGAACCCGGAACGACATTCAGAATGCCGGGAGGAACTCCTGCATCGAGCGCAATCCTTCCCAGTTCAATGCCGCAAGTTGGAGTGAAAGACGCAGGTTTTAAGACAATGCCATTTCCCGCTGCCAGAGCCGCTGCAATCTTGTTGCAGGTCAATGTGATGGGAGAATTCCACGGCGTGATGGCCGCAACGACGCCCCATGGTTCGTAGACCGTCATGCTCAAGTAATTCCCGCGCGGGGGCGTGATTTCTGATCCGAGAGTCTCAATGGCAGCGGCGCAGAACCGGAACGTTGCCGCTCCATTGGCCACTTGGTTCTTACATTCTTTCCAGACCTTCCCGTTTTCGAGCATCTGGCAGCGAGCCAGCAGGTCGGAGCGCTCGATCATCAAATCGGCTATCCGATTCAATAGTCTTGCGCGTTCGTGAGGCAACATATTGCGCCAGCCAGGATTGCTGGCCGCTTTCTGAGCAGCATGAACCGCTGCGTCAATGTGGCCTTCAGTGGCAGCACAAACTTCGTAGTTGACTTCACCAGTGGCTGGATTGATATGGGTGATATGAGACGGAGTATCTTGAATCCATTCCCCGGCGATAAGGAATGGCAACGGCTTCAGCCCAACGGCAGTCCCCATTTTTTGTTCCCCAAAAATTGACAGGTTGCTGATCCGCGCTATAGTAGGCGCAAGACATTTCGAAAACGAAGCCTTGTACCATATCCCGAATTCGGGAATTCTAGCACCCCGAACCTGAAGAATACCTGATGAAGGGGACAAAATGCGGAACTTGATTTCAGTGGGTGTGGTAGTGTGCCTGATCTTGGCCACTTTGTTGGCCGCTGCCCAAAATGAAGAACATTATTCCATGCCGCTTACGACCGTGCCCACGTTTTCGACCGAGAACATTGGACGCCAGGGGCATTTCTATGTAGGCGGTAAGTGGGTTCAGGAAAAAGATGGGCACCGCATGCGCGGTGCCATGTACGTAGAGGTTTGGGTTCCAAAAAAAATACTACATCCCTACCCAATTGTTTTCGTGCAGGCGGGTGGCGGCCAGACCAGCATAGCCCTGCTCCAGACGCCCGATGGGCGTCCCGGTTGGGCTTACAACTTCGTAAATGCCGGCTACACGATCTACATGATGGACTTCCCGGCGCGCGGCCGCGCCGCATTCATTCCCGGACTAGACGGCGACATCGTTCCTCCCCGCACGGGCGAACTGATGGAGCAGGTCTGGAGTGGCGGCGCACCCGCGCCGTCCCCCCAGCGTGATTGGCCGACGCGGAAAGACTATACGCAATGGCCGAGCAATGCACCCAATAAGGGCCAGATTGGCGATCCGGTATTTGATTACTTCTCGAAGATGGAATTGCCATTCCCTTCCGGCGATGACATGGAGCCATTGGCGGCTGAGGATCTGGTGCAACTGATGGACCTGATTCACCAGCCAGTGATTCTCCTCATGCACTCGCGACTGGCCACATCCGGTTGGCTCGCCGCCGATGCGCGTCCGACATTAGTGAAAGCCATCATTGCAGACGAGCCATGGGAACCGCCAATTCAGAATGCGGAACTGGGTGTCACGGGTCCGGGACATATCTGGGGCCCTACAAATTTCCCGATCACTTACGATCCGCCCATCAAGAACGCCTCGGAGCTGCAGACGTATCGCGAAGCCAAACCAGATGCTCCGGGCCTGATCCCCTGCTGGTTGCAGAAGGAACCGGTGCACAAGCTTATCAACCTCGAAGGCATTCCCGTGCTGGATGTCTCGGCGCAGGCGAGCTACCATCGCCCTTTCGCAAACTGCACTGCTAAGTGGCTGAATCAGGCTGGCGTCAAGACCGAGTATGTGAAACTGGAAGATGTTGGGCTTTCCGGCAACGGTCACCAGATGATGTCGGAAAAGAACAGCGCGGAAATTGCGAAGTTCTTCATGAAGTGGCTCGACAAGAATGCCCGCTGAAAAGCACAACGCCGAACTGCATGCGGCGATATCTGCGCCGCATGCAGTCGGACGGAGATGTGCTCAACTCAGGTTTGTGAGGAGTACGTCTAAGCGATAATGCCTTTACCAGCTCTGGGGAGTAACGCCACTTGTTCCGCGGATAATCCAAAATTATCGGCGATCAGCGCGGGCGGATTTGCTGCCAGCCACTCCGAGATCGAGATCTCTTCATAGACAGGGCTATTGAACAGAATCAGAAGTCTGGTCGGCTCATTTCCAACCTGCTCCACGAAGTGCCCAAAGCCCTGCTTGATGAAAGCGATCTGGCCCGGTTTGAATTCTTCAGTTGCTACTCGACCATGCGCTCCGAAAATCGTGACTCGTGCCTGGCCCGAAATGTAGTATTGCCACTCATCCGCGTTCGGATGCCAGTGAAGTTCCCGCAGAGCTCCCGGTTTAAGGTCCTGAATTACTCCGGTGAGAGTCTTCTGGATTGGAAACTCCAAGGACGACACAAGCCGTTCTTCACCTCCGGGAAAAACAGAGGGGTGCGTTTCAAGCAGGCGGAACTTGTGAGGAAACTGGTTTTCGGAGAGGCCCCCATTTCGGATTTTCTCAGCAGTAGCAGGTGGAACTCTGCCTTGGACGATGTAGGCTTCGTCCTTGGGAATACTGGAGAATGCTGTAGCCGGTAGATTCAAGTTTCGTGACAGAACTTGCGGAGAAGTATGGCCTAGCCAATCGGTGATGCTAAAGGTTCCAAATTCTGAAAAATGTCCGTCGTCGAAAACTAATACGAAGTGTGCCTCCTCGGGCCCCAGACACTGGAGAGCATGGCCGTGCCCTTTTGGGAAATACCACACATCTCCGGGGCCGAAATCTGCTTGTTCGGCTTGCCCATTGGGAGCGATCACAGTCGTGCGCACATTGCCTCGAATAACGAAAGCCCATTCTGCAGCGATAGCGTGCCAGTGGAGTTCGCGCAATCCGCCGGGCCTAAGCCTCATCGAAACTCCGGCCATACTCTCAGAGATCGGAAATTCGTCCACATTCGCTTCCTTGGCAGATCCTCCCGCGGTTATGCGCCCTTCGGACGCTTCAATGTCGTATTTGAACTTTTGTAAAGGCCGATGCCTTTTATAGGGTTCCGACTGCGGCATAGCAGATAATTCCGCTGGTATCGCGAGAGAAGCGGCAGTGATCGCCGCAGCTGATGAAGCCACTCCGAACAGGTCCCGGCGGCTCATTCGGTTTGCAATTTTGCTCGTATTCCCCTTCATGGTATCCCCCGCGAAACCCTGCTGGCTCGTAGTCCCAGTTGCGGAACAATCGATGATCGACTGAGATTACACAAGGAACCTGAAGAATGCATGAGAAACGGCAAAAACAAATCTGAAATTCTGATTTGAATTTTCTAAATTCGGGAATGACTTCGTGAAGCGTTGCGAGATAGCGAAAGCATTTAGAAAGCCACGAGCTTTGCGAGTTGCGCAAAGCGAGGCTCGGAATGCAAACTCGCCAACTCTGGATCTGAGCGCAGGAATACCAAAGATGTAGACCGATCATTAACCGCTTTCTGCAGCCATTGGAAGGCTTTGTCTCTTTCGCCCATCCCAACGTAGATGAGAGCGATGGCATAGGGTGGAACATATTGTTTGCCGATTCGCTCCTGCAGGTTTTCGAGCACACTTCGTGCCTCGCGTAGTCTGCCCGATGCGCCATATGCATGACCCAGGGATCCCTCGTAGTATGGATCGCCCCCCGAGAGTTTTACGGCCTGTTCGAATTCATCGATGGCCATGGCATACTGCCCGTGTTGCTCGTACACCTGTCCCAGGCGGAAGTGGGTCCGCGGAAAATTCGGATCAATCTCAATAGTCTTTTTCAAGGTTTCGACTGCTTGTTCATATTGTCCAGCCAGAGCGTATGTCCATCCTGCGTTGCTGCCGACGATCAGTGAAAGAGGATCGTCTTGCAACGCCTCTTGTGCTTCCGCAATGGCCTCGGGATACTGGCCCGTCGCCGCTAGTCGCTCCGCATACCAGGAATGCGCCATCGCGTAATGGGGATTCTCCTCAAGAGCGTGTCGGAACTCATCCTCGGAAGCAGCTGCGCTCCAATCGTAGTAGAAGTGAATAAACCCTAAAGTGGCATGAGCAGCGGCCACGCTGTCGTCCATTTGCAGCGCCCGAGTACCGGCGTCTTTAGCCGCCGGAAATGCTTGCTTTGGCGGTAGCACGGCGTACAACCCGAGAGTCGCGTAGGAATCAGCGATTCCCACGTAAGCATCTGCAAACCCGGGATCCATTTTGATCGCCTCACGAAAATATTCGAGGCCCTTGTTCAACCCGGTTTCGGTTCGCTTGTTCCAGAAGTAACGCCCTTTCATGTAGGCTTCGTAAGCCTCCGGGTTTTCCGTCGGCCGCTTCGTGAATTTTCGAGTTTCGTCCTGGTTAAGTTGTAACCGGATGGATTGGGCCGCCATTTCCGACAGCGCATCTTCCAACGCAAAAACATTCGTAAATTGCCGGTCGAAAGTATCGGCCCAAAGCTGTACACCGTCTTGCACTCGAATCAATTGAACCGTGACCCGAACCCGGTCGCCATCGCGCTGAATCCGGCCATCGAGAACTGCATCGACTCCTTGCTCGCGTCCAATTGCTTGTGGGCTCAGCTGCCTTCCGGCATACTGCTGAATTGCGCTCGTCGGCCGGACGATGATCTTCCCTGTATTCCCCAGCTTCGTGATCACAGCGTCGGCCATTCCCAAGCCCAAATATTTTTCAGGACTATTCGTCCCCAAGGTCTGGAAGGGCAGAACGGCAAGAGATCGGATAGGTGTTAAATCTTCAGCGCGCTTCAATTCCGCTCTGTGATGTGCGACAGCAAGCGCAGCTAGAATCAGCAAGCTGATCAGTGCCCCAGCAGCCAGGAAGCCCCTTGCGATCTTCTTGCTTCTATCAGAGTGGGAAGGTTCAGCACTCGCGGATATCTCGACCCGCGGCGGGAGGGTAATTGTTTCTGTTTCGGGCTCGCTTGCTATGACCAGCGCATCTTCATCCAGCTTTTTTACTTCGGCAACGAATCGATATCCCCGCTTCGAAATTGTCTCGATGTATCGGTGTTGCCCTCTATCGTCGTTGAGTGCCTTGCGAAGCTGTGAGATTGTTACAGCCAGGTTACCTTCTTCCACAAAAGAACCCGGCCAAACAATTCGTAATAATTCTTCTTTTTCGACCAGGTGACCGGAACGATCTACAAGCGCCAGAAGGAGATCGAAAGCCTTAGGCGTGAGGGAAACTGGCTGACCGTCACACAGCAGCAAACGCTCTGGAGGATCCAGCTGAAAAGGCCCGAACTCATACAAAACGTTGACTGGAGTCGCCATGGCGATTAAAAAAAGAAATTCTTAAGATTTCTTTTGCCATTCCCACAGGACGTTCTGCTCCACGACCGCTAGCATGTTCACGCGGCTGAAATGTAAGCAGCTTCGTCTCGAAAGGCTGCGATTATATCGCAGTTGATCCGAGTCGAGTCAACCAGCAAAACGCTAGGTGGTTGATTTTATTAACCATCAGAGAATTTCTGCTCCAGTATTGATTGCGTGGACCCGGGAATGGAAGTCACAGGCCAATGCAGCAAAGAATCGTTCTTGCTCCAACTGTCCGGGGCCATTCTTGGAGCACCAATCCAACCGTCTCAAAAGGGCTGTAAGCACTCCCGACTGGCAAACCAAGCCGTTATGCACCCTCATCGGCGCGAAGGAGAATTGTGACCTCCGACGCGTCCATCGTATTCGACTCTCGCCGGGATCAGGTTTCGGGTTCGGCGAAGAAGACACCCTGGTACGCCACGCTTTGGGTGCAGGTCGTGCTTGCCATGGTCGTAGCCATCGTCTTCGGCTATGTCAGCCCTTCCAAAGCCGCTGCGATGAAACCCCTTGGCGATGCGTTCATCCGCCTGATCACAATGGTGATCACGCTGGTCATCTTCTGCACGGTTGTTACTGGCATCGCGGGTATGGAAGATCTGCGGAAGGTTGGCCGGGTTGGCGGCAAGGCAATTCTCTATTTCGAAATCGTTTCCACACTCGCTCTGTTTGTCGGATTAGCGGTAGGCAGCATCGTGAAAACCGGTTCCGGATTTAACGTCAATCCCGCAACCCTCGATGCTCATGCAGTCAGTGCCTACGCGGGGCAGGCCAAGGCGGAGACCCTGAGCGAGTTTTTGATGCACATTATCCCAAATACTGTCATCGGGGCATTTGCGAAAGGCGACATTCTGGAAGTACTACTGGTCGCCCTTCTCTTTGGATTCGCCCTCTCCGCTGCCCGGGACCGCTGCAAACCGCTCCTCAACTGGATCGAATCTCTGACCCAGGCAGTCTTTGCAATCGTAAATATCATTATGCGCTTCGCTCCCATTGGCGCCTTTGGAGCCATGGCCTTCACCGTGGGGAAATATGGCATTGCCTCGCTGGGGCCTTTAGCCAGACTGATCACTACGTTTTATGTTACCTGCGCACTTTTCGTATTGATTGTCATGGGGGCAGTTGCGCGCATTGCCGGATTCGGCATCGTTCGCTTCCTCCTCTATATCAAAGAAGAAATTCTCCTGGTGCTGGCGACCAGTTCCTCAGAAACGGCCCTCCCCACTCTGATGGAAAAGCTGGAAAATCTTGGATGCTCCAAGTCCCTGGTGGGGCTGGTGGTCCCCACCGGTTATACATTTAATACCGACGGCACAAGCATTTACATGACCCTGGCGGCTCTCTTCGTAGCCCAAGCTACGAATACTCACTTGCGGCTTGAGCAACAACTGGTCATCTTTGGAGTGGCGATCCTGACTTCCAAGGGCGCTAGTGGCGTGCAGGGCGCAGCCTTCATCGCCTTGGTAGGTACCCTGATGGTGATTCCAGACATTCCCGTTGCAGGTATGGCGCTCATTCTGGGTATTGATCGCTTTATGAGCATGTTTCGCGCCCTGATTAATATGATTGGGAATGGGGTTGCAACCCTCGTCGTCGCCCGGTGGGAAAATGAACTCGATCGCGCAACACTACGGAAGAATCTCGCCTGAATTCCGATCGCCTCTGTGTTTTCTGCTTTTGTGCATCGAACCTGAAAGAGGGTATTAATGAACAAAAAGTTCTCGGCCTCTCGCCGGATGCTTCTGAGTACCGGCACATCGTGTGCCGTCGCCGGATTGGTTTCAGCTTCGGGAATTACGACGGCCACAGCTCAGATTGCCCCGCCTCTCGCTCACACCAACGACAGGGAAGACCCAATCTGGAGCAAGGTGTACTGGGCCAAGAAAGGGGATGTCTCTCTTTATATTTTTCGAAAGAGAGTTGGCGACCCAGTTCGCGATCAAGAAAAACGCCCGATCCTATTTCTTTGCCATGGCTCCTCTGTATCTTCCAGACCCACATTCGACCTGGTCGTTCCCGGACACGATGACGATTACTCTTTGATGGACCGCTTTGCCCGATATGGATTCGATGTGTGGACGATGGATTTCGAAGGATACGGCCACTCCTCCCCCAGCCCGGGCAATTCCGATGTGGCGGCTGGCGCCGAGGATCTCAAGGCAGCTTCCGAAGTCGTGCTCCGCGAAACCGGCCAGTCCCGCTTTCATCTATATGGAGAATCAGGGGGCTCGCTACGCGCTGGGGTTTTCGCAATGCAGGAACCGGATCGCGTGCATCGGTTGATCCTGGTTGCATTCACATGGACAGGAAAAGGTTCGCCCACACTGACAAAGCGCGCCCAGTCCGCCGACTACTATCGCACTCATAATCGGCGTCCGCGCGACCGCAATATGATCCGCAGCATTTTCACTCGCGACAAGCCGGGCACTTCCGATCCGGCAGTCGCCGAAGCAATGGCAGATGCCGAATTGAAATTCGGAGATACTGCGCCGACCGGGACCTATCTGGATATGACCACCAAGTTGCCTTTGGTCGATCCCACAAAGCTAAAGGTGCCGGTCATGATCGCGCGCGGTGAATTCGATGGGATCGCGACCGAAGATGACGTCTTGAATTTCTTCCGGAGGCTCCCCGTTCCCGATCGCGAATTCGTCGTCCTGCCCGGAGCGGCTCATGCCATCGCCCTGGGAACCAACCGTCGACAGTTCTGGCACGTGATGCGTTCCTTTTTGGATATGCCGCCACGGCTCGATCTGGCAAATCCCACAACAGGAGACAAGTCCGGGCAATGAAACGCCGACAATGCTTCCTGGGCTTCATCGTGTTGCTCTTCCCGTTATTACTTCAGGGTCAGATGCCCCCAACGACAGACCTGCCCCTCGTGTTGGATCGCATCATTGCCGTTCCGGGAGCCGACGGTCGTTTTGATCACATGTCTGTTGATACGAAGACGGGGCGTGTCTTCGCCAGCGTGTACGGCAATGACACAGTAGCCGTACTCGACGTCCACCGCAGCCGGGAGATTCATACCATCAGCGGAGGCCTTGGTGAACCTCAGGGCGTCGCCTTTCTTCCTGATCTCAACCGGATTGTGGTGACAAATAGCGCCGACGGCATCTGCAAGGTGTTTGACGGAACTACCTACGTACCGATTGCTTCAGTGAAATTCCCTGATGATGCCGACCAGGTTCGATATGCCCCATCCACCCATTTGATTTATGTGGGGTACGGCGATGGAGCAATTGGAACGATTGATGCTAACAGCAACAAGATTGTTGGACAGAGCTTTGAACTGGGAGCTCATCCCGAATCGTTTCAGCTCGAGCAATCAGGTCCGCGGATATTTGTGAACCTTGCGTCCCAAAGTCAGATCGCGGTCATCGATCGCAACACCCGGGAAATCAGGAAATGGAAACTCGTCGGGGCTGGCACAAACTTCGCAATGGCTCTTGATGAAAAGGATCGGCGCCTGTTCGTTTCAGCCCGCCGTCCGGCCAGTCTGCTTGTGCTCGATATGGATACCGGACGCCAAGTCGCAAAGCTGCCCGGAGCAGCCGATTCCGACGATATGTGGTACGACGCGACACGGAAGCGTATCTATATTCCGGGAGGGGAAGGTCTGATTTTCATTTACCAGCAGATCGATGCCGATCGCTATCTTCTGCTGGCGAAAGTGCCGAGTACGATCGGGGCTCGTACCAGTGCATATTATGGTCAGGTCGGGAAACACAATAGCCTCTACCTCGCAGTGCCAAATCGAGCGGACAAAGGGGCCGAGCTCTGGGTATATGAAACCCGCGACTGACAGCGCTCCTGCAAACACTATCTTGCCGCTTGAGCCAATTGTTTTAGCTCCGCATCCGCCTCCTTGGCTGCTGAGCTCGCTTCGGGAATTATGTCGCGGCTTCCAAACGAAATGCCGACCTTCTTCAGGAATTCGTTAGGAGGTGTGCCTCCGGCAAAGATCCAGACGTAGTCGTTGGGAATTTCCTGGACGGTTCCATTGATGTCTAGAATGACTGACTCCGGCTTGAACTCGACCGGATTGGATTGGAAGAGCACCTTTACCTTGCCCTTCTTCGAGAATTCTTCGATACGCTTAGTGTTGCGCTCTTTAATTCGGCTGAAACGCTCTCCGCGATAGCAGAGAGTTACTTGGTTGCCAGACTGGTTTGCTAATCCCATAGCGGCTTCCACGGCGCTGTCTCCCCCGCCGACCACTAGGATTCGCTTATTGATGTAATGATCCGCTTCTATCAGGCGATACATTACCTTTGGCAATTCTTCGCCTTTGACTCCAAGTTTGCGCGGTTCGCCGGCACGTCCAAGAGCCAAAATGACGGCATGTGTCCGATATTCTCTTGTCGCCGTCTTGACGGTGAAGATGCCAGCCTCATCGCTTTTCACATCCTCAACCTTTTCTCCTGTCGAGACATTGAAGTCCGCGCGATTCAGAACCATATCCCAGAAAGCGAGCAAGTGCTCTTTGGAAAGCTGCATCTTCTTGAACTTGCCATACATAGGAAATTCCACTGGACTGGTCATGACCAGCTTCTGCCGCGGATACTTCGCCACCGTGCCTCCAACTTCATCACGTTCAAGGGTGACGTAATTGAGCTTATTCTCAATAGCCCTCAGCGACGCGCTAATGCCAGCCGGCCCTGCGCCCACAATTACAACGTCGTAAATGCCTTTCGGGGATAGGACATTCGTTCCGAATCTGCGAGTAATTGTATCAACGCAGTCGCGCCCTTGATTGACAGCATTCTTGATGAGCGCCAGCCCACCAAGTTCGCCGATAACGAATAAGTTAGGGATGTTCGTCTCGAATTCTGGAGACAATACTGGCATGTCGGCACCCATTCGGGGATTGGCCATCACCATGGTGATGGCACCCACTGGGCAGGCATCTGCGCACAAGCCGTGTCCGATGCATTTATAACCATTCACAATCACGGCTTTGCCGGCAATCATGGCGAGTACGTCGCCTTCCGGACAGACTGAAGTACAAGTGGCGCAGCCGATACAGTAGTTCGTATCGATATGAGGATGTTGCGCTTTCGGTCCCTCAGAAAATAGCTTCCCCTTCTCGGCGGCTGCCTGCGCTCTTTCGTCTCTCTTCTTCAGACTTCGAAGATAGCCGACGACAAAGAAGAGAATAACGAAGATGCCAATACCCAATGTCAGTAAGTTATCCATACTGCTCTCAGAAGTACCCAAGGACAAATTGCAATGCAATGTGAATTACGGCGAGAACCGCAAAAGCATAGCTGAAGGGTTTATGGACCACGTGCCACATATGGAACACCTTCTGCGATCGCGACAGAAACAAAATACGCTTGGAAAGAGACGCCTCTGCCGATGCCGCCTGAATTGCACGTTCTAGTTCACGATGACGGGTGGGAAGAAATCCCGCTACCGTGCTTAGAAGGGCTACGCCCCGCAAGGCGTGGCGGCGCAATCGGGCTACCCGGAACATGCGAAGCATGTCCAGTGCAATCATGTATGGGATTGCGATAACAATGGGTAACCTTTTCACCCATTGTTCGTTGGGCAATTTGAGAAGAGCTCTGAGGTCAGCTTCAGGCAAAAGGTTCTGGGCTGAGAGTTGCTGCCCCAGTTGCTCCTGCATCTCGTGCAACTCTTTCATCGAGAGCTCGGCAGTCGTTACTTTTCGGGGTATCTGCCCGTAAAGGTAGCGGCCTACCACTCCGCTGGCAGAGACAGCGAACATAATCCAGAACGCCATTCCCGCAATTCCTCTGAATTTCAATGTAGAGTGGAACGCTATGATGAACGGTGCAGTCAGCCCCATCAAAATATGAATGTCGAGCCAATGGCGGGTGCTGCCAATGGTTGCGAGCCAAGGCCAGTGCTTTCGCAGTGGATAAAGGAATATTCCGAGAAAGAGTGCGACACCGAGAAATCCCAGGTAAATGCCGATTGTTCCGCTCGGCCGCAGCAGGTGGTGTTTCGGGGAGAAGGGACGATCCATGGCAGAAAGCTTGTAGTAATCAAACCCATAGATAAAGATAGCTAGATTGATCGCAATAGCGACCGTATAAAGCGCGAGCATCAGCCTCCGATGACTTCTTTCGCCGTTCGAAGGGGCACTTACGACACCGGGCACTATTCGGGCCGCGGCAGTTGCGTTAGCACTCATTGGTTTGTAACCTTTTCTTCGGTACTGACCGAGAATCTCTTGTATTCACTGAACTCATGCAAGTTACGCCAGTGCTGCCGGGGAGTCTGTACGTCAACGATTGCCTGGGTTGGGAACCAGTACGCCTCTTTGGAATCGGGGAACGGTACGGGAGCGAAGTCGATCTCGGAGTGGAATGAATTCAATCCGACATCCTGTAGTGTTGCCCCAATCCCCGCTTCAATTTTGGCGATCGATCCCGTCTCCGGATCGACCCAGCCTGTGCCGGAAAGCTCCAAGGGATATTCGCGGCCACGCAGAGCCAAAGCCGCCGGACTTTTCATGCCGCGAATGTGCTCAAAGTTGATCTTGTCAAAGGCGTGGCCATTGATCGTCTCCTGTCCGGCTAAGTCGAAGTGAAATGCCGCCGAATAGTAGGGATGGAAAACGAGAAATAAGGTTGCAAACCCATTGCTCAACAACATCGTCCTATTGCGACGATCTTGTTTGGCGCGGTGTAAGAGCAGGCGAGACTCCGATAGGTTCAACTCACCTCCCGAAGTGGACAGGATTACGAGATAGTCATAAGTTGACACTTCTTTTAGTTCAACCTTTTCATCTCTGCTCAACTTTTCCTGCCGAACGTGCTCGGTGCATTTCACATCCGAGAATTGGTCAAGAAACGCCGATGTCCGCTTGTTAGCCCGCGCAAGTACCGCGTCGAGCGTCTGCGCAGAAGTCGCGCGACAGACACCGCCGCAGATAGCTGTTATTAGAGCGACGGTCATCAGAGTTCTCTTCATGGTTCGTTTGCTTTTCTTGCGTCTCATTCTTTGTGCCTGGACCGGGAGTCAAACCGATATCCCATCGATATCATGAATTGGTTGTAGCTAAAGGGCCCGCGATTGTTTGTGAAATTACCCTGAAGGTAGTAATGCGGCCCGATCGTTGTTTCAACGGTTCCTGTCACGAAAACAGCACTGTTATTCACCGTGAGCGGAGAATTGAAGTTCTGTTTTCCCCCCAAGACTTCTAGCCGGAACGTGTCCGACATTTGCCGCGACAGCGAGATCGACTCGTAGAATCCTGTTCCGAACGAGCTGTTGAATCGCGCATAGTGAACATCGGCGCGAAGCCGCATTACAGGGAGTCTGCCAAAGGTTACGCCATACATTTCGTTCCATGACGATTTGGAATCGCCCGTTCCACTGCTCTTACCCAGCGTGCTCGAAACGAAGATACCCTTGAGAAGTTCCAACCGTCCCCCGGCGCTGAATCCCTGGAATAAGTACTTGTCGAGCAGACCCGTGCCGACCAGCGTAGGATCGAACGTAGGAATATCTCGAAAATAGTTGTAATTCGCATCCAGCTCCAGTCGTGGAACCGGATTAATTCGAATCGTGGAGAAGTTCCGGCCCAGTCCCATACCCGGCGTACGTGCTACGCCGTTTCCAACGGGGTTATCGAATTGCGCCGATTCGTAAAGCGCAATTGTGCGTCGATAAGAAACGCTATCCTCGATGAAAAGGAACGGGCGAGTAATCGCCCAATTCGACATATTGACTCCAGCGCCGGTGGTGAACGTGTAATGTAACGTGTCGTACGCGCCGCCTTCAAAGTTTACGAAAAGTCCACCCATCCGATTACTGGGACTGTAATCCCAGGACGACGGGTCAGGCGTGGAGCCAGCAAACATCCCAATGATGGTTCCTTTCGCAACTCTGTCGCCGAGATAACCTCCATCCAGCGTATCCAGACTAGGAGCCCAGGGAAGATACAGCCGCCCGAATCCCGCCACGATGTCCGAATTCGGGTTGTCATACGTCATGTTGATGTGATAAGTACGGTTAATTAGATCCTGCAGCGTGGGCTGACTTTGAGCTGAACTCGAAGTTAAACGACCCCGCCAATATCCGCTGAGATTCCAATAGGTGCCGCCGATGCGGGTAATGTCACCGCGAAAAACAACTCCGGTTTCGGAACTCGACACAACCGAACTGCCGTGCCCAATCGTATCCATGTAGTCCATGCCAATTTCCCCACGGGCCCGATTGACCGAAGGCAACGGCGGCCGGGGAACTTCCTGACGCGCTTCCTCATCGAGCGTGTCATCTTGCGTGAATGAAACGACTGCGGGGTACTGCCGGGTCGCACTGAGCGTTCGCTGCTGAACCAAAGCATCCGCGTCTGCATTTGAAAGGTAGGCAAGATCGCCTACTTTGACCGGGCGCTTGGCTGAATGGATATCGGTCACCGCTGAGGTCTCGGCCACACCAATTACGTCAAGTTCAGCGACTACGTGAGGATCGGCGGCGTTGGCGCTTTCTCCCTGGCGCGCCGGAGTATCGGTCTCCAGAATTTCGAGTTTCATGCCCTCGGCTAATCCCTGAGCTCGGCCGCCTTCCAGATAAACCGCTCCTTCGGCGACGTACTTCACTTTGAATACGGTCTTCAAATTCGGATCGTCGCTGCGCGCAATCATTGTCGCAGCGTGATTCGACTGGGCGCTCGACGAGGAAGACGTCGGTTCGCCCTCAGGTTGCGCGTTGTGAGCTATTGTGGATACGCCCGCGATTGGCGACGAAGAACTTGCCACGCTGGGAGAAGTGACGCTGGGCGTATTTGGAGCGGTCTGGAACACCGCGCCCATTGCGTCCGAAGGAGAGGGTTTCGTCATTCCTGCTCGTGGACTTGATGGTGCGACTGCCGTCGCGATTTGCCTCTGATCGAAAGTCTGCTGACCAGGAGCGTTCGCGATAGAAGTTCCGGAATCAGGAGAGGCCGTACCGGTTGCCTGCTGCACGGGAATAGGACTGGTTTGTGTTGCTGTTCCTGAAGCATTGTCCGGAGCCTGCATTCCTGGTGCTGGCAGAGGATTACCCGGCGGTGTCGACGCATCGCCAGCGGCAATTGAGCGATTCCCCTGCCGGCGGTGGAATATCCCGGAAAGCGTCCCTGACATGGCCGCGGCGGGAGCGCCCGCACCCGAATTTCGGGCAGCGGCAGCGTCGACCAGGAGAATCACTCGATTCCCTTCAGCCTTGACTGAAAAAGAATGGGACTGATCCAGATCAATGACTAGCCGTGTGACCAGCGGATTTGCGCTGTGCCGCGCAATCCTGATGCTTCGAATTCCATTCTTGCCGACGTCAATCCTTCTGTCGTTCTGAGCTGGTTCGATTCCATGGAAGTCCAACAGGATCCGGGAAGGGTGCGTCGCTGTCTCTGTAACTGGCGAAACAGGAGTGCTGAGAACAATTTCCACACGAACAGCTTGGCCGGCCAATGTCACTTTGACATCCTGCAGCGTTGCTCTTGCAGGCGCATTCTGCGCTATTCCGGACGTCAGAAGTAACGTACAGGTCACGATACCTATCCCCAAGACTTTCATATATCCCTAACTCGCTGGCCTCGTTTCTTACCTGTCTCCCTGCCATGATTCTGTTGGGCTCATGCGCACTGCTGCTTTCTAGTCGCCTTGTCCTGTGGGATGGCACTGATAGCAATTCGTGCTGTTGTATACGTACCCGTTTACGTTCGGGTGCTGGAAGTTCGCAGAATTGTTGTTGCCATGACATCCGGTGCACTGGAACACCGAGTAATCATTCGAATTGGTGTGACACGTCTGGCATATGTTATTTGCACTGCCATGCGTCGTCGGGAACTGTGTGTACTGCGAGTGGTTGAACGTCGCGCCCGTCCATGCGGTGGTGTTATGACAGGTCTGGCACGTTGTCGGAAAGTACTGTGGTTGCGCTGCGTGCCCGGGATTCGTTGTGTTGTTGTAATCCGTCTGGTGGCAGCCGATGCAGACCGTCGGCAGCGTAGTGTAGTTGTTATTCACGTGACAATCGCTGCACTGCCGCGGTGGAACCGTGTGTGATCCAGTCAGCGGAAATGCTGTGTTGTTGTGGTTGAACGTGGAATCTGTCCATACGGTCGTGTCGTGGCACAGGTCACACTGCTGCGGAAATCCCGCGGCTGCGTGCGCCGGATTGGTAGTGTTGTTGTAATCCTTGAGATGGCATGTTACACACGCTGTGCTATTGAGGGTGTAGTTGCTGTTAGTGTGGCAGTCGGTGCACAGCCGCGGTGGGACCGTGTGCGCGCCCGTTAAAGTAAAGCCGGTGGTTGCGTGATTAAATGTGCCGTCCGTCCACAAAACGGTGTCGTGGCAGGTAGCGCAGGTGGTCGGAAATCCGGCCGCGATGTGATTCACTGGAGAAAGAGCCGTGTTGTAATCGTTCTGGTGGCATGAAATGCACGCGGTGCTGGTGATGTTGTAATTGTTATTCACGTGGCAGTCTGTACACTGCCGGGGAGGTACCGTGTGCGCTCCCGTCAATGAGAACCCGGTACTGTTGTGATTGAAAGTTGCGTTCAACCAACTTGTCGTATTGTGGCATTGATCGCATGTCTGCGGGAAGTTTGATGTGACATGGTTCGGATTGGTCGTTCCTTGATAATCGGTCAAATGACAGGTTACGCAGGCCGTGCTGGTGATGTTGTAGTTGCCGAACTTGGAATTATGGCAGTCGGTACACTGCCGCGGCGGCACCGTATGCATGCCCGTGAGCGTAAAGCCCGTCGTCGTGTGATTGAACGAAGCATTCGACCAGGAGTTTATGTTGTGGCACTGATTGCAGGTCTGCGGGATGTTCGCCGTGACGTGATTCGGTTCGGTTGTGCCCTGATAATCCTTCAGGTGACACGTAACACAAGCCGTGCTGGTCAGGTTGTAGTTGTTATTGATGTGGCAGTCCGCGCATAGCCGCGGCGGCACTGCGTGTCCGCCGCTGAGCGGGAAGCCAACTGAGGCATGGTCAAAGTTCGCGTTCAGCCAGCTATCTGTTCCGTGGCACAGATTACAAGATGTCGAAAAGTTCGCCGTAACGTGATTGGGATTGCTTGTCTTCTTGAAATCATTTGCGTGGCAGGAGTAGCAGTCGGTCGAAAGCGTGAGAAACTGCCCGCTGGCCGCTCCCGTATGGCATGAGTCACAATCAACCGCCGCGTGGGCCCCCGTTAAAGGAAAGCGGTTGTTGTGATCCTGAACCTGCTGCACGGAAACCTGCCATCCCCGAACGGTATGACACTGTTCGCAGTTAGCACCGAACTGCCGTCGGTGAATATCCGCATGGCAGTCCTGGCAGCGCTGTCCGACATTGGTAAAGACCGGTTTCACGTGACATTCCGTGCAAGTTACAGACTTATGCATCCCGCGCAGAGGATAGCGAGTTTGATTGTGATCGAATTCAGGAACGGCGCGGATCGGTTTCCATGCGGTTGCCGTGTGGCAATTCTGGCAGGGAACGTTCAAGTTGCCATGCGGACTGCGCGAAACGGTGTCTTGGCTGCGAGCAGTCGTGACGCCAAAGCCCAGTACTAGCAGCAGTGCTGCAGAAGCCTTGAGCATTCTTTCAGACGCCAACATAGCCGCCCCTTGCTCAAACTTAAGAAACAGAAAACTTAAGATTGGATGCCCCACTCTACGAATGAACGGGTGAGTGCTTACGGTTGAGCAATTTCCTTTCCAGCAAACTAATCACTTGGGCATGTTGCGAAAAGTTACATAAGTGCTTGTTTGACTTGGGATATCCTCATTCCCGCCACTGATCCGTCGCTGACAAGAAATAAGTACGAAGGTAAGTTCTTCCCCAGACGTAGTGCCTTTTTTCAACCTATCGGAATGTTGAAAATCTCAACATTCCGCTGCGCGATAGGAAGATGGTTACTGGAGTTACCCAGTCCCTTACTTGGCCGTCTAGTACATGCTTTTTGTGGAGGTGCTTGCTGGGATCGTTGCTCCGTGACAGGCTGCGCACTCTTTCGGGGTAGGTTTGTAGAAAAGCACGTTTTTCCCGCCAACCGTCCGGAATGACTTGTGACACGCTCCGCAGCGAACGTTTTGATGTGCTCCACGCAACGGGAAGCTTGTCCGAACCTCGTGATCAAAGAGCGCCGGCTTCCACTTAGCGGTGTTATGACACTCTGCGCAGTGCGTGATGTCTGCTTTGGCAAACTGTTTTCCATGCGCATCGGCGTGGCAGTCCTCACACTTGGTCGATGCGGAGCTGAAATCCACATTGATCAGCTTGGTTTCAAGATTTGGGGGTTTATGGCAGTCGATGCAGGCAGTGGCGCGATGAGCCCCCACCAGCGGGAACTTCGTTGTAGCATGATCAAAGCGCGAAAGCTCTTTCCACGACGTCGTCGAGTGGCAGGCTTCACATCCTGCGGGAGTCCCGTCTGCCTTCACTTGCTGCATACGGCTCTTAAACTGCCCTTTATGCGGGTCCTGATGGCAAGTTGTGCAATTCAGATCTACCCAGTGATAAACGACGGCAGGTTTGGGTTGAAACGATCCAGATTCTTTGTGGCAATCCGCGCAGGACACAGCTATGTGGCCGCCCGCCAATATAAACCTCGTCTGCTGATGTTGCGCCAGGCTGAAGGTCGAAGGCTTGTATGAGTCGACCGTGTGGCAACGATCGCACGCGTTGAAGTAGGGAGCCCCCGCAAACTGTGCCGCATGCCGGTCGCTATGACAATCTGTGCAACGCTCAAATTTCATCTTGAACAGCGTTTCTTTGCCTTTCGGGGTATGGCATTGCGCGCACTGCAGTCTCGCATGGCCGCCTTTCAGCGGATATGCCGTAGAGGCGTGATCCTTTACTGTGAACAGAGACGGTTTCCATCCCTCCACCGTGTGACAGGATGCGCACTCGCCGCCATCGGCGCGCTTTGAAAATTGACCGCCGTGCGGATCCGGCTTGTGGCAATCCATGCAGCGGGCGAAGGCCAGTGGTTTCTTGAAGTCTCCGCTGGCATGGCACTGCACACAACTCACACGTTCATGTTTGCCTTTAAGCGGAAATTTCGTTCTGGAGTGATCAAACTTCTCGGCAACGGATTGCAGTGACACCTTCTTCCAGCCGCCAGTGGTGTGGCACGATTCGCAGGTCTGGGAGAAGCTTCCACGATGCGGATCATTGTGACAGTCCGAACATGTGTTGAAAGCAATTCCTGTATAGCGGGGCTTGTTATCAGATCCGGGCGTGTGACATTTCGCGCATCCCACCAGTGCATGCAGACCGGTCAGGGGATATCGCGTTATCGAGTGGTTAAATCTCGCTGCGTCGATCGATTTCCAATCTACAAAGTTGTGGCACTGCTGACAGGTGTTGCCCAGCCGTCCGTTATGAGGATCCTGGTGACAGCTGGCGCAGTTAGTTGAAAGTCCCAGATAAGTCCGCCGTAAGTCTTTGACTTTAATAATCGATTGTTCTTGCGGAGAAATGTGCGCCGGTGCATGGCACCGGTTGCAACTCAGTCCCGCATGTTTCCCTTCCAGTGGGTATCCGGTCTGCCGGTGATCAAAAGCCTGGATGTTCCACTTGACCAGGGGGAAATCCTCGCCGTTATGCTCCGAATGGCACTTGGCGCATTCGCGGCTGGTGCCCGCAGACATGTTATAGGTTGCGTGCAGCCCGGCATGTTGGTTTAGCCGCGAGGCAATTTCTGTATGGCAGTCGAGACATTTCAGCGCTGCCTGACCGCCGAACTTGTGGCAACTTGCACAATTCGTCGGCCCCCCGAGCGATTGATGCGCCCGAGACAATGCTCCAGGGGAGATCTGTGCTGCGACCGCTGTAGCGGACATTAGGAAGAGCAGGCCAAACAACGTCCGCAAAAGGGCAAACGGGAACTGGTGCAGATGATGACATGGTTCCCCGGTCTGTTGCTCGATCCTGGTCTTTCCAGTCAATGCGCCCTCGCGAGAAGACTCTTTCAGGCTCGCGCCGTGTACGCACTTCTTACAGATAATTAGATGGAGTGTATATATCACAGAAGAAGGGCACCAGTTACCAGAAGTACACGTTAGGAGTGGACCTCTGACCCATCAGGAACTGTCTAAATTGCTGTGATCTGCCTCACGGCATGAACTTTGCATTGCGAATACCTTTAAGAGTATCGGCGGTGCTTGATGGTAGTTCCTGGGTCGCAACTGAACCGTTTCGAACGCGTAGTTTTTACCGTCGCGCTCGTCCTCGCCGGAATTCTCGTGGCTGCTCGCCTGGGTGCGATCGTGGTTCTTACGATCCTTCGCCACTGCCGCTGATTCTCTTTACATCCCCGGAAAGCGCGAAAAATATCACCCGCTTTGAAAGCGGTTAAAATACCGTCCGACCTTTCAAGAAAGAGATCCTGACAAACTGGGAGGTCAAGGATTAGCATGCCTTTTCGAACCGTCTTCATCGCAGTGGTCATTGCCTTTGCCCTCGTACTGGGGGCATTTCTTTTCAATCAGGCCAGGCCAAAGGTCGAAACTGAGCAACCGAGTGCCGCGCTGATACGCGCCAGTGGGAAATGTGCGGAATGCCACCTGAGAACACAGTACTCGGTTGTCCATGAATACGAGATGAGCGTGCATGCCCGCAAAGGTGTGAACTGCCTGGACTGCCATCAGCCTGCAGTCGGCCAGCAGAAGAAAGACCATCACGGTTTCGTTATCTCAACCAGTCTCACGGCGGGCAACTGCCGCAGTTGCCACGAGAACATATATCAGCAGTTTCTGCGCAGCCGGCATGCCGCTCCGGCGTGGGCGGCGGTTTACGGAGAGAAAGGACTCACCGCCGAGCAGGTCAACTTCTCCGAGACGTATCAACCCGGCGGAACGCGCAGGCCGCCAAATCCTATTGCGCACTTGGAAGGCGGCTCCGCGATGACTAGCGGATGCGAACAATGCCACAGCGTTGGCAAGCCCAACGACGACGGCACAATCGGGACATGCACGGCTTGCCATACGCGGCATACCAGTTCAGTTCGAATCGCCCGTCTGCCCAGCACCTGTGGGCAGTGTCACATGGGACCGGATCATTCGCAGATCGAGATCTACGAAGAATCCAAGCACGGCGTGATGTTTCAGGCGCAGGAGAGGTTGCTCAATCTGGATGCCCCGCCCAAGACTCTAACTACCCGCGATATGTTTGTGCCCACCTGCGCGACCTGTCACATGAGCGGAATCAACGGTGTTGGTGTGACCCACGACACTTCCGAGCGCCTTTCGTACTACCTGGCGAATGCCATCTCGGGCAAGCGCCCGAATTATGCCGAGGCGCAGGCCAGGATGAAGCAAGTCTGCTCCCAGTGTCACACCCCCGCGATCATCGACCGCGTTTATAGCCAGGCAGAACAGGTCGTGGAAGTCACAAATCAAAGAGTGCTGTCTGCCCAAGAGTTGATGGATGGATTACACAAAGACGGTATCCTCACCGGACCAGCGTTCTCGCATCCCATTGACTTCGTTTACTTCAATCTGTGGCATTACGATGGCCGCACCAGCAAGCATGGGGCGTTCATGGGAGGAGCAGACTTCGTGCAATGGCACGGGAACTATCCGATGCTGGAACGGACAGTTCAACTTGATTCGATGGCCACTGCGCTGAGGAGAGAACATGCCCGGTCCAAGTGAGCGCTGCTGGAATCAGCCGGAGCTTTGGGTCGAGGCTTTCGCTGTCCTGAACATCGGCTTCCTGACCTTCGACATCTACCTGGCGCATTCCGTAAATCAGTTCCGGAATCGAGCGGAATATATCCCCCTGCTTTTTTCCGCGACAGCACCGATCGTTCTGATTCTGGCGCTGACACAACGAAAACATCGCCGCTCCATTTGGAAAATTCTGGGTCACTTAGTCGGTTGGACGGCGATCTTTGTCGGCCTCACGGGAGTCATCCTTCATCTCGAAAGCCGGTTCTTCTACCAGCGGACCATTCAGAGCTTGACCTACTCGGCTCCCTTCGCCGCGCCCTTGGCCTATACGGGTCTGGGCTTCTTGCTGGTAATGAACCGCATGATCGATTCAGAGTCGCTTGAGTGGGCGCAGTGGATCTTGCTGTTCACGCTCGGCGGCTTCTTCGGCAACTTCGTATTCAGCCTGGCGGATCATGCCGAAAATGGATTTTTCTACCATGTTGAGTGGGCGCCCGTCGTCGCCAGCGCGATTGCGATTGGTTTTCTCACTGTCCCCTTAATCGTCACCGTGTCGCGACTGTTCATCGATCTTTGCGCCGCAGTCTTAGTGTTGGAAGCAGGTGTCGGCCTGTGGGGATTCGTTCTGCACACCATGGGAAATCTAACAGGCCCCTCTATCCATGCCTTTAACAATTTCATTTATGGCGCGCCCCCCATGGCCCCGCTGCTCTTTCCAAACCTGATGGTGCTGGGGACCATCGGGCTCTGGCAACTGCGTCAGAACCAGGATTATTTGGCCAGAACTCGGGGCTGAAGATCGGGCCAGGACATTGCAAGTTTCTTCACAGTGCTTGCGACGGCTTTGCGCCAAATCCAGCGTCTGATCTGGGTTACGGCGGGATTTCTGAAGTATAATCTGGGGCGCCGCTGGGGGCCGGTTTCGTGCCGTTATTCCTGTAAGCGCCCGTGCGCACGACTGCGAGTACCCCACCGATTTAACCACTCAGGAGATCATGTGAAGCGCTTAACAGATGTGGGGTTCGCAGGTTCGTCTCGTCAAACGGCCATCCTTCGGCTGGCTTTTTTTCTTTTGTTCACCATTTCGCTCTCAGCTGCGACAGCACTTGCGCAGACTGGGTTCACCGGAATATTTGGCGGCGGTCCGTTTTATAAGAATGCAGCCAACAACATTACGGAAATCGAGCACTCCGGCTTTACCGAAGCTATCGTATGGAGCGTTGAAGTAGGCAGCACGGGCGATCTGAATTTTAATGGCGAATTCCCGCTCACGTCTGGCGGCGTTTACATTGGCAACCAGACTCACCCCGACTTCCCCGGAAACATGGCGCTTTTGAAGCAAGGCACCGTGAAAAGGGTCACCTTCAGCGTGGGATCCTCCAATTACGGTGACTGGGAAAACATCACTGCGCTCGTCAACTCGCAGGGTACAGGCCCGAACAGCATCCTTTACCAGGATTTTGCCGCGTTGAAGGCCGCCATTCCCGCGCTGGACGCAATTGATTTCGATGATGAAAACAGTTTCAACTCGCCGACCACAATTGCATTCGGCGTCATGCTCGGCCAGTTGGGTTATCACGTAATGCCCGATCCTTTCGACAACAACAGCTATTGGACCAACGTTGTCTCACAAATTAATAGCCAACTCCCTGGCACCGTAGACGGTGTACACCTGCAGGCCTATGCAGGCGGCAGCGGAAATAATCCCTGCGTGGGATGGAATTTCGGTTCCGTTCCCGTTTTCCCGGGCTTGTGGGATCAGGTCGATACACCCAGCCAGGTCCAAACGATCATGTCTGGCTGGCATAGCGAGTGCGGCATCGTCGGCGGCTTCATGTGGCTCTACGATGATTTTGTCGGGACCGGACTTGCGGCGCAGTACGCCAGTGCTATCAATAACGCCGTAGCTAGCAGTGGGTTTACGCTTTCAGGACCGACGAATGTGTTCCTGAACCAAAGCTCGACTGCAAGTGCCGTGATTACGATCAAGCCCTTCGGTGGTTTCACCGGTAGAGTGAATCTCAGCCTTTCGACCCTGCCCCGGGGTGTCCAGAGCCTGATTCAGGGCACGGGCGGCCAGCGGAAGATATTGCTCAAGGCGAGTCCTTCCGCTACCACGGGTTCCACCACCGTGACGGTCACAGGAACCTCTGGCAGTACCACTGAAACAGCTACATTTACTCTGGCTGTAAGCGCCGCTGTCGGTACAACCGGAGGTGGAACGCAAGTGGATTTGAGTTCCGAATATAACCTCTATGGGATCTACACCGATGGCACAACCTACACCACTGGCGGACTCGACGGTGCAGGCTACTCCTACTCGGCGAATCTGCTCACCGCTGCGCGCGTTCTGAATGGTTATCTCTTGAATCTCGGCGCGGCCAACGAACTCGATGCCATCGGTTCAGCCGGCCAGGTGATTCCGTTGCCCCAGGTTAAATCCGCGGGTCTTCTGCTGCTCGCTACGGGAATCGAGGGAAATCAAACCTCCCAAACTCTGACTGTTACTTATACTGATGGATCGAGTACAAACTTCACTCAGAACTTCAGCGATTGGTATACGCCACAGAAATACGCGGGTGAGTTGGAAGGCGTTGCTATGGCGTATCGAAATGACGCGAACGGTACCAAAGACCAGCGCACCTTTAATCTGTATGCGTATCGCTTCGCATTGAACCCAAATAAAGTTGTGCAGAGCATTACTCTGCCCAACAATGCGCACGTCGCTGTGCTTGCCGCCACTCTCTTGCCATAGCGCTCGAGGTGTCGCAGTGCTTACAGTAAGAGAAAGTAAGTAAATAGGTGGGTCCGTGACGAAACCAATCTCATGGACCCACTGCATTTTCCGCCTCTGAACCTCCGTGTAGGGCCGTTTCCTTGCGCAGCAACATCTCGGGTGTTGGCGTGTTTATACTGGCAGCTACTCCGCCGACTGGGATCGCCGCCGGAAGCAATTTTCGGTAGGCGGGAAACGGCATCGTGAGTGTAATAACTCCGTTGCGAGGAAATCACATATGAAGCACGCTCACATTACCCGATGGTTGTTAGTGGTCACCATGCTGCTCGGCCTCTCCTCGGCCTCATTCGCGGGTGTTTTCATCTCCGTGAGAATTGGTCCACCCGCGTTGCCAGTTTACGCGCAGCCCATCTGCCCCGGACCGGGCTATATGTGGACTCCCGGATATTGGGCGTGGAACGATGATGCTGGCTACTACTGGGTGCCTGGAACCTGGGTTATGGCTCCGGTTGGCATGTTGTGGACGCCTGGCTACTGGGGATGGGGCGGCGGCTTGTACCTCTGGCACCCGGGATATTGGGGGCCCCACATCGGTTTCTATGGGGGCATCAACTATGGTTTCGGCTACGCAGGCGTGGGCTTCGCCGGAGGAGAGTGGCGGGGCAGAGAGTTCTTCTATAACCGCTCAGTTACCAACGTAAATGTCGTCAATGTGACCAATGTCTACAACCGTACCGTTGTTGTTAACAATGTGACGCACGTCAGCTATAACGGAGGAACTGGAGGCGTAGTGGCCCGCCCCACTCCGCAGGAGATGGCGGCGGAGCGTGAAACGCACCAGCCGCCATTGGCTGCTCAGCAGCAACAAATGCAGCAGGCGGAACGCAACCCGCAACTTCGTGCCACCGTAAATCACGGACGCCCCGCGATTGCAGCCACGGCAAGGCCGGGCGATTTCCACTCTGCGGTTGCTGCCCGCGCCGCGGGCGCAGCCTATCATGCGCCCGCAATGTCTCCCCGCCAAGCCCGTGGACCTGACATGCCGGCCGAACGCGTGGCCCAGAATTCCGGGGCAACCCCCGGCGCAACCCGCAACAATGACGGCTTTCGGCCGTTCAGCCCTCCGTCGAATAATCGGTCGGGAAACATGAACCGGCCGCAAAACAATATGCGGCAAAACGAATCACGGCCACAGAATAACGCCCGTCCGCAGGGCCAGCCCCGGGGTAATCCGCAGCCGCGTGAATCCGCCCCGCGACGCGAGCAGGCGCCTCCGCAGCATCGTGACTCTGCTCCTCCGCGGGAAAACGAGCACCATCCCGGACACGGTTTCTAAACATCGATTTTTTCTGTCGAGTAACCAGCGGCGATCGTTAGCCGCTGGTTTTTTGTTTGCGCACGCTTGTGGGATGAACTCCCGATGCGATAGCGTATCCTCTCTGCTCGGAATTCCGCATTGCGATGGCACAGCATTCTTCAGCACAGGACAGCGAGTTCGCCCAGGCCTTCCGCCACCAGGTCCTTGCCTGGTATGACCTCCACGCCCGCCGCCTCCCATGGCGCGAGACGCACGATCCTTATCGAATCTGGCTCTCAGAAATCATGCTGCAGCAGACACGCGTCGCGGCCGTGATCGCGCATTATGAAGAATTCTTGCGCCGATTCCCCACTCTGCAAAAACTGGCTTCCGCTCGCGAAAGCTCAGTGCTCGCGGCCTGGAGCGGCCTGGGATATTACCGCCGCGCGCGCATGCTGCACGCCGCTGCCAAAGTAATCGTGAAAGAGCGGGACGGAACCTTTCCGAATTCCGCAAAAGAGCTTCAGCATCTCCCCGGCATTGGCCGCTACACCTCCGCGGCCATCGCCAGCATCGCTTTCCGAGAGCCTGTCGCTGTCGTCGACGGAAATGTCGAGCGCGTCTTACAGCGTGTTTCCGGACGAAACTTGTCCCAAAGCCAGCTGTGGACCTGCGCGCAAGCCATGCTCGATTCCAGCCGTCCCGGCGACTTCAACCAGGCGGTCATGGAACTCGGCGCGACCGTATGCACACCCCGAAACCCGGGCTGCCTCACTTGTCCGGTCGTGAATGTCTGCGCAGCGCGAGGAGAATTGCAAATCACAGGGAAAGCTGCTCCACAACAGAAACGCACCATTCATTACACTCTCCATCAGCAGGACGGCAAGGTTTGCCTGGTAAGGCGAGCCAAAGATGCGACCCTCATGCCGGATATGTGGGAATTGCCGCAGATCTCCCCCGCTAGCTCGCAAAACAACGGCAGCCGCACGCGTATCCCTGACGTCCGGCTCTTATTTACCCTTCGGCACTCCATCACAGTCACGGACTACACTGTGCGCGTCTGGCGTCTTCCCGCCTCGCCAGACCTCGCTGGAAAATGGTTCCGCGCCGAACGGCTTCCGCAAGTTGCTTTGACCGGCCTGACTAGAAAGATTTTGCGCAAAGCGAAAATCCTCCCCTTGAAAACGCCCTCAGAATCAAAACCCGTCTGATTCCCCGCCGTCGGATTCCTTTCATTCCTTCGACCGCTTACACTGAACAGATGGGTAGTGCTGCCACCCAAAATGCCGCAATCTCCCCGGATACCGGGAAGCAATATGTCTTCCCTCCGGGTTTGCAGCGCAACCTTCTCTGGTTTGCCTTGAATAAGTTCCGCCCCGGCAATCCCATCCTGCTCTTTCAGCATCTGGCAGCCGAGTACGGCGACATTGCGCATTACAAGATCGGCCACCATCACATCTTGTTCCTGAATCATCCCGAATACATTCGAGAAGTGCTGGTCGTCCAAAACGACAATTTCGTGAAGGAACGCACGGTGCGCCGCTCGAAGATGCTGCTCGGCGGCGGCATGATTACCAGCGAAGGGGCGGAGCACCGCCGCCAAAGGCAGGTAGCGCAACCCGCATTTCACCGGCAGAGAATTCCCGAATACGCGTCTGCGATCGTCGACGAGACGCTCCGTATGCGCGAGGCATGGCAAGCCGGCGAGCGCCGCGATATCGCCCTCGACATGATGCACCTGACGCTCAACATCGTCGCGCGCACATTCTTCGCCACCAATCTCCAGGATGAAGCCTTCGAACTGGCCGCGGCCATTAATCGCATCATGGGCCTCTACAATTTTCTGATCATCCTCCCTGCGGCCGAGTGGCTGGTGCATCTGCGTCCTCCCGGCTTGAGGGCCTTCGTGAAAGCGCGCCACCGCATCGATGCCGTCGTCTACCGCATGATCGAAGCGCATCGCCGCCAGAAAAGCGACAACGGAAGCCTGCTCGATCTGATGCTGGCCGCCGCGCCCGAGCATACCCGCGAATCGGAACAGGCGCTGCGCGATCAGGTCATCACGATTTTTCTCGCGGGCTACGAAACCGTTGCCAACGCGCTCTCGTGGACGTGGTATCTGCTCTCGCAAAATCCGGAATGCCGGCGCCGCATGCACCAGGAAATCGACACCCTGCTCCAGGGACGTCCGCCGCGCTACCAAGACATCCCCCGGCTCAAGTATGTCGAGATGGTGCTCGCCGAGTCCATGCGCCTCTATCCACCGGCATGGGCCATGGGACGCTATGCCCTGCAGCACTTTCGCCTCGGAGAATACTTTCTTCCTGCGCGAACCACCGTCTTGATGAGCCAGTTTGTCACGCATCGCGATCCGCGTTATTTTCCCGATCCCCTGCGATTCGATCCCGAACGATTTACCCCTCAAGGCAAGTCGGCCCGTCAGAAGTTCACTTATTTCCCGTTTGGCGCCGGCCCGCGCCAGTGCATCGGCGAGTCGTTCGCGTGGATGGAAGGCGTGCTGGTGCTCGCAACTCTGGCGCAGCGCTGGAAGTTGTCGCTCCCTCCCGGACACAAAGTCGAGCCGCAGCCCCTGATTACATTAAGGCCGAAGTACGGGATGCAGATGCGGGTCGAGCAGCGAGGCCCTGGTTCATTCCAGGTTTAGCCCGGCAGCCGGCCAAGCCATACGAGATGGTCAGGCACCAGCGCTACTGCACTGCCGTTCCCGTGAGGGTTGCGGTTTGCGGGCTGCCCGCGTCGGTATCGGTAACGATGACCTCGCTTGTGAACGTGCCTTTTTGGTGGGAACCAAAAGTGACATCAAACGTGCACGAGCCG